>DVLU01000004.1 GCA_018715365.1 Candidatus Ornithomonoglobus intestinigallinarum | reverse complement strand
TCCTCTGCTTCGCTCACGCACACCACTCGCCCCAACACAAGCAATAAATTTTTATTGCGTTCACGAAGACGGCGTGCGTTTCGCTTGCATTCGTCAATCATCTCGCCGAACAGACAACAGCCGCCTTACATAAAAGCGGCACATATTTCCCCTTCCGAGGAATGTATGTGCAGCCTTAAAAGCGCACGTCATCTGTCTGCGGAAGAGCCTTAACGCGCACCGTGCGTTACCAGCTCGGAGCAGACAGTGACGGGCGCATAAAAAACCCCCGCGGCAGCCGCCGGGGGTTCCAAAGGGGGCGGAGCCCCCTTTGAAAAAAACACAAAACCCCGAGTATGAAAGGACCGTAAAAATGGGAATAATAAACCTCCTGCCGAGCGGCATATCAAACAAAATCGCCGCCGGAGAAGTTGTTGAACGCCCCGCGAGCGTCGTTAAGGAGCTTGCAGAAAACTCAATAGACGCGGGCGCGGCAGCCGTTACGATAGAAATCGAAAAAGGCGGCTCAACATATATAAGAGTCACCGACAACGGCTGCGGCATGAGCCCCGAGGACGCGCGCATCTGCTTTCTCCGCCACGCCACAAGCAAAATAAAAACCGACGCGGACCTCGACGCAATATATACGCTCGGCTTCCGCGGCGAAGCGCTCTCAAGCATCGGCGCCGTTGCGCGCGTAAGCCTTTACACGCGCAAAAAAGACGGCAAAGGCGTGTGCGTAAGGTGCGAAGGCGGCGAAATAATATCCTCCGAGGAGGCCGGGCTTGCCGAGGGCACGTCCGTCATTGTCCGCGACCTGTTCTACAACACGCCCGCGCGCGCAAAATTCCTGAAAAAAGACTCAACCGAGGCAGGCTATATAACCGACGTTGTGTCGCGCCTTATTTTTGCGCATACGGAGGTTTCCTTCAGGCTTGTAATAAACGGAAAGGAAAAGCTCTTCAGCCCCGGCGACAGCAGTCTTAAAAACGCCGTTTCCGCCGTATACGGCCGCGACTTCGGCGCAAATCTCATACCGGTAAACTACGATAACGACGGCTTCCGCGTCACGGGCGTTGTGGGAAACGGCAGCGTTTCGCGCTCAAACCGCTCCCACGAAAGCTTTTTTGTAAATAAACGCTGGATAAAAAGCCCGCGGCTTACGGCGGCGCTTGAGGAAGCGTTTAAAAACCAGATAATGATAGGCAAGTTCCCTCTTGCCGTTTTGAATATCGAAACAGACCCTCATTTTATAGATATAAACGTCCACCCAACAAAGCTTGAGGTGAAATTCTCCGACGAGAAAAAGGCGTTCCAAACAGTCTATTACGGCGTAAAAAACGCTCTTTACAAAATCCCCGAGGAGGAAAACGAAAAACCGGCGGCGTCCGATTTTCTCGGCATACCGACAGATGTTTTAAAGGCGTACAGCGGAAAATTCGACCCGCGCAAAAATCCGTTCCTTGTCGGGGACACTAAAAGCAAGCCCTCCGCATCACACCGGAGCGCCGTCCCGCACGGGGACACCAAGCTCACCGGGGACACTAAAGGCGCCGATCCGTTTGCGCTTAAGGGCAGCACCTTAAAGGAAAATTACGGCGAGCTGTTCACGCAGCCCAACAGCCAGATTGCCGCCGACGCGTCGGCGGGCGTTCACGTTGCGGACGACGGCACGTCGCCGCGCGTAAGCCACGGTATACTGCGCGCAACGGGCGCAAAGCAGGACGAGCCGGAGCTTATAAAAAGCGACAGCGAGATATTAAAATATAAGCGCAGGGCGGCGGAGCTTCGTTCTCTTTCTGCGGAGGCTGCCGCCCCCGCACCCCCGCAGGGGAATGATTTTTTTGACGGGGACACTAAAGTTAGGGGGGACACTAAAGCTGCCGGGGACACCGAGATCGATGATTACAGCATACGCATAGTCGGGCAGCTGTTTGATACCTACATCATCGCCGAGGAAAACGGCGAAATGATAATGATCGACCAGCACGCGGCGCACGAGCGTCAAAAATACGAGGAGCTGCTTGCCGAGCTTTCGCAGAACGGCATATACTCACAAATGCTCATCGTGCCCGTCGAGGTTGCTTTGGGCGGCGGCGAAACGGGGAATTATATCGAAGCCGAAGCGGAACTGAAAAAGCTCGGCTTTGACTGCCGCCTTGAGGATAATACCGTATTTATTTCGGCCGTACCGGCCGACATTTCAATGAGCGGCGCGGAGGACCTTTTGACGGAGCTTATAACGCAGTTCGGCGAGGGCAGAAACGAGCTTATCTCCGAAACGCGCCAAAGGCTTTTATACACAATAGCCTGCAAGGCCGCCGTAAAGGCAAATCACGCGCTCTCGGAGCCGGAGGCGCGCGCGCTTGTAAAAACGGCGCTTTCGCTTGAGAAAAAGGGCAAGGGCAGCTGCCCTCACGGACGCCCGATGATAATAAGATACTCAAAAAGGGATATTGAAAAAGCATTTAAGAGAATAGTATAAGAGAACAGTATAAAATGGATAAAACAGAAAAAACGCCGCTTATCGTCATATGCGGCCCAACGGCAAGCGGCAAAACGTCGCTTGCCATAAAAACGGCACAAGATTTCGGCGGCGAAATAATAAACGCCGACAGCATGCAGATTTATAAATATATGGACGTCGGCACTGCAAAGCCGACGGCTGAGGAACGCGCCGCGGCCGTTCATCATCTTATAGATTTTATCGACCCGCGCGAGGGCTTCAGCGTTGCCGATTACGTCCCGCTTGCTCACGGCTGCGCCGAAAAAATCCGCCGCAGCGGCAAAATCCCGATACTTTCGGGCGGCACGGGGCTGTATATTTCAAGCGTCGTAAACGACGTAACGTTCGGCGACGGCGGCTCCGACGAGCGCATAAGAAGCGAGCTTAACGTTGTTTTAAAGGAAAAGGGCGCCGAATATCTTTTGGATATGCTTTCGCGGTTCGACCCCGAATCGGCGGCGCAGCTCCACCCGAACAATTCGCGCCGTATAATACGCGCGATAGAATTTTACAAAACGACGGGCAAAACAATATCGGAGCACAGGCGCGAAACAAAGCTTGTAAAAAGCCGCTACGCGCCGCTTATGCTAATGCCCGCCTTCGACCGCGCGGCGCTTTACGAACGCATAAACAAAAGGGTTGACATAATGTTCTCCGAAGGTCTTGAAAGCGAGGTACGCCGCCTGCTCGATATGGGCTGCACGCCGGATATGCAGTCGATGCAGGGCATAGGCTACAGGGAAACGATACGCTTTATAAACGGCGAGATCACGCTTTCGGAATGTGCCGAGCTTATAAAAAGAAATTCCAGACGCTACGCAAAAAGGCAGCTCACATGGTTTAACCGCGACGAACGCATAATAAAAATCGCTCCCGACCGTGATATTTCACAGATAGTTTCGGAATTTTTAAAAAATTTTTCATAAAAAACAGTGGTATTTGTTTTAAATATGTGTTATAATAGAATGGTATAGTGTAAAATCGGCTGAGATATGCCGCGATAAATATTTAAGGATGTGAAACTTTTGAGTTTATTTGATAAGATTTTCGGCTCGTATTCCGACCGCGAGCTTAAAAAGGTCCGCCCCATCGCCGACAAGGTCATGGCGCTCGAGGACGATATGGCAAAGCTTTCGGACGCCGAATTAAAGGCAAAAACACCGGAATTCAGGCAGCGCCTGCAAAACGGCGAAACTCTCGACGACCTTCTTCCCGAGGCGTTTGCCGTTGTGAGAGAAGCAAGCTGGCGCGTGCTCGGCATGAAGCACTTCTACGTTCAGGTAATAGGCGGCGTTATCCTGCATCAGGGCAGAATCGCCGAAATGAAAACGGGTGAGGGTAAAACTCTCGTTTCAACGCTCCCCGCATATCTTAACGCGCTCACCGGCAAGGGCGTACATATCGTTACGGTAAACGATTACCTTGCAAAGCGCGACAGCGAATGGATGGGCAAGGTCTACCGTTTCCTCGGCATGACCTGCGGCCTTATAATCCACGACAAATCGCAGCCGGAGCGCCGCGAGGCTTACGCAAGCGACATCACCTACGGCACAAACAACGAGCTGGGCTTCGATTACCTCAGAGATAACATGGTTGTCCACAAGGAGGAAATGGTTCAGCGCGGGCACAACTACGCCATCGTCGATGAGGTCGACTCGATCCTCATAGACGAAGCGAGAACGCCGCTTATAATTTCCGGTCCCGGCAACACGTCAAGCGATATGTACAGAGTTGCCGATATGTTTGCAAAGCGCCTTAAAAAGCTCGTCCTGACGGAGCACGACGACAAGCAGCTCGACGTTGACGTAGACGCCGATTATATAGTTGACGAAAAAGCAAAAACAGCAACGCTCACGGAGCGCGGCGTCAAAAAAGCTGAGCAGGGCTTCGGCGTTGAGAACCTTTCCGACCCCGAAAACATGAAGCTCCTTCACCACATCAACCAGGCGCTTCACGCAAACGGCGTTATGCACCGCGACCAGCAGTACGTTGTAAAAGACGGCGAGGTTTTGATTGTTGACGAATTCACGGGCCGTATAATGCCGGGACGCCGCTACAGCGACGGCCTGCATCAGGCCATAGAAGCAAAAGAGGGCGTTAAAGTCGAGGCGGAATCGAAAACGCTTGCAACAATAACGTTCCAGAACTTCTTCAGATTATACGGCAAGCTCTCCGGCATGACCGGTACGGCTCTTACCGAGGAGGAGGAATTCCAGCACATCTATAAGCTGGACTGCGTTGCCGTGCCCACAAACAAGCCCGTTATAAGAACGGATATGCACGATTCCGTTTACAAAACGGAAAACGGCAAATACACGGCCGTTATAAAGCAGATAAAGGAATGCCACGAAAAAGGCCAGCCGGTGCTTGTCGGCACGGTAAACGTCGATAAGTCGGAGCACCTGAGCGCGCTCCTTAAGCGCCAGGGCATAAAGCACGAGGTCTTAAACGCAAAATACCACGAAAAGGAAGCCGAAATAATCGCCCAGGCCGGCAAGCGCGGAGCCGTTACGATAGCCACGAACATGGCGGGCCGCGGTACGGATATTATGCTCGGCGGAAACGCCGAATATATGGCGAAGCACGAAATGGTGAAGCAGGGCTTTACCGATGAGCTCATAGCGGAGGCCACAGGCTTTGCCGACACGGACGACGAAGAAATAATAAACGCAAGAAAGACGTTTACGGAGCTTAACGAGAAATTCAAGGAGCAGATAAAGCCCGAGCAGGAGGCCGTAAAGCAGGCGGGCGGCCTGTTTATCATAGGCACGGAGCGTCACGAATCAAGACGTATAGACAACCAGCTCCGCGGACGTGCGGGACGTCAGGGCGACCCGGGCGCATCGCGATTCTTCCTGTCGCTCGACGATGACCTGATGCGTATTTTCGGCTCCGAAAGAGTCAAGAAAATGGTTGACGGCCTCGGCCTTGCGGAGGACGAGCCGATAGAAGCGAAAATGCTCACAAACGCAATAGAAAACGCGCAGAAGAACCTCGAGAGCCGCAACTTTGACGCACGTAAGCACGTGCTCCAGTACGACGAGGTCATGAACGAGCAGAGAAAGATAATCTACGCCCAGCGCCAGACGGTTCTCGACGGCGAAGATATTTCGGGCACGATAAAGGACATGATCGAGAGCGTTATAGACGGCGCGCTCGACGACTACATCGGGATCTCGGAAATACCCGAGGAATGGAATATCCGCGCAATAAAGGAATTTGCAAATATTTATCTGCGCGCCGACAACGCGTTTGACATACCCGCGGAGGATATGGAAACGATAACGCGCAACGACGTTAAGGATCAGCTCATGGAAATCGCAGGCAAACGCTACGAATACCAGGAGCAGATATTCGGCGAAAATATGCGCGAGCTTGAGCGCGTTATAATGCTCAAGGTTGTCGACACGCTTTGGATGGACCATCTCGACGAGATGGAGCACGTTAAGCGCGAGATAGGGTTAAGGGCTTACGGCCAGCACGATCCCGTTATGGAATACAAGAACGTCGGGGCGGAGCTGTACCAGGGTATGCTCGATTCCATAAAGCGCGACACGGTAAGATACGTCCTTTCGGCGATGCCGAGGATAAAGATAGAAAGAGAGCAGGTTGCAAAGCCGCTCGATACCGGCGGCGACGGCTCGTTAAAGAGCAAGGGCGCCGCGGCAAAGAAAGAGCCGGGCAGGAACGATCCCTGTCCCTGTGGCAGCGGCAAGAAGTATAAGCACTGCTGCGGCAAGAACAAATAAAAAAAAGGCGGCGTCCGCGCCGCCTTTTTCGCTATTTCAAAGATCCCCCGGGGGTTCCAAAGGGGGCAGAGCCCCCTTTGAAGAAAAAAAAGAGGTTTTATGATGCAGATAATTTCCGTTGACCACCGGACGGCGCCGCTTGCCGTCCGCGAACGCTTCGCTCTCACCTCCGAGCGCCGTCTCGGTCTTATGCGCGAGCTTCACAAAAACGGCATATGCTCCGTTTTAATATCAACCTGCAACCGCTTTGAGGTCTGCACCGACTCCGGCGGCGATATACGCCCGTATATCTGCGCGGCAGCCGGCTGCACGCTGCGGTATCTCACAAAATACGCCGTGATAAAAACGGGCCGCGATGCTGCCGAACACCTTTTTGCGACGGCGGCGGGGCTTAATTCCATGGTCCTCGGCGAGGATCAGATCCTCGGCCAGATAAAGCGCGCGTTTGAGCTTTCGCGCTCCATGGGCTTTACAAATTCATACCTTAACACGCTTTTCCGCCTTGCTGTAACGTCCGCAAAGCGCGTAAAAACGGAAACGCTCCTGTCGTCAACGCCCGTTTCGGCGGCCGGGATCGCGTTAAAGGCGGCGCGCTCGGAGCTCGGCGGCACTGTAAACACCGCCCTCATAATAGGCGCCGGCGGAAAAACGGGTTCTGTAATCGCAAAAGACCTCGCGGGGCTTTGCCGCGAAATAATAACGATCCGCGGAAGCGCTCCGCACGGCGCATATCCTCCCGGCGCGGAGCTTATAGATTATGCCGCCAGGTACGATTACATAGACGACGCCGATCTGATAGTCAGCGCAACAACGGCGCCGCATAAAACGATAGAGGAGCGCAAAATCACCTTTAAAACAAGAAAAAAACGCGTATTTCTCGATATGGCCGTACCGTCCGACATGGACGTTTCGCCTTCTCCCGAAAATATCGTGATAAATATAGATATGATAAAAACGGCGGCCGAGGAAAACAACAGGACGCGCGCCGCGGAGGCTCTCCGCGCGCTGCCCATAATCGACCGCTGCATAGATGAATTTTACGACTGGCTCGAAAGGAAAAAACGGTATGAGCATAAAAATAGGAACGCGCTCAAGCGAGCTGGCGCTTCGTCAGGCACGCCTTGCAATGCTTGAGCTCAGAAAAAAATTTCCCGCCGAAGGCTTTGAAATCGTTGAAATATCAACGCGCGGCGACCGCGACAAAAAAAGCCCGCTCTCACAGCTCGGCAGCGGCGGCGTTTTTGTAAAGGAGCTTGAAAACGCGCTGCTCGGCGGGCGCATAGATATGGCCGTCCATTCGGCAAAGGATATGACGGCGTCGCTCCCCGGTGAGCTTGTGATAGGCGCTGCGCTGAAACGCGCCGCCCACGAGGACACGCTCGTCACCCACGGCGGAAAATATCATGTGCGGACGATAGGCACCGGCTCGCCGCGGCGCGCGGCGCAGCTTAAGCAAATGTACCCCAATGCCGAAATACTGCCCATACGCGGCAATATAGAAACGCGCCTTCAAAAGCTGAAGGATGGCGAATACGACGCCGTCGTCATCGCCAAGGCGGCGATAGAGCGGCTTGAAATACACGATAAATCGATACGCGTAACAGTCCTTTCCGACGTTGTGAGCGCGGCGGGGCAGGGCATAATAGCCGTCGAGGTCCGAAAGGGCACGATGGAGGGCTATATGAGCGCGATAAACGACAAGGAAACAATGGCGGCTTTAACGGCCGAGCGCGCGTTTTTAAGAGCCGCGGGCGGCGGCTGCCATGCGCCCGTCGGCGCGTATGCGCGAAAAAACGGCGAAAACGGGCTTATTATGGAGGCTGTCGCACCGGGCAGAAACGGCGCGCTTTCGTTTGCCGAAGGCACGGGCACAGACCCCGAGGAGCTCGGAAGGAGGCTCTGGCTTGAAACACAAAAATAACGGCTTCGTATACATAGCCGGAGCGGGCCCGTGGGACGCGGGGCTGCTTACTTTAAAATGCGCCGATGCGCTCACGCGTGCCGACGCCGTCGTTTACGACGCGCTCGTCAATCCCACCGTCCTGACGATTGCCAAAAACGCGGAGCTTATATTTGCCGGCAAGCGCGCCGGAAACCACGCAATGGAGCAGGACGAAATAAACAGGCTGCTCCTTCGCCTTGCATCGGAAAGCAAAACGGTTGTGCGCCTTAAGGGCGGCGACCCCTATATATTCGGGCGCGGCGCGGAGGAGGCGCTGTATCTTAAGGAGCACGGCATAAAATACGAAATAATAAGCGGCGTTTCGTCAGCCTACGCCGTACCCGCGTCTGCCGGTATTTCCGTTACCGACAGGAACACCGCGTCGTCCGTCCATATAATAACGGCGCACCCCGGCGGCGCGGGGAAAAAGCCCGGCTACAAAACGCTTGCGCGCCTTGAGGGCACGCTCGTTTTTATGATGGGGAAATCGCGGCTCGGCGAAATTTCGTCGGAGCTTATAAAATACGGCAAGCCGGAAAACACGCCGTGCGCCGTTGTATCCGAGGGCACGTCGCCGCGTATGCGGTGCGCGGCGGGCACGCTTTCCGATATTGAAAAAAAAGCGGCGGAGCTTCCGTCCCCGGCCGTTGCGGTTGTCGGCGCGGCGGCTGAAAACGCCTGCGGCAAAAACGGCGGCGAGCTTTTCGGAAAGCGCGTTATATGCGCCGGGCTTGAAAATACGCTTGCCGGGCTTGAAAACGAAATTCCGGGAGCGCAGCTCCTTAGAATACCCATAATCAAAACAATAAAAAAAGAGCGCGTAAAAGCTCCCGATATAACGGGCTTTGACTGCATTGCGTTTTCAAGCGCAAACGGCGCCGAATATTTTTTTGAATATTTAAACGAGCAAAATATCGATTTGCGCCGCCTTTGCGGGATACGGCTTGCCGCACTCGGCGAGCGCGCGCGTTTATCGCTTCAAAGGCGCGGGCTTATTCCCGATATTTTGGCAAAAACCCATAATGCGGAGGGGCTTGCCGAAGCGATTGCCGAAGACGGCAAATGCAAAAGCGTGCTTATTCCGTGCTCGTCGCGCGGCGGACGCGAGCTTTCCGACAGGCTCAAAAATATCCGCGCCGAGCGGCTTGAGCTTTTTGACACGATAACCGATATGTCGCGCGCGGAGCTTTTTTCGCTTTACGAGCCGACTGCCGACTGCGTTGTTTTAACGAGCGGCACATGCGCCGGGGCGTACCGCGAGATCCTTCCGCACGGCGGCGCGGCAAGCGTTGCCGCGATAGGCGCAAGCACAAAGCGCCGCGCCGGGGAGCTCGGCATACGCGTCGCATCATCGGCCGAAACGCCGGACGTCCGCGCCGTTGCCGACGCAATCCGCCGCGCTGTTTTATAAGGCATAAAAATACATTGACATTTGATGTTTTTATGATATAATTGAAACCGGGGGTTCCAAAGGGGGGCGGAGCCCTTTTTGATAAAAAGAAAACCCCGGGGGTTCCAAAGGGGGCGGAGCCCCCTTTGAAAAAAAGACAATAACCATGATTGCAAATACTGTTTTAATAGGTCAATACGCCGCCTCGGGCTCCGTTTTGGAGCGCCTCGACGCGCGGCTGAAAATAATATCGCTTGCCGCATTTGCCGTTATGCTCTTTACAGCGTCAACGGCCCGCACCATGCTGCTTATGCTTATATATACATCATTGCTTATCGCGCTTTCGCGTGTCGGCATACGGCCGCTGCTGCGCGGGCTGCGCCCCGTTGCGTTCCTTGCCGCATTTGCGCTTATATTCGGCGCGTTTTCGCGGGCGGGAACGGAAATATTTTCATTCGGCGCGCTCATATGCACGCGCGAAGGGCTGTTTTACGGCGCATTCGCCGCGCTTCGGCTCATGCTGCTTGCGCTTTCGTCGTGTATTCTGACGGCTTCGACAAAGCCGCTCGATTTAACGTCGGCTGTCGAAAGCCTTTTAAGCCCGCTTGCCGCATTTAAGCTTCCCGTCCGCGACATCGCCGCAATGACGGGCATAGCGATACGCTTTATCCCGACGCTTGCCGAGGAGGCGCGCGCAATAGCCGACGCGCAAAAATCGCGCGGCGCGGACTTTGACGGCAGGGGGATAATAAAAAAGGCGCGCGCGGCGCTGCCGCTTATCGTGCCGCTGCTTGCGGGCGCGTTCAGGCATTCCGACGCGCTTGCCGACGCAATGGACGCGCGCTGCTACGGCTTTTGCCGCCGCACGCGCATGAGCGCGCATACATTTCAAAAAACGGACGCCGCCGCTGCCGTTATCGTAATTTTTGCGGCGGCTGCTTTTGCGGGGGTGGAGCTGCTTTGAAGGTCAGGCTTACGATAAGCTTCGACGGCACGTCGTATCACGGCTGGCAGATACAGAAAAACGCCGTTACGGTGCAGGAAACGCTAAAAAACGCCGTAAGGAAAATAACGGGCGAGGACGCTTTGATAACGGGCTGCGGCAGAACCGATTCCGGCGTCCACGCAATAAATTACGTGTGCAGCTTCGATACGTCGTCGCGTATCCCCGGGGAGCGTTTTGCCGCCGCACTGAACGCAAACCTCCCCGGCGATATTGTCTGCAAAAGCGCGGAATTTGCCGCCGATGATTTCGACGCGGCGCGCTCGGCAGTCAAAAAAACGTACATCTACAGGATCTTAAACACCGAAACGCCCGACGTGTTTGAACGGAAATACGCCTGGCATTACAAATACCCGCTCGACGTTGAAAAAATGCGCGAAGCGTCAAAGGCGTTTATCGGCGAGCACGATTTTTTGGGCTTCGCCTCGTCGGGCTTTACAGTAAAAACAACCGTAAGAACCGTTTATTCGCTCGATATTTCGGAAAAAAACGGGCTTATAACGCTTGAGATAACGGGAAACGGCTTTTTATACAATATGGTCAGAATAATCGCGGGAACGCTCGTTATGATGGGCGCGGAGCTTATCGATTACAAAAGCGCCGCGGAAATAATCGCGTCAAGGGACAGGCGCCGCGCGGGAATTACCGCACCGCCGCACGGGCTTTTCTTAAAGGAGGTGTATTACCGGAATGAATGATGACAGCAAAAACGAAAACGCGGAAAACATCGAAAACCACGAATCGGAAAACAGCGAATCGAAAAATATCGAATCGGGAAATATTGAATCGGAAAACAGCTCCGCCGAAACCGTTCCGGCGGACGCCGAACGCGAAAACATCAAAAGCGTGATGTTCGGCATCGATGACGTTGCCGAAAAACGCGGGGAGCTGCCGCCTGAAACCGACGGGACGGAGGAGGACATCGAGCCCGATTTCGACTCCGAAAGCTTTGAGGAGCGCTACTGGCGGCGCATTGAGGAGGAAAAGCAAAAAAAGCGCGCGTTTATCGTAAAAACGGGCGTTATCGCGCTCTGCGTATCGCTTGCGGCATTGCTTGTTCTCATTTTCATCTTTACGGACACCGGCGCGATAGGCGCATACAAGGATAACTTCATGATAAATTACAAGCGGCTCTTCCCCGAAACGGACCGTCAGGTCGATATAGGCGCAACGCACAACGATACCGGCGAGCAGGGCTACATAGAGCCGGGCGGCGCCGAGATCAGGACAGTTGAGCGCACGGCCGAAAACGTGACCACCGTATCGTTCGACGGCGCCGCCGACGCTGAATTTGAAAAATACGGCGGCGGGCTCGTCTGCGCGCGCACAAACTACATCTGCTTTATAAATTCAAAGGGCGAAACCGAATGGGAAACCGCCACGTCCGTTGTTGACCCGCTCCTGAGCGTTGACGGAAAATATATAGCGATAGGCTCCGAGGGCGGAACAAGGCTCTGCCTCTTTGACGGCAGCGAGCTGCTTTACGAAACGGACACGTCCGACAAAATAAGAAGCGTAAGCGTTTCCTCGGGCGGCGACACCGTAATAACCGGCGACAGGGAAAACTACAAGGGCGGCGTTGCCGTCTACAACAAAAGCGGGCAGGAGATATTTTCATGGTCGTCCGGGCAAAACACCGTTGCCGACGCCGACATTTCCTCGGCCTCGCGCCGCGTTGCCGCCGCGCTTGTAAACGCCGACAGGCAGGTGTATTCCATAATACGCGTGTTTGACATAAACAACGCCGAAAGCAGCGAAATGGCGTTTGAGGATACGCTCATCTTCCGCGTTGACTATACGGGCGACACGGTAACGGGCTTCGGCGACAACAGCCTTGTCTGCATGACGTCAACGGGCAGGGTGATAAACGACAGGCGCTTTGATATTATAGACATAACGGGCGTAAGCGGCGACGGTGAGGGCAACAAGCTGATAAGCGTTGACAGCGCCGGCACTCCCGCGCTTCAGGTATACGGCAGAAAGGGCGTTCTCGAGCATGAGATCATAACGTCCGCCCAGCCCGACAAAACAGATATAAACGGAAATTATATATTATACAGCAGCGGCAGAAGCGTAATGCTCCGCCGCGCCGGCAGCGACCGCGTAAACGAATACACCGCAACGATGGATATTCTCGAGCTTAAGCTTATAAGCGGCTCGTCCTACGCCGTTATACATTCGAACAGCATCGAATTTGTAACGATCTAAAAAAACGCAAAGGAGTTGTGACCGTCACAATGGAGAATACGGAAAATCAAAAAAACGGGCTGCGCGCCCGCATGAAGGCCGAACGCGCAGCTCTGAGCCCCGATGAGGTGACGCTTAAAAGCGCCGTTATATGCAACCGCCTGTCCTCGGTGCTCCGCGGCAAAAAATTTGTTATGGCATACTGTGCGCTTTTTAACGAGGTAAACGTCGATTCGCTTATGCGGGTGCTTATATCCGAAGGCATCGGCGTTGCCGTGCCGGTAACGGAAAAGGAAACGTCCGTTATCACGCCGTCGGAAATAACGTCCTTAAGCGACATAAAGCGCGGCGCATACGGCATACGCGAGCCGATAAACGTAAGCGAGGTACCGCTCTCGGAAATAGACGCGGTGCTTGTTCCCGGTCTTGCGTTTGACGAAGGCGGCATGCGCATGGGCTTCGGCAAGGGCTGCTACGACAGGTTCCTCGAAAACTACAAGGGCCTTAAAATAGGCGTATGCTACGAGTTCCAGCTCATTGACGCCGTCCCCTTTGATAAGCACGACGTGCCGATGGATATGATTGTAACGGAGAGTGGTACATATGCTGTTTGATACGCACGCGCATTACAACGACAAAAAATTTGACGGCGACCGCGGCGCCGTCCTCTCCTCGATGGAGCAAAACGGCATAGGCCTTATAATGAACGCCTGCTCGGATACGTCCGAAATACCCGATATAATCGCCCTCTGCGAAAAATACAGCTTCGTTTACGGCGCGGCGGGCGTCCATCCGCACGAGGCGGAAAAAATGACGGCCAATGATTTCGATAAAATAAAAGCCGCCGCAGCTCACGGCAAAATAAAGGCGATAGGCGAAATAGGGCTTGACTATTTTTACGATTTTTCCGACAGGGAAATCCAAAAGCAGCGCTTTGCCGAGCAGGTCGAGCTTGCAAAGGAGCTTCATCTGCCCGTAATAATCCACGACCGCGACGCCCACAAGGACACAATGGATATTCTGCGCGCCTGCAATGTGCGCGACTGCGGCGGCGTGTTCCACTGCTACGCGGGAAGCGCGGAAACGGCGCGCGAAATTCTCGACTGGGGAATGTATATAGCGTTCGGCGGATCGCTCACGTTCAAAAAATCGGTGCGTCCGCGCGAGGTTGCCGCCTACGTCCCTCTTGACAGGGCAGTCACCGAAACCGACTCCCCGTACCTTGCTCCCGAGCCGCAGCGCGGACGGCGAAACGATTCGCGCTATATGCACTTTGTTGCGGCGGAGCTTGCGCGCATAAAAAACGTGCCGTACAAAACGGTTGAAGCTATAACGTTCGAAAACGGAAAACGGCTGTTCGGCATTTAAAGGCCGGGGGAAAGGGAAGAAAGAGAGAGAAAAAATCATGAACATACTGCTCATGTCCATAAAGGCGGGCTTCGGCCATCATTCGACGGCCGCGGCAATAATCGACTGCTTCGAAAAGCGCGGCCACAACTGCTATATG
The DNA here is from genome assembly GCA_018715365.1 of Candidatus Ornithomonoglobus intestinigallinarum. Lineage (GTDB taxonomy): Bacteria > Bacillota > Clostridia > UBA1381 > UBA1381 > Ornithomonoglobus_A > Ornithomonoglobus_A intestinigallinarum. The sequence goes on along the minus strand of DVLU01000004.1, from coordinate 42,157 downwards.
CTCGATATTTTTGAATACATAAGCGGCAGCCTCGGCAATTTCATACAGGACGGCTACCTGCTTTCCACAAAATACCTCCCCGCCGCATACGGCAAGGTATATGACAAATTGAGCCGCAAGGACGAACCGTATGAGCGGCTTTCGGTTACGTCGCTCGTGTCAAACAAGATAACAAAAAAGCTCATAGGCTGCGTTTCCGACTTTGAGCCGGACATTATAATCGGCACGCACAGCTATGCCGGCGTTGTTATGAGCATACTGCGCGAAAAGGGCGTTGTGAAATGCCCGCTTATAGGCATCGTCACCGACTTCACCGTTCATCCGTTCTGGGAGAGCACGCGTCTCGATTATTATATCATACCCGACAGCCTGCTTTCTCACCGCATGAACAAAAAGGGGATACCCTCCGAAAAGCTCCTGCCGTTCGGCATACCGATACGGCGCGAGTTCTCCGAAAAAACGGATAAATCCGAAGCGCGCAGGCTGCTCGGGCTTGACGAAAACAAAACGACGCTGCTCGTTATGATGGGCTCTATGGGCTACGGCAATATTTCCGACGCGCTTCTTGAAATCGACAGCTTCGACGCCGATTTTCAGGTGATTGTCGTATGCGGCTCAAACAACAAGCTGCTTTCGTTTGTAAATTCGCACAGCTGGCAAAAGAACGTGCACGGCTTCGGCTTTGTTAAAAACGTTGACGTTATGATGGACGCCTCCGATATTATAATTTCAAAGCCCGGCGGGCTTACGGCGTCCGAAGCGTTTGCAAAGGGGCTGCCGATGATTGCGATGAACCCGATACCGGGGCAGGAGGACAAAAACCTCGCGTTCCTCGTAAACAACGGCGCGGCAGTTGCCGTAAACAGCGAATATACGATCTCCGACGCGCTCTGGCAGCTGCTCACCGAAAAGTGGCGCGTCGATCTCATGCGCGAGAGCGTTTCGCATATAGGCAAGCCCGACGCAACGGAGCGCCTTTACGATTTTATAATGCGTCTTGAGGGCGCCAAAAAAAACACTTGAAAAAGAAAGCGTATTGTGATACAATTATTCTGCGGCGGTTTGCCGCAGAATAATTTTTTAAGGATGTGATCAAAATGTTGGAGTACGATGAGTACCGTCAGACGCTTAACGGTCTGGAAAAAAGCATTAACGATTTGAGGGATTCACTTTGACATCGCAAATGCGGTAAAGGAAACAGAGGAATTGGAGGCGCAGACGGCAGAGCCGGGCTTCTGGGACGATATGGAAAACTCCCAGAAGGTGCTTCAGAAAATAAAGCATTTAAAGGATAAGGCGGAACGCTTCAACGCGCTCCGGACGCTCCGCGAGGACACGCTCATGATGATAGACCTTGCAGAGGAGGACGGCGACGCAAGCCTTGTTGACGACGTTAAAGGCGCCGTTGACAAATTAAACGCCGACATCGAAAAAATGACGCTCGAAACGCTCCTTAACGGCCCGTACGACAAAAACAACGCGATAATGACGTTCCATGCCGGCGCGGGCGGCACCGAGGCTCAGGACTGGTGCCAGATGCTTATAAGGATGTACCAGATGTGGGCGCAGAAAAACGGCTATTCCGTAACGGTGCTCGATTCGCTCGACGGCGACGAGGCCGGGATAAAGAGCTGCACAATCGAGGTCACGGGCGAAAACGCATACGGCTATTTAAAGGCCGAAAAGGGCATACACCGCCTTGTCCGCATATCGCCGTTCAATTCGCAGGGCAAGCGCATGACGTCGTTTGCGTCGATAGAGGTAATGCCGGAGCTTGACGACAACGTTGAAATCGACCTCCGTCCCGAGGATATAAAAATGGATACCTTCAGGGCAAGCGGCGCCGGCGGCCAGCACATAAACAAAACGGATTCCGCCGTTCGTCTTACGCATATCCCGACGGGCGTTGTAACGTCGTGCCAGACGCAGCGTTCGCAGCACCAGAACAAGGATTACGCGATGAAGATGCTCGTTGCAAAGCTTGTTGAGCTTGCGCAGGAGCAGCAGAAGGAAAAAATATCGGAAATAAAGGGCGAGCAGAAGGATAACGGCTGGGGCAGCCAGATACGCTCCTACGTTTTCCAGCCGTATACGATGGTCAAGGACCTGCGCACAAATTACGAAATGGGCAATATCGGCGCCGTTATGGACGGCGACCTGAACGGCTTCATAAACGCGTATCTCAAGGCAAAGAGCCTCGGCACCTTAAATCTGAAATAACCGGCGGGAGAACGGCCCTCAAAAACAAAAAAGCAAGGAGTTGTAAGCTATGCTCTGGGAACTTTTCGCCACGTTTTTTAAAATAGGCGCTTTCACCTTCGGCGGCGGCTACGCCATGCTCTCGATCCTTCAGCGCGAAATAGTCGATAACCACAATTGGGCAGCCGAAGAGGAGCTGCTCGATTACTATGCCATAGCGCAGTGCACGCCCGGCGTTATAGCCGTAAACACGGCAACGTTCATAGGCGTTAAGCACCGCGGGATATTGGGTGGCATCGTTGCAACGTTCGGCGTTGTGCTCCCGTCGCTTATAATAATCCTGATCATAGCGGCGTTTATAAAAAACTTTCTCGAATACGAAATCGTAACGCACATATTCGGCGGCATAAACGCTGCCGTTGCGGCGCTTATAGTTGACGCGGTAATCACAATTTCAAAAAAATCGATCGTCGATAAGATCTGCATAGCGCTTGCCGCGGCTTCGTTTATACTGTCGGTGTTCTTTGACGTTTCGCCCGTTTTGATCGTGCTCGGCGGCGCGGCGATGGGGCTTATATTAAAGGGCAGAAAGCGGGGGATCAAAAAATGATTTTTCTTACGCTTTTTCTCGAATTTTTTAAAATAGGCCTTTTCTCGGTCGGCGGCGGGCTTGCTACGATACCGTTTCTGCAGGATATTGCCGGCAAATACGACTGGTTCGATATAAGCATGCTCGGGCGCATGATAGCGATAGCCGAATCTACGCCGGGGCCCGTGGGCATAAACATGGCAACGTACGCCGGCTTCCAGGCGGGGCACATATACGGGCTTTTGGGCGGCATCGCCGGCGGCTTTACGGCGACTATGGGAATAGTCGTCCCCGCGCTTGTGACAATAACGCTCATATCAAAGGCATACAGGAAATTCAAGGAAAACCCGCTCGTTGAAAACGCGTTCTACGGCGTCCGCCCCGTTGTTGCCGGGATGATCGCGTCGTCCGCGCTTTTGCTTGTGCAGCAGGGTCTGCTCAACGGCGCCGTGCCCGAATTTACGGGGCTTTTGCAGTGGCTTAGCCAAATTTGGGCACTTGTTGATTTTAAGGCGGTCATACTTTTTGCCGCAGTGCTTGTGTGCGTGCGCAGGTTCAAGCTGCACCCGATAATTTTTATTGCAGCGTCCGGCGTTCTCGGGGCTTTGCTTTCAATGTGAATACGAGTGTGAATACGGCTGATAAAAAAAACGACCGGCGGACCGGTCGTTTTTTAATATATAAAATATAGAAGTCTGAAAAAATGAAAAAACACGAAAAAACAATTGCAATGCTTTTTTAATTATGCAATGGTTTTAACATATTCCGCAATCTTATCGCACTTGCAGTTTGCAAAGAACAGCTCCTTAAAGTTCTTGCCCGCAACGGCGCCCTTAACAAGCTCCTGATCAAGCTTGGGAAGAATATCGAGCAGGTCTCTGTGAGTAACCTTCTTAACCTCGTTCAGTATCTTTGCGTTTCTCTGCTCGGGAACGGCTCTTTCCTTGGGATAACCGCCGCCCCATTCTTCAACAAACAGCTTTTCGAACACATACTGAAGGTTGAGCTCTGCGCCCCAGCCCCAGCCCTTGGCAAACGGAAGAGCTATGCAGTTGCCGTTGTTTACCTGTGTGAACTGATAAGCGTCTGTGGGGTCAACAACGTGACCGCAGAGAACGCCGGGGAACGCGTTGCACGCAAGGCATGCGCCCTCGCCCGTGCCGCAGCCCGTTATAACGAGATCTGCCGCGCCCGAATTAAGGAGGATTGAAGCAAGGATGCCTATCTGAACGTAGGTAAGCTGCGCTTCGTCCTCTGCCGTATACATACCGTAGTTATCAACCGTGTGGCCGAGCGGTTCAACAACCTTTCTTAACGTTTCTTCAATAAGAGCGTTTTTTGCCGCCTGGCTGTTTTCGTTGATCAATGCTATTCTCATCGGAATTACCCTCTTTCTCTTTTAATTTGTAATTACATTATAACATATTATCCGCCGCGTTTCAAGATATAATTTAAAATATAATTTAAATTTTTTCTCAAAAAAACGCCGGAGTCCGCAGGGGGTCCGGGGGGCGGGCTGCCCTTTTTTAAATTGCCGCAGGGGGTCCGGGGGGCGGCGAAGCCCCCCGGTAAACAGCAATTATTCCTGTGCCGTTATAATCCTTATCCTGCCGCCCTGCGACTGCTGCTTATCGTAATACGCCGTAAGGCGGTAATCGCCGTCTATGGCGTCGCTGAGCGTCATGCGCCGCACCTCGTTCGACTTGTTTATAAGATAAACCTCAACGCTGTCGCTGAGCAGATAATCGGCGCTGTTTATACGCGCATACGTATACGTAAGCTTCGAGACCGAGCCGGAATAGCTGTACAGCTTATCTATCGACGTCACGCCGCTGCCGTCGGTCATAACCTTAACCGGCGTGCGCGAGCCGATGCCGTTTCTGATTGAGCCGGACAGCACATAGCTTGAGCCCTTTATATCGAGCGTCACGGTGTCTCCCGTGCCGAGCTCGCTGTTGCCGGAAACCTTTTTTGTCACTATGCCGTATTCATACGCATCGCCGGTGACGTTGTTCAGAATAAGCTCCGTTATTTCGCCCGACGAATTTTTTGCGCAGTAGAGCACGTCCGACGAATTTATGGTCAGCCCGTCGATACGCTGCATATATATCCTCTTTGACATTGCCGAATCAAACGCTGCGTTCGACTGCACCGTATCCAGTATCTTCACGCTGCCGGAAACGGGCGTTGAGCCTATGCGCATATTGTCCGCCGACGCCGTGCCCGAAACGCCGCCCGAGGAATTCAGGCTCTGCACAAGCGCCTTGCCGCCGTCAAACTCTATGCGGCAAACGCTGCCGACGTAATATTCGCCGCTGTTTGAGGTTTCATATTCGCCCTCCGTGCCGTCCGTGTGAACAACGGTTATATAATTCCCCGTGTATTCGCTGCCGGACGTATCGGTAAACGTCTTTGTGCCGCAGCCCGTGACAAACACGACGCTTGACGTGCCGCCCTCGTCCGCCGTAACAACTCCCGCGATCTCGCCGTTTCTGCCGAGCAGCACCGTTATGGTATCGCCTATCTTAAAGCTTCCGCTCGACGACAGGTCGTTAAACGCCTCAACGCTTTCTATCGTGTATTCCCTGCCGGATATCGTAACGCTTGTGGGCGCGTCGCGCGAAGGCGACGCCGACTCGTAAACGCCCGTTACCTTATCGCTGTAGGCAAGTATCATATTGAGGTCGCTGCTGTAGTAAACAATATCGTTCGTTAAAATATCGCCTGCCGAAACACGGTTTCCGTCGCGCATTATCTGCGTCGATGAATTTGTGTCAAAGCGCGACTGCCAGTCTGACGACGTAACCTTAACGGGGCCTTCCATCGTGCCCTTTTCGTAGCTTACGTAATCGACGCTGCCGCCGTTCATTTTAACGTATAAAATATCGCCCATTTCCATTTCGGATTTGACTGCGCCGTAGGTGGTCTGCGTCGTATCGCGGTAGCACGTTGTCGTATCCTTGACGTTTATCTGCGTAAACGCGCCGTCTTTATAGCATACGACGGCGTTTTGAAGCAGCGAATAAACAACGTACCTTTCAAGGCTGTCAACGCCGGCTATGTTTGAGCCCGCCGCAACGAGCACAACGCAGTCAACCGAGCCGTTTGTGTTTTTGACTATCCTCACCGTATCGCCCTTATTTGCCTTTGACGCAACGGTGTCGTATGTGAGCGACTGCGACTTGTAATAAGCCGTTGTGTTTTCGTTTATATCGTATATCTGACCGTCAAGCACAAGGTCCTTGCCGATTATATTTGTTACGGTGTGCGTTTCAACCGTCTGGTCGCGCGGAGTGAACGCGGCAAGATCGTCCCCGTTCCTGACGATCAGATCGCCCATGCGCCCTATCCAGTCGGAATCGAAATTGCCGTCCGTTTCAAGTATGCCGGCCGTTGTGTAAACTTTATCCGTGCCGAGCGACGAATCCTCGCTGTGCGACGCTATAATCGTCGCGCCTTCGGTTATTGTGCAGTCAAATATCGATATAAGGTCGCTTTGGCCGTCCTTCATTTTTGTGTTCAGCGTATTATACACAAGCCGCGCAACCTGACGCCTTGTGAGCGGGCTGCCGACGGACGAATTTACGTCCTTTGTTATTTCAAGGCTGTCCGCCATGCCCACCTGCCCGTAGGGCCACGAAACGCCGAAGTCCTCGTCCGTGTAGCCGAGCGCTTTTAAGAGCATCGTTATCGCTTCTTCATACGTTACCGTATTGTACGGACGGAACGAGCCGTCTATATAGCCCTGGCACAGCCCCGCGCTTACGGCCGCCTGCACGTACGGCGCAAACCAGTCGGTGTATTTAACGTCGCTGAACGGCGAAATGCTCATTCCCGCCGCAACGGTGTCCTTTGCCGACGACGACGCAACGGCGACCTTCGCAAATTCTGCGCGCGAAACGTTGTCGTCCAGGCGGTAATTGCCGCTGCCGTCGCCCTGCATGATTTTTAAGCTGTCAAGGAGCGGGAGGAGGCTTTCCTCGCTCTCCCCGGCGGCGGCGAACGGAGCGGCGGCCGCGGAAAGCGTTACCGCCGCCGCCGCAATCACAGAGATTATTTTATTTTTCATGACCTTCGTCCTTTCCGGAATTTTAATCGTATCTCAGTGCGTCTATCGGGTTGAGCCGCGCCGCCTTGCGCGCCGGGAAAAACCCGAACGCCACGCCTATACCCGCCGAAATCGTAAACGATATTATTATCGCCCCGGCGGACGGCACGGCGTTTATGCCGAGCAGCTTTCCGCCGGCATACGAAAACGCAATACCCAAAATTATGCCTATCGCGCCGCCTATGCAGCTTATAACGCCGGCTTCTATAACAAACTGCGACATTATATGCACCTGCCGCGCACCGAGCGACTTTCGTATGCCTATTTCGCGCGTGCGCTCCGTGACAGACACAAGCATTATGTTCATTATCCCGATACCGCCCACAAGCAGTGATATTCCCGCTATCGCAACGAGTATTTTTTCCATTATGTCCATCATTTCCGTCATGCTGTCTATCATCGAAAGCATATCGGTAACTGTGTAATAATCCTCGTCGCCTATTTTTCTCAAAAGCAAATCCTCAAGCAGCGACGACGCCGTCGGTACGCTGTCCTCGTCCACGGCCGTAAAAAGATAGCTGCTTATTGTGCCCGTACCGTTCATCTTTGCGGCCGTCGTGTACGGTATATACACAACGTCGTCGCCCGAGCCGGACGTTGAATCCTCCGTTTCCTCAAGCACGCCGACAACCTTAAAGAGCAGTCCGTTTATTTTAAGCTGCTCGCCCACGGCGTCGCCGCCGAAAAGCTCGTTTGCCTCGTACGTGCCTATAACGCACACGCGCTGCTCGCGGTCAACGTCTATATACTGCAGAAACCGCCCGTCCGTTACGGTGAGCTGCTTCATGTCGGCATACGTTTCGGCAACGCCCGTGGCGGACGACGCCGTTATCGTATCGTCATAGCCGCTTGCCTTAAGCTCCGCGCTTACGCTGACAGTCGGCGAAACGTTTGAAATATATTCGCTGTTTTCCTTCACAAATTCAAACGCTTCATCGTCCTTTAATTCCCTCGTCGCCGTCCTGTCCATGACCATAACGTTTATGCTCGTTGTGCCCAGCTCCTGGAACGTGTCCGTAACCTCGCCGGTCAGCCCGTTCATAAGGCTCACAAGCACAATAACGGCCATTATACCTATTATTATTCCGAGCATCGTAAGAAACGAACGCATCTTGGAGCTTACGATGCTCTCGAGAGCCATCTTAAAGCTTTTACCGAGACCCATTTACGCCTCCTCCTCTCCGGCGCGCTCCTGCATGGCAACTATCTTGTCGCCGGAGGTCGGGCCGTCGTAAACGATGCGCCCGTCCGTTATGCGGACGATCCGCTTTGCCTGCGCCGCAATGGAGTTATCGTGCGTTATGAGCACTATTGTGTTGCCCTCTTTGTTCAGGTTCCTTAAAAACGTCATAACCTCCCGGCCGGTTCTTGAGTCTAGCGCGCCGGTGGGTTCGTCGGCAAGTATGACGGACGGGTCGCCGGCAAGCGCGCGCGCAATGGAAACCCTCTGCTGCTGGCCGCCGGAGAGCTGCGTCGGCAGGTTTTTCGCCTTTGTTTCAAGCCCGACCTTTTTAAGCGCCGCATGGGCGCGCTTTTTCTGCTCCCTGTCGCTGTAACCGCCGTAAAGCAGCGGCAGCGCAACGTTCTCCTCAACGGAGAGCTTCGGCAGAAGGTTATACTGCTGGAATATAAAGCCGAGCATTTTGTTTCTGACCATCGCAAGCTCATCGTCCGAATACCTGCTTATGTCCCTGCCGTTTAATTTGTACACGCCCCTTGTGGGCACGTCAAGGCAGCCTATTATGTTCATGCACGTTGATTTTCCGCTTCCCGACTGGCCCACTATCGCAACAAACTCGCCCTTGTCTATCGTAAGCGAAATACCGTCAAGGGCGTGTATTTCCGTATCGCCCATATGATATATTTTATATATATCCTTCATTTCTATTAAATGAGGCATATCGGCTCCGCCCCCTTATCTCATGCCGCCCGGGGCGCCGCCTCCGGACGGGGGCCCGCCGGACATTCCGCCGCCGCCCGACGGAGGACCGCCGCCCATGCCGCCGCCGGGCATTCCTCCGCCCATTCCGGGCATACCGCCGTTCATCATATCCTCAAGGCTCATACCCTCGGATATTTCCATTCCCATGAGCTCCTGGCCTTCCGTAAGCCCCGATTTTATTTCTATATAATCCTCGTCGTTTATTCCCGTTTCGACCTCCACGGACATATAGCCCTCGGGTGCGGTGTCGTTTTCGTCTGTCTTTTCGCCCTTGACGTAAACCACGTCGCCGCGCTGAACGCTGCTCACCGGCACGGCAAGCACGTTTTCCGCCTCGGCCGTCACTATTTCGGCAGTAATATTCATGCCGGGCAGAAGATCGCCGTATTCCGTTATTTCAACGTCCACGGGATATGTTGTAACGCCGTTTGACGACGTGCCGTCAACGCCGACCTTTGTCACCTTTCCGGTAAACGTCTGCCCCTCGAGCGCGTCGGCCGTTACCGTAACCTCCTGCCCTACGCTTATCTCGCGGACTTCGGTTTCGTCAATATCAAGCTGGAATTTTACGCTTGAAAGGTCGTATATGACCGCCATCGCCGACGTGCTGCCCGATGACGACGACGCGGCTGCGGAGCCGCTCTCGAGCTTGTCGCCCGCTTTTTTGTTTTTTGTTACGACCGTGCCGTCTATCGGCGCCTTTATCGTGTAATCCTCAAGGTCCTTCTTCGCCTTGTCGAGCGATATCTGCGCGTCCTCAAGAGATATTTTCGCGTTGCTTAATGAAATCTGCGCGTTTAAAACGCTCGTTTCGTCGGACGAGCCGTCGGAGGAGCGTATCGTTTTATCGAGCGATATTTCCGCATCCTCAACGGCGTTCAGCGCCGTCGTTATCGTATCGTCTATCGTATCCGACGAAAGCACCGCAACAACCTGCCCCGCATACACGCTGCTGTTTGCCGCAATGCCGAGCTCCTCAACGGTGCCCGCCGCCTTCGCCGTTATTGTTGTATCGGTTATGTATTCAAACGTTCCCACGTCGTTTGACGCCGTGCCGTTAATAACGGCCGTCGCCTTGTCGTTTACCGTGAGCGCCCCGGGGTTCTCAAGCTCGAGAGTCACGTAGCGCACAACGGCATGGCTGTCCGTTGCAACGTCCGCGTTCGAAACCTCCGTTACCGAGCCCCAGACCTCGTCGCCCGTACCGGCTATCGTTACGGTTGCGCCGTCGCCGACGCTTATGCTTTCCGCGTCGTTTTTGTTAAACGGCAGCCGCAGCTTCAGATATTTATCGGAATAAACCTTTGCGATCGAAGCGCCGGCCTGTATTTCGTCGCCCTCGTGCACCATAACCTCGCTCACCGTTCCGGACACGGAGCTTGTAACGCTTAAATCGTTATAGCTTTCGAGCGAATCGTTATATGTAAGCTGCGCTTTTTCGAGCGAATGTCTTGCCGTTTCTATGCTTCCGGCGTTGTTTAAGGCGTTGTCGCCCTTTGTTTTTACGGCGTCCTTATACGACTGCTCCGCCTGGAGCAGCGAATTTTTCGCCTTTTCGAGAGAATTTTCCGCCGTCTGCACCGACTGCTGAACCGTTTCCGAATCTATCTGATAAAGAATATCGTTCTTTTTTACGGTATCGCCCTCGCTGAACGTATCGGCCGTTATCTCTCCCGTTACCATTGCCGTAACGTTGTAGGAATCCTTCGGCTCTATGACCGACGAGCCCGAAACGGTATTTTTAATATCGCGCCGTTCCACCGTTACCGGCACCGACTGCGGCATGGCGTCCTTGTTCCTTCCTCCCTTGAAAAACATAAATGCCGCCGCGCCCGCCGCAAGCAGGATTATAATAATTATTATAAGCTTCTTCTTTTTCGGCTTTTTTATTATATCGCCGCCGTCGTTTTCTTCGCCGTCATCTTCTCCTCTGCTTTTTCTTTTCCTGCGGAATATTTTTGTTATAACGTTCCTTTTGTCCTCTGCCTCTCCGTCGGGCGGCGCGCCTCCCTCCGGCACGTTCTCTGCCGCCGCGTCTTCGCTTTCGTTCTCAGGTTCGGGAATGTCGGAAAATACCGTCCTTCCCTCGTTTTCGCTGTCCATAGCCCAAAATCCTCCCGCAATATATTGAATTTTCAGGTAATTTTATTTTAGCAATTCAAAATACGGGTGTCAACGGGCGCGCCGCCGAATTTACATTTTGTTCACGGAAAGTTTACCCGCAAAAAAATATTGGAGTTTCGCTTTATTTTTCTTGATTATTCTCCGGTTAAATGGTATAATGGTATTATATAAAAAACGCCGCGGCACGGAAAACGCACGGCGGTTACATGTTATGACAACAAAACCATTACGGGAGAAAGGAAAAACACCATGAAAAAACAACTGACAGCGCTTATTGCGGCAGCGCTTATGACATTCGGAGTATGCGCGTTTGCAGCTCCCGCGGCCCTCGCGGAAGCAAAAACGCCGGAACAGCTTGAGCAGACGAACGAGCCTTTGCTCACGGAATCGGAGGACGGCAGCATGATTGCGTATCCGGTAAGCCCCGCCGCCGCAAACAGGCCGGAGGCGGAAGAGCCCGAAAATACGGCAGAGCCCGTGCCCGGCGAAACGGAATCGGCCGAAGCCGCGGAAAAAGCAATGACCGATGCGGCGGACGAAACGCTCACCGCCGATGCGTCCGGCGCTCCCGATGGCGGGCATGCCGTAGCCGACGCCTCGGGCGATGAGCCGGTATTCACAACGGGCGACGTTCCCGGCATAACGGCGCCCTCGGAGGGCACGGACCCAAACAATATAGCAAGCTCCGTTGACCTTGTTATCGATATGGAGGAGCACCCGCTCGTTGTCGATTCGTTTGCCGTTGTTGAGCTTTATTCGCCGGAGGACGTGCTTTTGGCCTCGGCAAGCGAATGGGTGGGCGGCATAACGGAAAGGATAGTCCTTCACTTTGACACGCCCGAATACGTGCTCGGCCAGACGTTTAAGGTAAAGCTCGTGAGCGGCCTTAACTGGCTCCAGTATTACGACACGCAATACCCTCCCGGCAGCGTATTTTACATAGACACCTACGGCTATTACGACGAAAACGGCAGCCACGTTACGGGCAACGACTTCCTTATGACGGGCGACCCGCTGTTTACGCGCGACGTTGTCGTATACAACGAATACGGCATGATGGACCTTTCGCCGAAAGCCCGCCTTATAGACGGCGTAACGTACGTTCCCGTCCGCCAGGTTGCGGAAAGCCTCGGGCTTAACGTGCGCTACGACGGCCGCTACAACAGCGTTGCCGTAAGCATAGGCAATAAAGCGGTTGCGTATAATATCAATTCGCCGATAACGAATTATTTCGGCACGGACGAAATGATGAACGGCACAACGCGTTCGATAGGCGGATACGTGTTCGTTCCCGTGCGCAGCCTTGCGGAGGCGTTCGAAACGGGAATAGAGGTCCTCGATTTTATAGACCACTTTGACGTTATACTCGGAGAATCACAGGTTGTGGACGATTATTACGATTCGTTCTACGTAAACCGCATGGGCATAGGCTCAAAAACGAATTATCTTGTTTGGGTTTCAAAGTCGGAATATAAAGTAAGGGCATACAAGGGCCAGCAGTACAAATGGGAGCCGATAGGCGAATTCCCGTGCGCCATAGGCGCGCCGGGGACGCCGACGATAACGGGGCAGTTCGATTACATAAGCCGCGAAAGCGCATGGAATTACGATACGTATTACGTCGGCCCCATAATGCGCTTCTATAACGGCTACGCGCTCCATTCAACGCTGCTCTACTACGGCGGCGGCGAATACGACGGGCGCGTCGGCGTGCAGATTTCCCACGGCTGCGTCCGCCTGCACCCGCAGGATATAAACTGGCTCGTTGACAATATCCCGCTCTATTCGAGGATTTGGGTAACCGAATAAATAAAAATACAGGAAAGATGGCGTATAGATGAGTATAAGGCGCTTGGAAAAATCGGAATCCTACGAGCTTCTCGATTTGTGGATGAGATCGTTCACTCACGGCAACTCGTTTATAGAAAACGATTTTTGGCAGAAGCATTACGATATTGCAAAGGAAACGTATTTAAACGAAAAGGATAACTTTGTGTATACAGACGACAACGGACAAATAATAGGCTTCATATGCGTTGACAGCACAAATTCCGTCCGCGGCGTGTTTGTCGATCCCAAACACGAAAACCGCGGCATCGGCACGGCGCTTATGAATTACGTCAAGGATATTTACACGATACTCAGGATGAATATATACATGAAAAATAAAAATACGCTCAATTTTGCGACGTATCACGGGTTTCTTATAGACGGCGCGCTGCGCGACCCGATAAACGGGGAGATACAGTATACAATGCTGTGGAGCAAGGATTGATCTGCCGCCGTCCCGCGTACAAAATATAAAATCTGATTTCGGAGGTAAAGCTATGGCTGTAAAAATAGAGGAGAGCCATTCCAAAAAGGGGAAAATAATTCTTATCGTTGTTATAGTCCTGCTTGCGGCGTTTCTTGCCGCTGTAGGCATATCGCTTACGGACAGCCTCGGCGTAAAGCTTGACGAGGACATAAAATACGTTGAAATATCCGAGGGTCAGTCAACGGCTGACGTTGCGTCCATGCTGAAGGACGAGGGCATAATAAAATACCCGCTCATGTTCCGCCTTCAGGCGCTTGCCGGCGGCTACAGCGGCCATTTTCAGCCCGGCTCGGCAAACATAGAAAACGGCATGACGTATTCGCAGATACTCGATATGCTCATAACGCCGTCGAGGAACACAACAAAGGTCATAATCCCGCCCGGCTGCGAGGTTCGCGAAATTGCGATAAAGCTCTGTGAGCTCGGGCTTACAACGTGGGACGAATTTTACGATGCCGTTTACCACGTTACCGACTACGATTATGCCTTCCTTCAGGGGCTGCCGTCGCGCGACAGCATGCTCGAGGGCTATCTCTACCCCGCAACGTACGAGATACCGCACGGCATGAGCGCGCACGATATAGTCGATTTAATGCTCCAGACGTTCGACGCCCAGTTTAAGCCCGAATATTACAACAGGGCGGCGGAGCTCAACATGACGGTGGACGAGGTTGTTACGATGGCATCGATACTCGAGCGCGAAACAAACGAAAACTGCGACCTCAAAAGAGTTGCCGGCGTTTACCACAACAAGCGCAACACCAATATGTATTTCGATTCAAACGCTTCGGTGCAGTATGTGCTCGGAGAGCGCAAGCCCGTGCTTGCGATAGCCGACACAAAAACGGATTCGCCGTACAACACCTACGTTTACGAGGGGCTTCCGATAGGGCCCATAGGCAGCCCAAGCATCGAAGCCATAGAAGCGGTGCTCGATTACAGCGCGGAAACGGCGTACTACTTTGCGCTGACGGCCGCCGGAGAACCGATATTCGCGTCAACCTACGATGAGTTCATCGGGCTTGTAAACGCTGCCGATATGGCGATAACGGTCGATTCCGACGTTATAAAAAACCAGGACGACAAAATCCCGCAGTAAAAGAGGCTTGATATTTTAATGATAGAATATGATAAGGACGCGATTGTCCCGCCTTATATAACGGAATATTTAAGAGCAAAAACCGTGCAGGACAGCGAATTTCTCCGTGAGCTGGAGAAATTCGCCGCCCGTAACAGCGTTCCGATCGCGGAGCCTGAAACTGCGCGGTTTTTGTCTGTGATAACGCGGCTTATACGCCCGCGCCGTATTCTCGAGATCGGCTGCGCCATAGGCTATTCGTCGCTCGTTATGGCAAAAAATCTCGGCGGCGGCGGCAAAATAACAACGCTCGAATATAATCATGATATGGCAGAAACGGCGCGCGAAAACATAAAGCGCGCCGGCTGTGAAAGCAAAATAGAAGTCGTTGAAGCCGACGCGAAGGAATACCTTTCGTATATCGATACGGACGGCGCGTTTGACCTGATCTTCCTTGACGGCCCAAAGGCGCACTATATCTATATGCTTGACGACTGCATACGGCTTTTGAGAACCGGCGGCGTGCTGATTGCCGACAACGTGTTCTACAAGGGCATGATACCCGACGACAACCACGTTGTCCGCCGCAAAATCACAATAGTAAAGCGGCTCAGGCGGTTTATAGACGAGCTCATGGCGCGCGGCGATCTTGAAACGTCGCTGCTGCCGCTGGGCGACGGCGTTGCGCTGTCGGTCAAAAAATAACATAAAGAAATTACCGAGAGAATAGTTTTGCGAAAGGAGCTAACAGCCATAATTATGAAAAAACCGGAGCTGCTTGCGCCGGGGGGCAGTCTTGAAAAGCTCAAAACCGTCATAGAATACGGCGCCGACGCCGTATATATAGGCGGCGAAGCGTTCAGCCTCCGAACGGCGTCGGAAAACTTCACGGACGATGAAATCGCCGAGGGCCTCCGCTTTGCGCATGAGCGCGGCAAAAAGGTTTACCTCACGGCAAACATCATACCGCATAACAGCGATATTGACGAATACGAAAAATTTATAGCAAAAATGCGCCCGATGGGCTTCGACGCCGTGCTTGTCGCCGACCCCGGCATTTTTGACATAACGCGCACGCTTGCCCCGGAGCTTCCCGTCCACATAAGCACACAGGCAAACAACACCAATTACCGTTCGGCATTGTTCTGGCACCGCATGGGCGCAAAGCGCGTTGTGCTCGCCCGCGAAATGTCGTTTAAGGAAATCGCGGAAATACGCAGGAACACGCCGCCGGAGCTTGAGCTTGAAGCGTTTGTCCACGGCGCGATGTGCATATCGTATTCGGGGCGCTGCCTGCTTTCGAATTATCTCACAAGCCGCGATGCAAATCTCGGCCGGTGCTCGCACCCCTGCCGCTGGAAATACAGCCTCGTTGAGGAAAAGCGCCCGGGGCAGTACATGGACGTTTTCGAAAACGACCGCGGCACTTTTATATTCAATTCAAAGGACCTCTGCATGATAGAGCATATCCCGGAGCTTGTGCAAAGCGGGATAACGAGCTTTAAAATAGAGGGGCGCGTTAAAACGGCATATTACGCCGCAACGGTCACAGGCGCATACAGGCGCGAAATCGACAGGTATTTTGACGATCCCGAAAACTACAGCTTCAATCCCGCCGAGCTTGAGGAGCTCTGCAAGGTAAGCCACCGGCCGTATACTACCGGCTTTTATTATCACAAGCCCGACTCGGAATCGCAGGTTTACACAACAAGCTCATATATCCGCGATTACGAGCTTATAGGAATCGTGCTTGACTACGACGAAAAAACGGGCGTTGCGGCCGTAACGCAGCGCAACCGCTTCTTTAAGGGCGACGAAACGGAGATCATGGGTCCGCTGCGCCCGCATTTTACGCAGGTGATAGGCGAAATGACAAACGAGGAGGGGGAGAGCATAGACGTTGCGAACCACCCCGAAATGATCGTCCGCTTTAAGGTGGACAGGCCCGTTAAGCGCGGCGATATGCTGAGAAAGAAAAAGCCCGAATAAGCAAAAAAAGAATACAAAAAAACACCAAAAAAACGCCGCTGCGGGAGCAGGGCGTTTTTTTGATGTTTTTATTACCGGAGCATTGTCCGGATAGCTCCGGCCCGCAAACTCCGTATACGGACTGCGCTCTTGCCCGCCGGAAATTCGGGGAGGTCAAGATTCCTATACATCGCAAATTATATTGGGTCGGATAAGCTTTCAAGTGAACCTCCGGCGCCGGGTTTCCCCGCAGGGCACGCAAGCGTTTTCTATACCGCTTTTTGTGTAAACGCGCCCGCCCTGCGGCTGCTGCTGAGCGCCGGCCTTTCGGCTGCCCGCCCGCATACGGAAGTCAGTGGCTGATTATTTGCCGAGCTGCGTTGCAAGAATGTCCATTGCGTATGCAATTTCCGCTCTTGTTGCAGTCTTGTCGGGGTTTATGTTCCCGTTTTCATCTTCAAGAAGATAACCGTGAATTACGTTCCACATAGCTGCGTCGTTCGCATATTCCGAAATTTCGGCAGCGTCCGCATAGTCAACAAGAACAGCCCATGCGCCCTCGGGGCCCACGCCCTTGTATTCGCAGTAATTGAAGATTATCTGCATAGCTTCTTCACGTGTAACCGTTTCGTCCGGTCTGAATGTGCCGTCCTCATAGCCGTTTACTATGTTGTTCATGTTTGCCCATGCAACGTATGACGAATAATACTGATCGCCCGGTGTATCCTCAAAGCCCGTTACACACGCGTCCTTAACGGCAACGCCGTCAAGTCTGCCAAGTACCGTAACGAACATAGCTCTTGTCATGCTTTCCTCGGGAGCGAATTCCTCCTCCGATATACCGTTAAAGAGGCCGCTGTTTGTTACGTCCGCAACGCTTTCGGCATACCATGCGTCATCGGCAACGTCCGCGTATGTGCTCTCTATAACAGGCTCCTCTATAAGCACGAGCTTATCGGGAGTTGTCTGCGGCGGAAGGCTCTTTGTTGTCACCGAATAGAATACGATGTAATCATTGTCAAGCTTCTTGTTCTCAACAAAGCCCTCGGGCATGTGGATAACAAGGCTGCCCTCTGCGTTTATGTAGCCTTCGCCTTCGGCGGGAACGTATTTCGAAACGTCAACGCTGCCCGCATATTCCGCATCGTTTCTTATGATAACGGCAGGAGTGTATACCGGCGGATAGATAAGTATCGTCGGCTGGTTTGCTCTTACGTAGAACGTTACGCTGTCGCCCTCTTTGAGGTCTGCTGCCGTAAGCTCTGTGCCGTCAACGTCGTATATAAGCGCCTGAGCGGCGTTTAGCGATGAGGGGTTGCCCTCTGCGTCCTCAAGCACAACAACATCGTTTTCAACCGACGCTACGCTCGAGCCCTCAAACTTAACGAACGGGTTTTCGATTGCCTGTTCGTCGTTTTCCGTATCCTCTGCCGGCGCGTTCGCATCGTCTGCGGCCGCGTCCGAACCGAGAGCCACTACCTTATTTGCGGGGGCCTGCGGCGGGATGCTCATTGTTGTTATTGTGTAGAATACTATAAAATCGCCTTCAAGCGTTCCCTCGTAATCCTCGGGAGCGTGAACAACAAGGTCGCCCTCGTCATTTATGTAACCGGAACCGTCCTCGTTTTTCGAGAAGTGCGCAACGGCAACGCTGCCCGCCAAATCCTCCTCGCTGTTTACAACTATAACAGCCGGTGTGTACTCGGGCGGATAAATCGCCGGAGCGGGCTCGTTTGCTCTCATAAATACCGATATTGCGTCGCCCTCCTTAACGTCACCGGCCGTAAGCTCCGTGCCGTCTATGGCGTAAACAAGCGCCTTGTTTGTGTTAAGGAAAACAGTTCCGCCGTTTTCGTCCGTTGTTTCAATAACGCCGTCCTCGTTCGATACGACCGTAAGCTCCATTCTTGCGAACGCGGGCTGTACCTCTGCCTGTACCTGCTCCGTAACGACTGTGTCCGCCGTTGTGTCAACGGCTGCTGTTTCGGCAAATGCGGCTGTTGATGACAAAAGCATTGCCGATACTATCATAACCGATAAAATCTTCTTTTTCATAACTTTTTCTCCTCTACATAGTTTTTTTATATGTATGACACGGTATCCGCGGTATACCCGTGACCCTGCGGTATTAACGCGCCGCCCTCCGGCAGCGCCTTTAATGCCCGTCAACAGTGTATTAGACGCGCATATTAAAAATTTGTTCCGCTTTTTCGGAAAATATTTTTGAACTTTTTATGAACATACCGACTAAAAATCAAAAATACGACAATACTATGACTGTAAGCGTGCAATTTGGTTTGAAAGGAGTTAATGGTTATAACCATGATAAAAAACACGAAAATTAAAAATACGAAAATTTTGATTATCGCGGCGCTCGGCTGCACGATGCTTTGCGCCTGCGGGAACAAGACGAGCACAACATCAACGCCGTCGCCCGAGCCTACTGCCGTAAGCGACAGCGCATCGCCCACTCCGGCGGCCGATTCGAATTCCGATCCCGCCGCGGAGGGTGCGGAAGGCGCAATGGAGGAAATGGGCGACGCCGCCGAGGATTTGGGCGACGGCGTCGGTGAGGCGGCGCAGGATGTCGGCGACGCCGTCAACGACATTGTGGGGGACGGCGAAAACAATTGATCCCGGGGGGCTCCGCCCCCCGTACCCCCCCCCGTGCGGGACTGCTGCTGGCGGGAGTTTTTTATTCACGGCACATATCACCCCTTCCTCGGAAAGGATGTTACGCTGCACATACATTCCTCGGAAGGGGAAATATGCGCCGCTTAACGATAGATGTCCCCCGTGCAGGGCGGTTAATTTTCAAATTGACATAAAAAAATAATGCCGTTTATATTGACATTAACAAAAACATATGATAAAATACAGGTAAGAGGATAACCTTAACGGTTATCCTGCAATCAGCTATTAAAAATAAATAAATAGCCGTCTAATCTGCAAGGTAGGCGGCTATTTGTTTTATGAGTTTGATCAGCTCGTATAAAACGAGCGTTTTTATTATATCGAGTACAATAAGTAACTTTATTATATCGAATATATCAAAATTCATAAACCGACACCTCCTTCATAAAGGTGTCAGGATAACCGTATACCCTCTTACCGTAATCGTATTATATCATACAGTGTTGAAATTTGTCAAGGTGATTTTGTTTTTTTACGTGGGGGCTCCGCCCCCCGTACCCCCCGTGCAGGGCGTCCCCCGGGCGGGGTTAAGTTATTTCTTTATAATAACCGTTGTAAAATACCCGCTTTCGTTCGGCGAAACGGGGAAAATGCCGCCGCCGTCCATGCCGACGGAGCGCGCGGCAAACGACGTTTCAAGCAGCCCGCGCTTTTTAAGCGTTTCATATATGATCCCCATTGACCGCGCCGCCTTCATAACAACAACGGTATCAAACCCATCAACGAGCCGCTCAAGCTCCGCCGCGCCGCGCACGCCGGAAACAACGGCGACGCTCTCGTTCCCCTCGCACAGATTAACGCCCGCCGCCGCGGCCGCCGCGGAAAACGACGTTATCCCGGGGATCGTTTCCGTTTCAAAGCCCGCGCTCTCAACAAATCCGCGTACATAGCCGCACGTTGAATACACCGACACGTCGCCGAGCGTTACCATACAGACCGTTTTGTTCTCGGAAAGCAGCGCCGCGAGCTTTTCCGCCGCCGCATGCCGTGCGCGTTTGCGCTCCGCCTCCGGCGCGGACATAGGGAACACAAGCTCGCACGTTTCTTTTATGTCCGCCGCTCCCGAAATAATATCGAGCGCGGCCGATTTTTCGCCGCGCTCCCGCACGGGATACGCAACAACGTCCGCCGTTTCGGCGGCGCGCTTTGCCGCAAGCGTAACAAGCCCCGCTCCGCCCGGGCCGACGCCCGCAAGATAAAGCTTTGCCATGTTTTTTATCTCCTTCTATTTAATAAACCTGTAGCCCACGCCCCAGACTGTGTCTATAAATTTTTCGGGCGCAAGCTTTTCGCGTATACGCTGAATATGCACGGCGACGGTTGAAACGTCGCCCAATGCGTCCATGCCCCAGATCCTGTCAAAGAGCTGCTCCTTTGAAAACGCCCTGTCGGGATGCGACGCAAGAAATTCGAGCAGGTCAAATTCCTTTGCCGTAAGCGTTATTTCGGAGCCGTTGAGGAACACGCGCCGCGGCGCGCAGTCTATGGTAAGCGACCGCGCCGTTATTTTCCCGCCGCCGCCCGATGTGAGCGTTTCATGCCTGCTTATGTGCGCCTTGACGCGCGCAACAAGCTCGTTTGGGCTGAACGGCTTTGTCATGTAATCGTCCGCGCCGAGCCCCAGACCGCGTATTTTATCTATGTCCCCGCCCTTTGCGGAGAGGAAAATGATCGGCGTTTGCTTTTTGCGGCGTATTTCCGAAACTATTTCAAAGCCGTCCATGCCGGGGAGCATAACGTCGATTATAAACAGATCATAGTCGCCGTCAAGCGCGGCGGCAAGACCCGTCGTGCCCCACGTTTCTATGTCGCATTCAAAATTGTTTATTTCAAGATAATCGCGTTCGAGCTCCGCTATTTCGCGGTCGTCCTCGATGATCAGTATTTTTTTCATTATATTATCTCCAATGTTTTTGTTTTTTCTCAAAGGGGGCTCCGCCCCCTTTGGAACCCCCTGGGCGGCACAGGGCGAGAGTTTTTTATTTGCGTCACATATCACCCCTTCCTCGGAAAGGGAAATATGCGCTGTTTGAATAGCGCCCGTCACTATCTGCTCCGAGCTGGTAACGCACGCTGCGCGTTAAGGCTCTTCCGCAGACAGATGACGTGCGCTGCTAAGCTGCCGCTGTGGAAGGCGGCTGTTGTCTGTTCGGCAAGATGATTGACGAATGCAAGCGAAACGCATACCGTCTTCGTGAATACAGTAAAGATTTTTTCCCTGTGTTCGTGCGTGTGGTATGCGTGAGCGCAGCAGAGGAACTGTCTTGCAGAACAGATAACAGTTGCCTTTTTATTTTCTCAAAGGGCTCTGCCCCCTTTGAAACCCCCGGTTATAATGACCTTAGTCTGACTATGGCGCGCGTGCCCTTATCCCTGCCTTCGCTTTCAAGCCACACCAGCCCGCCGTGGCGCGACACGATCTCCTTCGCAATGCCGAGCCCGAGGCCGTTGCCCTTTATCTGCGACGTGCGCGACGCGTCCGTCCTGTAAAAGCTCTCAAACACCTTATCAAGCTCCTCCGGCGCTATTCCCATGCCGTCGTCTTTGATGCAGACAAACACAAACCCGCCGTCGCGGTACGCCGAGACTTTTATCAGCTTGCTTTCCGCGCGCCGGTATTTTACGGCGTTGCCCAAAAGGTTGGCAAACACGCGCTCAAGCTTTTCCGCGTCCATCCTGACCGTCAGCGGCTCGTCGCTTATTTCCGTTTCAAGCGCCAGCCCCGCCGTTTCGATATCGAGCCGCAGCCCGTTAAGGCATTTTATGAGCGGCTCGCGGACGTCGCCGTCCTCAAACGCAAACTCAAGCCGCGAAAGCTCCAGCCGCGAAAACAGCGAAAGGTTGTTTGCAAGGTCGTTTATCGTGCCTGTTTTCCGCTGTATAGTGCTTAAATATTTCCGCAGCTTTTCGGGCGTGTCGGCAACGCCGTCGAGGATACCCTCAACGTAGCCGCGTATCGACGCCAGCGGCGTTTTGATGTCGTGCGAAATATTCGCAAGCAGACGGCTTCTCTCGTCCTTCATTTCCGTTTCCTTTATGCGCGCGCTCATAAGCGCACCGCGCATTTTGTCGAAGCCCTCGCAGAGCTCGTTTATTTCATCGTATTCGCTGCCCGCAACCTCAAAGCCGAGCTCGCCCTTTTGTATGCGTCCGACGCTTTCTATAAGCTCGTTTATCGGTTTTTCTATGCTGCGCGCCATTATGCCCGTTATCGTAACGGTCGCCGTGCCCGTTATAACGACGCATATCAAAAGCCACAGCAAAACGTAGCCGGCAGCCTCGGGGTGATCGCGGAAAAACTGGCCGAACGCCCTGATAAGTATAACGGGATTTAAAAGCGCCGCCCGCGAAAGCGACAGCTCCTCAACCGGGAATTTCATAATAAATATTATAAGGAACACAACAGAAACGGCCGCTATCGCAAGCACCGGCAAAAGGAACATCATTAAGCTGTAGAAGCTGAATTTCCTGCGTATTTTCATTACTGCGCCTCCAATGTGACCTCAACTATCTCTGCCATGTTGAATATCCTCGGGAACGGTATCTCCGTATCGAACAGCCGCTGATTGTTCCCCACGCCGCAGCTTACGATAAACGTCTTGTCGCCGCGCCTGTACCTGCCGCCGCTGTATTCGGGGAACGGCCGCCGCGCCTGGTCGATCACGCCGCCTATGAACGGTATGCGCCACTGCCCGCCGTGAAGATGCCCGGCAAACACAACATCAAATTCGCTGTCAAGCAGCATATTGAGCATATCGGCGCGGTGGAAAAGCAGTATGTTAAAGCCGTCCGGGACGTCAAGCTTCGCAAGGTTTTCGTAAAACCGCTTATCGCGCTTTTCCTCATCGTAATATTTCGGGTCGTCCATGCCGCTCAAATAAATTTCCGCGCCGTTTCTTGTGAGCGTGACCGTTTCGTTTTCGAGAAATTCAATATTGTGCTCCGCCTCCCAGTCTGCCGAGAGCTTTATGAATTTCGACGCCGATATATCGTGGTTGCCGCTCACGCCGTACATCGGCGCAACATCGTCAAGCTGCGGCAAAAGCGCGTCGAACACCTCTATGTCTATATCGGTTTTCTGTATCGAATCGAGAATATCGCCCGTTATGACTATAATATCCGGCTCCGCGCGCTTTATTTTTTCAACAAGCACCGAATTGTTTTCGCCGAATTCCGTGCCGTGAATGTCGGAGAGCTGGATTATTTTAAAGCCGTCAAACTGAGGCGGTATTTCGCCGCTTTTTACGGTATAGTGCGTGAGCTTTACGCACGTGTTGTCGATAAGTATCAGAAGCGCCGCCGCGATAACGATACACAGCGCGCCGAGGATTTTTTTTGCCACCTGCCGCATTACCTCCGGGATGTTTTTTTAAATGCGCAAAGCGCCCTTTGCGCTATGATGGTATTATATCATAAACGCAGGCGCTTTTCCACAGTTATTTTTATTTTTATGAGGGGGCTCTGCCCCCTCACCCCCGAGGGGCGGCTATCGGGGGTTCCAAAGGGGGCTGCGCCCCCTTTGAAAAAAACAAAGCCTTTATATGTCTTTTTTATCGAATATCATATATGATACAAAATACAGCACCAATATGCTCCCGGCAACGATGCCTATTTTTGAGATAAGTATATGAAACGGCAGCGCCGCGCCGATAAACAGCGTATGCCACTTGGCGTAAGCCGTGAACAGAAACGACTCCGAGCCGGCAACGTAAAAGCCCATGTACTTCATAACGGCATACACGGCAAGCGACAAAAGCATCGCCGCCGACGGGCCCTTTAGGCATACGTTCACAAGCACGCACAAAAGCACAACTCCGGCAAGCGGCACAAGGTCTATCATATACGCCGCAAACGCCGCGCCCGCACGCGAAAATCCGCCGCCCGAAAGCGCCTGGAACAGCAAACACACAAAATACATTATAACCATCGCCGCCGCGGCAAGCAAAAACGCCGCTCCCGCCTTCGCCGTCATGACCTTAAGCCTTACAGCCGGCTTTAAAAGGCACGCTTTCAGCGTATCCGCCGAATATTCGCCCGTGAACATATCGGTAACGGCCATAAATATCATTATCGGCACAAGCAGCTCCGCGGAAAACGACAGCATCTCGAGCGGTATGCTGCCGCCGACAGTCACCGCGCCGCCGGAAACGCGGCTCAAAAGCGCGCTGCCGCCCCAGCGCAGGGCGCACACCGCCGCGCCTATTATGAGCATAACGTAATATTTTTTTCTGTGACGCAGCTTATAGAGCTCCGAGTTTAACGCAAAAGCAAGCTCCTTCATATCGCGCTGCCCCTCCTTTCGTGCACGCGGTCAAGGAAATATTCCTCAAGCGACGGATAAAGGCTCAGTATCCGTTCCATCGTGTCAAATGCTATAAGCTCGCCGTCGTATATCACGGCGGCCTTGTTGCAGACCTTTTCTATCTCCGATGCGATATGGCTCGATATTATAAACGTCGTGCCGTATTTTTCATTCATACCCTTTATTATATCCCTTACCTCAACAACGCCCTCTATGTCAAGCCCGTTCACGGGCTCGTCGAGCAGCACAATATCGGGACGCCCCATAAACGCTTCGGCAAGGCCGAGACGCTGCTTCATGCCGAGCGAAAAACGCCCCGCCTTATCGCCGGCGTATTTTTCAAGATGAACAAGCTTTAAGAGCCTGTCTATATCCTTTCGCTCCGCGCGCGTTTTTGCGGCAAGGAACATATTCTGATACGCCGTCAGGTCCTTGTATATTGCCGGAGCTTCTATAAGCGCCCCGGTGCGCCGCATTATTTCCTCAAAATGCTCGTGAATATCCTTTCCGTCAACCTCAACGGTGCCGTCCGTTTCGCGCGTCAGCCCGAGCATTGTTTTCATGATCGTCGTTTTGCCCGACCCGTTCGGGCCCAAAAGCCCAAGAATATCGCCCGTCTGCACCGTGAACGAAACGTTTTTAACGCCCCTTTTGTTGCTGTAGAGCTTTGTCAGCTTGTTTATCGTAATCATTGCCGCCTCCGTTTATACGCATATGCAGAGCCGCAAAACGCGGCCCTGCACCGAATTCAGATTTGTTCCCGCCGGTTAGCCCACGGCTTCCGTGCTTTCGGTGTCAACCGGCTCAACGTCCAGGAACTCGATGTCAACGCTGTTTATATCGAGCTTTTGAACCTCTGTCGTACCGATGTCCGTTACGCTGAGCTTTCCGTTTACCGTGAAGCTGTGGCTTGCGCCGTTTTCATCCTCACCGGCAAACACAACGCTGCATTCGCCGTTTCTTATCATAT
This sequence comes from Candidatus Ornithomonoglobus intestinigallinarum, assembly GCA_018715365.1. GTDB lineage: Bacteria > Bacillota > Clostridia > UBA1381 > UBA1381 > Ornithomonoglobus_A > Ornithomonoglobus_A intestinigallinarum. The sequence goes on along the minus strand of DVLU01000004.1, from coordinate 16,866 downwards.
TGTCGTGACCTATCGTAAACACCGCGCTTATGCTTTCAACGCGCGCGTCCTCCGCCATGCTGCGGACCATCACGTCGGTGTCCGTAAGCTCATTGTCTTGATAATATTCCGACGTTTCATAGGTGTAATTCTGAAGCGAGAGCATTGCGCCGAGACCGGCGTTTACAAGCTCCGGTATCTGGACCGACGAGAGATTTACCTCATACGTCGCCGCGTCCTCGCCGTCGTCAACGCATACGAAATTGTTCCTCAGATCGCCCACAAACGTATCGGCAAGCAGGCTCATGAACGTTTTTATTTTAGAATCCGTTTTTTCGTCGCCCGTTTCCACTGCCGGGAGGAGCGTTGATGCGAAAAAGTCGCCGGCGTTTCTTATCCCGAGGTAGCCCTCGTTATAATCGTTGTACCAGATGTTCATGCCGTCCTGCTGCCAGTCCTCGCTCAGGCTGTTTACCCCGTCAACCGTTGTGCTTTCCGTTTTGGAATGCTCAAGCGCCGAATCGGCGTCCGTTTCGAGCAGATACTTTCCCGACGCAAGCTCCGTGCCGTCGTAGCTCATTGTCCCTTCGATGCTCATTGTGTAATTGGGGACGTCGGCGGGATAGAGCAGCGTCTGCTTCAGCGCTTCATAGCCGTTTGTTGTGCTGTAGTTTGCAAGCGCCGCGGTGCCGAGTATGCACACGCCCACGCCCGCGCCTATAAGCGACATTGTTTTTTTGTTTTTCATGGTGATACTTCCTTTCCGCAATTTATTTTATTTTCCCAAAAGGGGGCAGGCCCCCTTCTGAAACCCCCGGGGGCGGCTGCTGTTTTTCTTTTTTGCGCCCGTGGTAAGCTTACGTTTATATCATATCTTGCTTTCATAAACATTATATAATATAATTATAAAGATTTCATAAACAAATATAAAGTTTTTTTAAATTTTTTCTCCCCCGCACCGCAGCGGAACAAATTGTATGTCCCATGCGTCTAATATCATATACGGCTTCCGCCCTTCCGGGGGGGGGGTCGGGGGTTTCAAAGGGGGCGGAGCCCCTTCGAGAAAACAAAAAAGGCAGCTGTTATCTTTCCGCGCCCGTTACCATTTGCTCCGAGCTGGTAACGCACGATGCGCGTTAAGGCTCTTCCGCAAACGGATAACGTGCGCTGTGTAAGCGGCGCATATTTCCCCTTCCGAGGAATGTATGTGCAGCGTAACATCCTTTCCGAGGAAGGGGTGATATGTGCCGCGGATAAATAACCCCTTCGGGGGTTCCAAAGGGGGCGGAGCCCCCTTTGAAAAAAACAAATCAATTTGAGGTGATGACATGAAAAAAAGAACGGTACTCGCTCTGCTCCTTGCCTTTGCCGCGGTATTCGGCATTGCCGCGTCGGCGGCGCCGCGGGACGTCGATCCCGTGCCCGTAAGATTCGAAAAGCACGGCGGCGGGCAGTTCCTCTACTGCAACAACCCGGAATTCGTTTCCGAAAGCGACCTGTCCACCGACGAGAACCCGAATCCCGTTTACATGATGAAGCAGGAGGGCTTAACGCCCGGCAAATACTCCGTCTTTTTCTGCTTCTACAACTGGACGCCGTTCGACGTTGAGCCCGACATCGAGTTTGTGTCGGACGACGCTGAAATAACGATAAACTCCGTAGGCTACTGCATCCCGCAGGGCTGGGATTACTGGGACTGCCTCGGCGCATGGGCGGACTACACGGGCGAAAACATACGCACAATAGACGGTCTGGCGCAGTATGTGCCGTATTCGGGCATCGAGCTGCCGCAGACGTTCTCGCTTAAAAATTCAACCGAATGGATAAACAAATACATATATAATTACGACGCCGTATCGCCCAAGGTGACGTTTAATATGCTTGTCGATTTCACGATCGAAAAGGGCACGGCCGACGTTAATTTTGCGGCGTTAAAATCCTACGACAAAATCGGCGACCGTTCGCACCACGTTAAAAACGCGCCGCAGTCGCCGTATAAAAACGACACGGCAATAAAGGGCATAGAGCCGGAAACGCTGCCCGTTGTGGAAGCCGGGCTTGACGTTACGATAACGTCAAAAATAAACGACGGTCAAAACGTCCCCGTGCGCGTGTATAACCAATACTTCCCCTCTGGGAACACCTACGATTACTGGATGACGAACATCAACCCGAGCCGCGACGCGTACCGGTACAGCAAGGAATGCAGCACGGGCTCCGATATGCTCGAATTTGAGTTCAGGGACAGCTCAAAGCTTTCCTATTACGGCTCCGGCGTGCCGCGCACGCAGCGAAACAGCGTATGGAATTTCGACATATACCACCACAACACAACGGAATACGAAAGCGGCTGCCCCTCGCGCTCCGAGCTCTACCACACGCCGAACGCACCGCTTCCCGACCGGCTTGACATAAACGACCCGCCCGATCTCGACTATGAATTCAATCTCGGCAATTTCGGCGTAACAAACAGGTATCGTTTAAATGTCAAGAACAGCGACACAATAAGCCGCAGCCTTAATTATTACATCGACGCAAGCTATTCGTCGTGCCTTGCCGCAATACGCGACGCCGACGGCAACTTGTTAAATCCGTATACGCTTGAGCCGGAGGACGCGTATATCCAGTCGAAGGGCATAAACTACACAAAAAAGACCGATTACCTTTTCAGCGTCATGCTCTCCCCGGGCGAGGAGCGCGAATACATAATAGACATAACGCTCCCCACAAACTGCTACGGCGGCATAGTAAACGGACTGACCGTCGATGACGAGCCGCTTATGAAGCCCGCGGAAATAATCGGCTTCCCCGAAAAATCGGAGCTTTACGAATATTATTACAACACGTGGTTTGACGGATACGAAACGATGCGCTGCGACGGCGGCGATATTTACGCATACAGGAACAATTCATGGAAAAAGCTTGACCTTCCGCAGAAAACGCGCGAGCTTTTCGGCGGTATCCTCAAGGACATACGGCTCACAAAAACGAAGTCGGGCTATATTGCGCGGTTTGCCGGCTACGACCAATACGGCGGGAACATAGCCGACACAAGCGACAAGCGCACGCTCTATGTGCTTGACGACAAATTAAACTGCATAAAATCCTCGGAGCTTCCGGCGTATATAAGCGGCGCCGTATACGCCGACGGCGTTACGTATATCCAATCCGATAAAATATACGAAACGCAAAACGGCGTTACGCTCTTCGAAAGCAAGCTTTCGTCGCTGCCCGTAACAAACGGCAGGAGCGTTGTGGAAAAACGTCTTGACGGGTGGTACATAAAAGAAAACGGCAAAACGGAATTTACAAAAATAAATTTCGAATACCCAGACGTTTCCGAAATACGCGCGTCCGACGGCGTTTATTACGCCGTGCGCTCGCTTAAAAATTACGATACCGACTTTAACACCGGCAATTGGCTCTCCGTTTCGACAGACGGCGTAAATTACCGCGATATGACGCTCCCGAACAGCCAGTTCAGATTCATGCGCCTCGATTCCGTTGGCGGCACGCTGTATGCCGTGGGACGTAACGAAACGTATTCGCGCCCGAAATTCGACTACGAGGGCGGCATAAAATTCCTCACTCCCGAGGGCTATCTGTCGCTTGAATACACGCTTACGGAATTTGACGAAACAACGTGCGTCGATCTTGACTACCTCGCCGGAGCGCTCGGCGCGGACGTTTACACAGCAGACATGCCAAACGGCGAAAAGCGCGTCAGCGTAAGCCTGGACGGCAGGGAGGTTTCGTTCATAACGGGCGGCCACGCGTTTTACGCGGGCGGCGATTCGCTCTTTGCGTACACCGCGCCGTTTTACGACGGCAGCACCGTTTACGTGCCGCTTATGAATTTCGCAAAGTCGCTCGGCTTTACGGTGGAATACGACGAAGCCTCGCAAACAGTAACGATAAATTGACGATAAATTAAAAAACCGGAACAAAACCCGCATATACCGCATATAATATAGCAGTATGCACGGGTTTTGTTTTTTTTCTTTATCAGAGGGGCTCCGCCCCTTTGAGGATATTAAAATATAAAGAGGTGATGTATCATGCCCGATATAAATTCCCTGCTGAAGTCGCTCAATCAAAATCAGCTCCGCGAGATAAACGACTTCCTCGGCTCCGCGCAGGGGCGCGCGGTTAGGCAAAAAATCAGCTCCGCCGACAAAGACGAGCTCATAAAAGCCTTTTCGTCGCTCGATAAAGCAGAGGTCGAAAAACGGCTGCGGTCAATGAAAAGCGGAGATATTTTAAAGCTTCTCAAAAAGCTTTGACAATGGGAGGGAAAACCATGGCAGACGTTCCCGAAACGTTAAAAAATCTTTTGGGCGACGGCGCGGAGGATAAAATAAAAAGCGTTATAAGCTCCCTGTCCGCCGCGGACGCACCCGTTCCCGCCGCGCCCGACGATATTGACGAGCTTAAAAGCCTTATCGGCAGGCTTTCTTCAAGCCGCGGCGATCCGCGCGCACAGCTGCTGCTGTCACTGCGGCCCTACCTTCGTCCGGAAAGGCAAAGCTCCGTGGACAGCGCCGTGAAGCTGCTTAATCTCAGCCGCATCGCCGCGCTGTTCAAATAAAAATCACGGGAGGTGGAAAGCGTGTATAAATCCTACAGCTATAACGATATGCCGCGCGCCGTAACGGAAAAGCAAAAGCCGCCGCCAAGGCCGTCGCCGCCGCCCGAAAAACAGCATCACGATACTCCCGCGCAGCAGCGCGCGCCGCAGAGCGCCGGCGCTGCGCCTCCGGCTCTTAAAACAGACGACATTCTGCTTCTCGCCGTGCTTGCCGCGCTTGTCCTCGACGGCTGCGGCGACAAGCTCCTTATCGCCGCCGTGGCGTTTGTGCTGCTGTCGGATATGTTTTAACTTTACAGCCGCATTTCGTTCGTATTACGTTTGTTGCAAAAGCTATTTTCCGGCTTAACATTTTATTTACATATAACAAACGGGGTTGAAATCACACGCAAAACGCGATATAATAAGCCTTGTGAGGTTAAATATAAGGGTAGGATTTTATAAAACATCACGGCGCTTCCGCGCCGCTCATCCCCTTAGGACGCGGGGAGCGTCTTAAGGGGGTTTTTTCGATAAAGCACAAACAAAAAACGCAAATAATCTTGAAGGGAACGATATATAAATGATAGTCGGCATAAAACACGCAATACTCCACATTCTTGACGCAAACTCCGGCGTCACCGTCTATTCCGACGCGGAGCTTGACGTTTCGGACGCGGGCGTAAACAATTTTCTGACAAAGCATATAGACAAGCTTTACGAGGGCGCGGGACTGCGCCGCGGCGAATTTAATTCCGGCAGCGGGTTTTTGTACCACGTAAAGGAATACCTTGAGCAGCCGGAGGACGGCCGCAGCTTAAAAAGCCTTTCGCTCTTTGCCGCCGAAAGGCTGTACGAGGGCATAGCGTCGGCGGAGGAAACGGAATCGTGCGACGTTATAGTATGCGACTGCACCGTAAACGAAACGCCCGTCATTGCCGTTTTAAAATGCGACAGCAAAACGGGCTACACGCATCAGGTGCTGCGCGGCGACGACGGCGGCATTGCGAACAATCTCATAAACCATTATTCGATTCTGCCGCCCGTAACGCAGAAGCTTTCGGAATGCGCGTTTGTGGACCTGAACGATTTTTCCGTAAAATATTCGGGCAGGCGGCGCAAAATAGACGGCGAAACGGTCGATCTTATAGCCGATATTCTGCTCGACGGCGTGTTTGACCTCTCGCCGCGCGAATCGGTAAACACTGTTGCGAAGCTCGCAAAAAAAATCGCCGAGGAAAACGGCGCGGACCCGATAGAAACAAGCGCGCTCGTTAAAAAATGCACCGCCGAAAACATGGAAAGCAACGATTTTGAATTTATCGACACCGAAAAAGTCGCCGAAAACGTTTTCGACGGCCGCCCCGCAATGAAGGAGGAGCTTGTGGAAAAGCTGAGGGAATCGTCGGTGCCCGAAAAGGTCGAGGTGACAAGCTACGTCACAAAAAAGATAAACTCAAACATAAAAATAACAACCGACATAGGCGTTGAGCTGTCCTTCCCCGCCGAATATTACCGCGACAGCGATTACATCGAAATAATCAACAACGAAAACGGCACAATATCCATACGCATAAACAACATAAACGAGCTGAAAAACAGATAACGGGAGGTGCGCCTGCCTTGATACAGATCAAAAACGCATTTTTTTCATATCCGCGCACAAATTCATACGCGCTCGAAAACGTGTCGCTCTCGTTTGACGACGGGCAGATGTACGCCGTTATGGGCCGCACCGGCAGCGGGAAATCGACGCTTATGCGCTGCCTTAACGGGCTCATTGCGCCGCAGCACGGCAGCGTATGCGTCTACGGGCTCGACACGTCAAAAAAGGGCGTCTCCCAAAAAACGATACGGCAACGTGTCGGGCTTGTGTTCCAGTATCCCGAAAAGCAGCTCTTTGCCGAAACGGTGCTTGACGACATAGCGTTCGGGCCGCGCAATCTCGGCCTTTCGGAGCGTGACGCCGAAGAAAAGGCAAGGGAGGCCGCAAAAGCCGTAAACCTTTCGCCGGAGCTTTTTTCAAAATCGCCGTTTGCGCTCTCCGGCGGCGAAAAAAGGCGCGCCGCCATAGCCGGAGTGCTTGCGTCGGAGCCCGATACGCTCGTGTTTGACGAACCGACCTCGGGGCTTGACCCGTCGGCGGCCGACGCGTTTTGGGAGCTTTTGAGCGGCTTAAGCTCGCGCAGGCCCGAAATGACCGTTATATTCGTAACCCATTCGCCTGCCGAAGCCGTCCGCGCCGACAGCCTTATAATAATGAGCGGCGGCAAAATCGCGGCGCAGGGCGCGCCCGCGGAGCTGCTTGCCGACCTTGAAACGCTCAAATCCGCCGGGCTTCTGCCCACCGAAAGCGCGTATCTTGCGGAGGAGCTGAGCTCGCGCGGAACGGGCGTGCGCAGGGCGTTTACGCCCGAGGACGCGGCGGCGGCCGTCCTCGACGCGCTCGGACGCCGAACGCCGTGGTAAGCGTTATGCAGTGCGTATGCAACATTATTCAGCCGGCCGCGATATTTATGCGCAAACGCCGCCGTCTGCGCCGTTTGTTTATTCGTATTGTATGAATAATTAAACATTCATGCAAATTTTTTTTGAATTTTGGTTATTTTTTTGTTGCAATAATAATCGAAATCTGCTAAAATATAAACTGAAAATGATAAAGGCCGTTTCCCGTATTGCCTTTATCATGCAACTAATTTAACAAGGAGGAATTTTGTTCATGTCATACGCACAGGATGTCTTAGCAAAATTAAAGGAAAAGAACGCAAACGAGCCTGAATTTATCCAGGCCGCAACAGAGGTTCTTACAACACTCGAGCCGGTATTCGAAAAGCACCCCGAATACGAAAAGGCAGGTCTTTTGGAAAGGCTTGTTGAGCCGGAAAGACAGATAATGTTCCGTGTTCCGTGGGTAGACGACAACGGCAAGGTACAGGTAAACAGAGGTTTCAGAGTACAGTTCAACAGCGCCATAGGTCCCTACAAGGGCGGCTTAAGGCTTCACCCCTCGGTAAACCTCGGAATAATCAAGTTCCTCGGTTTTGAACAGATATTTAAAAATTCGCTCACAACGCTCCCCATCGGCGGCGGCAAGGGCGGTTCGGACTTCGACCCCAAGGGCAAGTCGGACAGAGAGGTTATGGCGTTCTGCCAGAGCTTTATGACGGAGCTTTGCCGTCATATCGGACAGGACACCGACGTTCCCGCCGGCGACATCGGAACTGGCGCAAGGGAAATCGGCTTTATGTACGGCCAGTACAAGAGAATAAAGAACGCGTATGAGGGCGTTCTCACGGGCAAGGGCCTCACATGGGGCGGCTCGCTCGCACGTACCGAAGCTACGGGCTACGGCCTTGTATACTTCGCGCAGGAAATGCTTAAGGACCTCGGCACAAGCTTTGAGGGCAAGACTGTTGTTGTTTCGGGCTCGGGCAACGTTGCCATCTACGCAACGGAAAAATGCCAGCAGTTCGGCGCAAAGGTTGTTGCGCTTTCGGATTCGAACGGCTACATCTACGACGAGGAGGGCATTGACCTTGCGGCCGTTAAGGAAATAAAGGAAGTTAAGCGCGGCAGAATCAAGGAATATCTTGAATACAGACCGAACGCAAAATACACAGAGGGCAAGGGTATCTGGTCGATCAAGTGCGACGTTGCTCTTCCGTGCGCAACTCAGAACGAGCTTCATCTTGACGATGCAAAGCAGCTTGTTGCAAACGGCTGCATAGTTGTTGCTGAGGGCGCAAACATGCCCACAACTCTTGACGCAACAAAGTACCTCCAGGAAAACGGCGTATACTTTGCACCGGGCAAGGCCGCAAACGCGGGCGGCGTTGCAACCTCGGCGCTTGAGATGAGCCAGAACTCGCAGAGGCTTTCATGGACGTTTGAAGAGGTTGACGAAAAGCTTCACGGCATCATGGTTAATATTTATAAAGCCGCTTCGGCAGCAGCCGATGAATACGGCAAGGAATTCAACGGCAAGAAGGATCTTGTTTCGGGCGCGAACATCGCCGGCTTCAAGAAGGTTGCCGACGCTATGATGGCACAGGGCATTTGCTAAATACCGAATATATTAAAAAAACAGGGAAAGCAAAACCGCTTCCCCTGTTTTTTTGTCCCCCTCCCCGATGTTCCCAAGAAGCGGCGCATATTTCCCCTTCCGAGGAATGTATGTGCATCGTAACATCCTTTCCGAGGAAGGGGTGATATGTGCCGCAAACAAAAAACACGGCAGCCGCCCCGGGGTTCCAAAGGGGCGGAGCCCCTTTGAGAAAATAAAAAAGGCAACTGTTATCTGTTCCGCTCAAAAATCGCCTTGCTGCGCTCACGCATACCACGCGCACGAGCACAGGCAAAAATCTTTACCGTATTCACGAAGACGGCATGCGTTTCGCTTGCTGCACCGAACATTTCGCGTAACAGACAACAGCCGCCTTACACAGCCGCAGCTTAACGGCGCACGTCATCTGTCTGCGGAAGAGCCTTAACGCGCAGCGTGCGTTACCAGCTCAGAGCAGACAGTGACGGGCGCTCTCTAAACAGCGCATATTTCCCCTTCCGAGGAAGGAGTGATATGTGCCGCAAACAAAAAAACACAGCAGCCTCCGCGCGGGGGTGTGGGGGCGGCAGCCCCCACGCAAAAAAACAAAATCACCTTGACAAATTTCAACACTGTATGATATAATACGATTACGGTAAGAGGGTATACGGTTATCCTGACACCTTTATAAAGGAGGTGTCGGTTTATGAATTTTGATATATTCGATATAATAAAGCTACTTATTGTACTCGATATAATAAAAACGCTCGTTTTATACGAGCTGATCAAACTCATAAAACAAATAGCCGCCTACCTTGCACAATAGACGGCTATTTATATTTTAAAATAGTCATTTTGCAGGATAACCGTTAAGGTTATCCTCTTACCTGTATTTTATCATATGTTTTTGCCAATGTCAATATAACCGGCATTATTTTTTTATGTCAATTTGAAAATTAACCGCCCGCAGCGGCAGCTTAGCAAACCCCCGGGGTTCCAAAGGGGCGGAACGAGCCCCTTTGAGAAAATAAAAAAACGGCCCGGGAATCGCATTCCCGAGCCGTTTTTGCTGGAGCTAACGAGCGGAGTCGAACCGCCGACCTCTTCATTACCAAAAGTTATATAATATACTATTATAATTTACATTATATCCAGCAATAAAAATACTTTATTACATAAAAATATATTTAAAAGCAGACCATTACTCATTTTTATTAAAGTATAATATCACCACATGAAGCAAAAAGCATTGTTATGTAAAAATATGTCTACGTCCATTTTGATTTAAAAATAAATCCATTCGGTCAAATACAACAATATAGCAATATCCATTTACTTGCATCACACGCATTTATTTTCAATCTTCAATTCGCGTTTATATTTATAATATGTATTGCGTGACAGGCCTGTAAGTTTTATAATTTCAATATCTTTTAAAGTACCTCCGAAATCGCACGAATGTTCAAAAATTATTTTTTTATTAGATAATTCTTTTTTTGTAACAAGCCTTATTCCCTTTGTGTTGCCTATACGTTTACCGTTCAAGCGAGCTGTTTCGATACCTTCTTTTGTGCGTTGGTGCAAGTCGGTTACTTCTTTTTCCGACTGCTCAAAGGCAAGCTGTATTTGTTTTGCTGCAAGTTTTTTAAAATAATTGTTTATTCCAATAAGAATCTCGTCAACGTCATTGCCTGTCAGCTGTATTTTATCGGCTAAAGCCGATTTATATGTGTCAGTATTTATTTGAGGTTCTTTTAAAAACACAAGATTAACACCCTTGTCATACAACTGCATATAAAGCGATGTTCCTTCCTCTGTGTTCCTGCTCATACGTGAAACGCTGTCAAATATAATTGTATCACCCGTATTCACTTTGGATAATATCTTATCAAGCTCCCTGCGGCCTTGAAATTTCGTTCCAGTATACGTTTCCTTTACAATAAGCGCATTTGGGTACAGCGACCGAATGTTGCGAACCTGTCTGTCTATGTTTTGACTGCGCGTTGATATTCTGCAATAACCGTATTGAACAGCCATGTTTGACACCCCTTTTGATATTGATTTTAACGACCGTTATTTTTGATACCGATTTTTTAATATCTGTAATCCTTACTTTTAATACTTTTTAAATATACGTTACTTTTGGTACTGTATATGTATTTTGTAAGGGTGTCTTAAATGCGACACCCTTTATTTATTACTGCTGTACAAGCCCTGATTGAGGGGCTGAATCAGCATTGCGTATTATACTATGTATTTTATCCCCCGTTTCTTTTGCTGTTTTCAATAAGTTGTTTGCCTGTATTTCGTAGTCAATTACAATGTCCGCTTTTGTGTATAATTCTTCAAGTTCTTCCTGTATAATACCAACAAGCCAGTGCGCGGATAGGCACTCATTTATCGTTTCCGAGTTTTTTAATTTGTCCATATCCTCCGCTAATTGCATAGATGTAATGCGGCTTTTTCGCAATGTAAAGTCTAATTGGTCTAATGTATCAGTAACATTACGCATTTTTTTTGATAAATCGTCAACGATTTTTTTGTAATCAGTAGCCATTTGTAAAAACTCCTTTGCTTAAAAAAATATTTTTTATTTATTAGCGTTCAATTTGCTAACGTTGTATACATCATACAACAATCGATAGTTCAAAATCAATGTGCAAAATGTCCAATATACAAAAGTACCAAAATTTAAGCAAAAAGTTTGTTAGGTTTGATGATTGACTAAAAAACCAATAAAAATCGTGTCATGTTTTAACACAAATAACGCAAAATAGAAATTTTATATATCCTAAAAACTGTATGTGCCCCTGTGAAGCGTTTTAATGCCCCTGTGGGTGTTGTAACACTGTTGTAATATGAAATCATTGTCAGCATTGATTTAATGCGTTTAAATGGCATGCCCTTGAGAAGCGTTTAAATGCCCCTGTAAGCCTTTGAATGGTTTTTGTGGTATAGTTACTATATATTTGCATAAAACGTCTTAAAATCAATCCTACAGCCTTACAGGGGGTAGTTTACATTTTTACATATATTATCAAATAAAATAAATTGTATACCTCATTAGCCTTATAATAAATTTGATTTTTGCAACCGAGCCAAAAAGCGAAAGAATGTCACTATATAAATGTGTCTGTTTTATTATTTTTTTATGAACAAACTGTAAATAATTATTTTAATATTATCACATCGGAAATTTTGATGTTTTTTAATTTTATAATTTTTGTTTGGCACTTTTGGATATGGAAAATTATTTTTTAAAAAATGCGCGTGTTTTTGATGTCAAAAAAAACACAAAAAATGCGTTCAAAAAAACACAAAAAAATGAAGCAACGAAAAATGTGTTGCTTTATTTTTTGAAAATTTAAAAATCCACATATAAAAAAGCCTATAAATATATTATTCCAAACTTTTTTAAAATTTAATTTTTTGAAACGCAAAAAATGCAAAAACGGAGTCCATGATAACCAAATACCAGAAAAAACATATTATACCAGTAAGGAGTTTGGGGGAGTCAAAGCCATAAATAGACATTTTAGCTATTTTTTATCCATAAAATGTGTTTTTCTTAAATTTCACCCTAAAACACCCCTAAAAAATGGCTTAAAACCGTGGTTTGAAAAATAGCACCCCCCTTACCAAAAGCAATACTTTTTACGCGTCTGGACTAAAGTGGTGGTTACTGTAAGTAATATATTTCCAGTACATATCTACAGTCATAATAAAAGATATAATATATAAAAGATAGAATATATTATGCCGACTCCTTGGAGGTCGGCAGCGCCTGATATAAGCTATTTGACGTATACAGAAGCCATATTGATAAAAAAGCCCATAATATATTATTCCATTTTTTGAAATTCAATTTTTTTAAAAATAGGCAACGTAAAAGCTTATATTTTTTGTGATTTATTTTTTTAATTTTATCAGAGCTTTATTTTTTTATTGCTCATGATTTTTATTATTTTTTAAAAACTTATGATTGATAAAATATATTAACCAATACATCAACTGGACACAACCACACAAGCGATAAAAGATAATAATGCTTTGTATATGCCCCTGTGACGTGTCAGAATGGATTGTAAGCTGCTTTATTATGAAACATATATACCAATCATAAATCACATAAGACGTTTTATATACTGCTGTAGGCTATTTTTAAAACAATTGGAATATGGAAGGATATGTGTATTGATTTTGTGATTTATTTTTTTAATTTTATCAGAGCTTTATTTTTTTAAATTTTTAATTTACACAATTTTATATACCGATTTTTTTGCTTTTGTTTTCGCATTTTTTTAAACAAACAATATTTTAAAAAAAGAATAATGTAAATGGACGCTGAAATATTTGCTTTGATACTGCGGATATTTTTGCTCACGATAAATAAATATTGTTTGTCCGATTGCGGACGGAAAGGAATTAACTTATGGAAAAAGACAAACCGAAAAACAAAATTAACATTGCAGCAAAAGCCGATACCGTACAAATGGTATCGCAAGAAATGCTTTTGCCTATGGACGAGATAAACAATAAACCGTATATGTCAAGGAATATATCCGTTGTTAAAAGAGGTGTATTATATCCCTTGAACATAGACAGCTATACAAGCAACAAGATAGACAGCTACAGCAAGTTCCTTGAGGTTGTCGAGGATATACGCGATGATTTGTTTATTGACAGCTGGTATATTGACAGACTGGATATAGCAATTGATATTGATTATTCCTATGAACAGTTTTATAAGCTGAACAATATGCTTATTTCGCTGTTTGGATTGTACAGGGGACAGATAGATAAAATAACGGATACCTGCGGACAGCATGACAAGAGAAAACGTCAGTTGCTGTACAGTGACCGAAAAATAAGTTTTGCCATATATGACAAAGCGCTTGAAAGCCATTACAGAGAACCGTATAACCGCTGTGAGTTCAGATTTAAGTTGTTGACAGAGAACACAAGCAAGACGGTATTTGAACGCATATATACCATTTTGGACAGCCTTCCAAAATACATAAACAAACTGAACGAATTAAAAATCAAAAAATTATACAGCATTTGGCTGAAGGAAAGCAAGCCCGATTACAAAAACACACCCGTTAAATCATTGCCCGAATTTTTCAGAAGATACGGAAACGATATATTTACCGTTGAAATCGCAAGGGGATTGCATGATAAAGTTTTAAAAGGCAATTACGATAATTGGATAAAAAAATATCGTCAAAAGGGCGGTAACCTTCAATTTATATCAAAAAAGAATATAACAGCATATTGCAGACTGTTAAAAAACGCTGTCAGACGGTATGAAAAAAAGGATACCCAAAAGGTACCCCTTTGTGGTACCTTTTGCAACGGTGGGGACAATGCCGAAAAAACCGCAAACAACGCATAACCAAGCCGTTTTTGAGGTGTTTTGATTGGTGCATACCCGACCAATATATGAAGTGTCGGACACAAGAGAAAAATTACTTATATTTATTATACAAAACAAACTGTAAAAAAGATGTAACAAAAAAATGTTGAAAAAGCAAACCGTTAATGTTATGATAAATTTGTTTAATGGTCTGCTTTTAGCCTAAGGAGTGAAATATAATAATGCTAAAAGGCAGTTTACAAGAGAAAAACGGTATATACCAAGCCGTGTTTTATTACAACGGAAAGCAAAAATGGAAAAGTACAGGCATAAAAGTCCAACGGGGCAATAAGCGGAAAGCACAACAGCGATTAAAAGAAATATTGCTTGAATATGAAAGCAATCCGCATATGTATGACAAAATAAGCTTTGTTGATTATAGCAGAAAATGGCTTGAAAAAGAAGAGGGAGCCATTGATATAATAACTTTTGAAAGCTATAAACAGCACGTTGAAAAGCATATAATACCGTATTTTGAACCGTTAGACTTACGGTTACAGCAAGTTACTTTTGAGCATATAGAAAAGTATTACAGCTACAAACTGCACAACGGCAGACTTGACGGAAAAAAAGGCGGTTTAAGCAGGGACAGCATAAAACGTCACGGTGTTGTATTAAGCTTGATTTTTAAAGACGCTGTAAAAAGAGAGCTTATAAAACAAAATCCCTGCGAGTTTGCGAAAATACCAAAAGCTCAAAAAAGCAAAAATATAAACTACTATACGAAAGAGCAATGTCAAACGCTGCTTGATATTATAAAGGGCGAACCGTTGCATGATATGGTTTATATTACGTTCCTTTACGGATTGCGAAGAAGCGAGCTTGTAGGTTTAAGATGGCGAGATATTAACTTTTCTGCAGGGACGGTCACAATTTGTCATACGATTGTCGCAAACGGTATTGTTGTTGAAAAAGACAAAACAAAAAGCCAAGCGTCAAACAGAGTATACCCGTTGCTTGATGATGTGCGCGAAATGCTGCTTAATATCAAAGAAAAGCAAAAGGCAGATAAAAAGCTGTACGGAAAAAAATACATAAACAGCGGCTATGTGTTCACGAATGAAGAGGGAAAACCGTATTACCCCGATTATCCGAGCAAAAGGCTTATCAAAATTATAAAAAGGAATAATTTGCCGCGTATAACATGGCATGATTTAAGACATTCCTGCGCAAGTGCTTTATTAAACGAAAACTGGAGCATGAAGGATATATCCGATTGGTTGGGTCATGCCGATATATCAACAACAATGAACATATACGCACATTTGGATATGACACATAAACGCAAAATGGGAAACAGCCTTAACGGGCTGCTTAAAGCATGATAAACGGCTTATTAGATGTCATTAGATAAACGTTAGATAAACCCTTGAAAAGTAGGCAGACGCACACACAAAAAACCGCCTGCAAGCCTGCAAAAAGCAAGCAAACAAGCGGCTTTGACGGTTGGAGCTAACGAGCGGAGTCGAACCGCCGACCTCTTCATTACCAATGAAGTGCTCTGCCTACTGAGCTACGTCAGCAATATCAATGCAACATATTGATTATACTATATTTTTTGTCCTTTGTCAAGGATTATTTTTTGCGCCGCGCATGGGGGTCCGGGGGGCAAAAGCCCCCCGGGGAAAGATCGATTATTCGTCTATGCTCTCCGTCCAGCCGAACTCGTCCTCTATCTTGCCCCACTGGATGCCGGTGAGCGTATCGTAGCACATCTGCGAAACCTCGCCTATCTCTCCGCTGTTTATCGGCATAACAAGCTCTCCGTATTTGAGCTCGCCTATCGGCGATATAACGGCCGCCGTGCCGGTGCCCCAGGCTTCCTCAAGCTTGCCGGTGTTGTACGCCTCAACAAGCTCGTCCACAGAAATCCTGCGCTCCGTTACCTTATAGCCCTTGGCCCTTAAAAGCTCTATTATCGACATTCTCGTGATGCCGCTTAAAATCGAGCCGACAAGCGCCGGAGTTACAACCTCTCCGTCTATCTTAAAGAACACGTTCATCGAGCCGACTTCTTCTATATATTTCTTCTCAACGCCGTCGAGCCAGAGCGTCTGGATATATCCCTGCTGCTCGGCCTCCTCCTGGCCCTTGAGCGATATTGCGTAGTTCGCGCCCGCCTTTGTGAAGCCCGTTCCGCCGACAACCGCGCGGACATACTTCTGCTCAACAAATATCTTTACCGGCTCTATACCGTTCGGATAATACGCTCCAACAGGCGACAGAATTATCGCAAATATCAAATGCTTTGCGGGATGTACGCCTATATGCACGTCGTTTGCAAATATGTACGGCCTTATATAAAGCGACGTTTCGGGAGCGGACGGCACCCAGTCGCGGTCAACGTCAACAAGCGTCTTTATCGCCTTCAGCGCAAATTCCTCGTCTATCTTCGGAATACATAAACGCTCGCACGAAACGTTCATTCTCTGCATATTCTTTTCGGGACGGAAAAGCTGTATCCTCCCGTCGGCCGTGCGGTACGCCTTAAGGCCCTCGAAAATTTCCTGCGCATAATGAAGCACCATCGACGCGGGGTCTATCTCAAACGGCCCGTAGGGTACGATCCTCGCATCGTGCCAGCCCTCGCCCTCGTCGTAGTTCATGATGAACATATGGTCCGTGTAATACTGTCCGAAGCCGAGCTTCGATTCGTCCGCCGGCTTTTGCTTCGGATTTGCTGTTCTTGTTATTGAGATTTCCATCGAAATCCACTCCTTAATATATATTTTATAGCCATAAGCGAAATAGCAAAACCATAGGTTTTAAGCCATTTTTCTTATGAAATTTTTAAATTTGTCACTCCATGGTATAGAAACGACCATCTTTTTATGGTATAATAATAGTATCACAAAACAACCG
>DVLU01000018.1 GCA_018715365.1 Candidatus Ornithomonoglobus intestinigallinarum | reverse complement strand
GTCAGTACGGCGCCGCAGTTTTCATACTGGACAGCCGGCGCCAAAAAAGAAAACGCATTGCGTTTGTCCATGTATACCGTGCGGCACCACAGATCAAGCCATGCGTCCGATTCATCGAATATGTATTTATTGTCTGAAAGCCGCTGTGTAATGCTGCGGGGGAGGCAGAGAAATCCGTAGCCGTCTGTAGCGTATACGTTTCCTTCCGCGCATTCCTCGCCTGAGCATTCCACGACCCAGTCTGTTATGAGATAGGTCAGCTTTTTCGTGTGCGGGTCCAGCTCGTATTTGATATACCCAAGCCGTGACAGCGTATCCATTGTTTCTAACGCCTGTTTCCGTGTCCTGACGCCAAGAATGCTTTTCAGTCCAACGATACCGCCGGACCACATGCCCGGCGTTACAGGGTTCTCATAACCGCAATAGGAGGCATTCCCTTTACGAAACGCAGCGCGGGAAGCCAGACGCGCCCATGCGCCCATTACGCCCTTGCCCTGAGGAAGATGCGAGCGCATCAGCTTTACCCAGCGATATTTCAGTAAGCATTTCATAATGGCAGTCTCCTTTGTTAAATAAAAATAAGCGCATTTGCGAAACACCTTAAGGCATTTTACATTTGCGCTTTTAACATAAAGATTAAGTTATTTAGTTATGTCTCTTAATTTGTCAGCAATGATTCTATTTGTCTAAAAACTCATTGTCCTCTTCATATTAAATGTTCGGCAGAGTTATAAACAGTTGTACATAATCTTATAAAGTAAAAAAGAATTGCGTTTTGGGCGCAATTCTTTTTTACATACAATATAGCTACTTTTCATGCATAAATGTCTACATAAATTGGCGTAAGATTGGCGTAAATTGGCGTAAATTTTTATTGCACAATCCCCAAAACCCGCATAAACACAGGGTTTTTCACGCCTTACTTCTCAATCGGCTTCATTGTGGGGAACAGCAAAACGTCGCGTATCGAATAGCTGTCGGTAAGCAGCATTACAAATCTGTCCACGCCTATGCCGAGGCCGCCCGTCGGGGGCATGCCGTATTCGAGCGCGTTCAAGAAATCCTCGTCAAGCATACTTGCCTCATCGTCGCCCGCGGCGCGGAGCTCAAGCTGCTTCATAAACCTTCCGCGCTGGTCTATCGGGTCGTTCAATTCCGAAAACGCGTTGCCGAACTCCCTGCCCGTTATGAACACCTCAAAGCGCTCCGTAAGCTCGGGCTGCGACGGCTTCCTCTTTGCAAGCGGCGAGATTTCCACCGGGTAATCCGTTATAAACGTCGGCTGAACAAGCTTATCCTCAACGTATTCGTCAAAGAACAGCGCAATAACGTCGCCGCGCGTTTCCTTTGCCTTTTCAACCTCAAGCCCTCTCGACTTCGCAAGCGCAACGGCTTCCTCGTCCGTCTTTATTTCGTTGAAGTCAACGCCCGCATATTTCTTTATCGAATCTATCATCGTAAGACGCTCAAAATGACCGAGATCTATTTCCGTACCCTGGTAATTTATGACCGTAGTGCCGCAAACCGTTTCGGCACAGTAGCGCATGAGATTTTCCGTAAGGTCCATCATATCGTTATAATCGGCGTAGGCCTCGTATATTTCTATCGTTGTGAACTCGGGGTTATGCTTTATGTCCATTCCCTCGTTCCTGAACTGGCGGCCCATCTCGTACACCTTTTCCATACCGCCGACTATAAGGCGCTTCAGGTGCAGCTCCGTTGCAATTCTGAGATACATGTCCATATCAAGCGCGTTGTGATGCGTTATAAACGGCCTTGCCGCCGCTCCGCCGGCGATTGTATTAAGTATCGGCGTTTCAACCTCCAAAAAGCCGAGCCCATCCATATAGTTGCGGATTGCCGTCAGTATTTTCGAACGCATGATAAACGTCTTTTTAACGTCTGCGTTCATAATGAGGTCAACATAGCGCTGCCTGTAACGCAGATCGGTATCGCTCAAACCGTGGAATTTTTCCGGCAGCGGCAGCAGCGATTTTGAAAGCAGCGTTATTTTATCAACACGAACCGACACCTCGCCCGTCTGCGTTGTGAACACCTCGCCCTCCGCGCCTATAATATCGCCTATATCGAGCTTTTTAAAGCGGCTGTATTCCTCCTCGCCCAAAATGTCCTTTTTGACAAAAAGCTGGAGTTGACCGTCCGCGTCGGCAATATGAACAAAGCCCACCTTGCCCATTCCGCGCTTTGACATTATCCTTCCCGCAACGCGCACCTCGCTGCCGTCAAGCGGCGATATTTTTGCCGTGACCTGCTTTTCCTCGCCGCGGGAAACTATTGTGCGCTCCTCGGTGCGGCAGTTTTCCGTTATCTGCCCCGACGTATGCGTGCGGCTGTATTTTGTTATCAGGAACGGGTCCCTGCCCTCCTGCTGCAATTCGGAGAGCTTATCCCTGCGTATCTGCAAAAGCTGTGATAATTCCTTTTCTTCCATCTTAAAACGACTCGTCCTTTCCGGCTTAAAATTATAATTTTTATACCGACATATTATATAATATTTTTCCGCGTTTTTCAACCCTTGCGGCAAAAGTTTGTTTATTTTTGCCCGTCAGCACCCGTCAAACGCGCCGTCATATCGGCCGCGGCGGCAAATTCCTCTATGGACAGCGTTTCGCCGCGGCGTTTCGGGTCTATGCTTATCTCCTCAAGCGCTGCCGAAAGCACTCCCTTATCGAGCGAAAAATACGCGCTCATACAATTCAAAAGTGTTTTCCGCCGCTGCGAAAACGCCGCCTTAACGGTTTTGAAAAATATTTTTTCATCGCTCACGTCAACGCGCGGCTTATCGAGCAGCCTTAATCTCAGCACCGCGCTGTCCACCTTCGGCGGCGGTACAAACAGCCCCGCCGGGACGTTCGTTATTATTTCGGGCTCCGAGAAGTAACGGCAAAGGAGCGTTATTGCGCCGTAATCCTTCGACGCCGGCTTTGCGCAGAGCCTGTCCGCAACCTCCTTCTGAACCATAACGACTATATTTTTCAGCGGCAGGCCGCCCTCCAGAAGCTTTGTTATAATAGGCGTTGTGATGTAATACGGCAGGTTTGCGGCAACGCTTATTTTTTCGCCGCCGAATTCCTCGCTTATAAGCGATTTTAAATCCGTTTTTAAAACGTCCCTGTTCTTTACCGTTACGTTTCGGCGGTCCGACAGCGTATATTTTAAAACCTCGATAAGCCGTTCGTCTATTTCAAGGCTCACCACCTTTTCCGCCCTCTCGGAAAGCGCCCTTGTGAGCACGCCGAAGCCGGGGCCTATCTCAAGCACTCCGCCGCCGTCACATTCCGCCGCATCGGCTATTTCGTCAAGTACGGCTTCCGACGTCAGAAAGTTTTGCCCGAGGCCTTTTTTAAACGTAAAGCCGAATTGCTCTGCGATAGATTTTATTGTTTTTGGATTTGTAAGCTTTAAATTCATTTTTTACTCCTAATTTTTTTACCCCGGGGGTTTCAAAGGGGGCGGAGCCCCCTTTGAGAAAAAACAATATTACTCTCCCAAGACTGCCATTTCTGAAATATGGCAGTAATTCTTCTCCGGGTCGGTTGCGCCGTCGCCGACATATTTTATATATCTCGCCGTTACGGGCGCGCCGAACTCATACGTTTCAAAATCCTCCGTTTCGCCGCTGTTCTGCGTTTTTTCAAGAGCCGTTTCCCAGTCGTTCCCGTCAAGCGAATACTGAATCATAAACGGATAAATCCTCTCCGAGCCCTTCCACATCGCAATCGCAACGCCCGTTACCGTCTGCTCCGAGCCGAGGTCAACCGTAAGGCTGTTCGCCCCGTAGCCGCTCCAGCGCGTTCCCATATCACGGTCAACCGCGCCGAGCTCATTGTTGCCGTCGTTTGACGTTGCCGTAACCTCAAACACGTCAAGCTGGTTGTCAAAGAACTTATCCTTGCCCTCGCCCAGCGCCTCCGGGATTATCTGCGTAGGAACGGCCGCGTTTAATATCGTTTCTTTTATTGCCGCCGCGTTTTCAACGTCCGGCGCCGCCGTGCTTATAAGCACAAGCCCGTCGGCGTAATCAACGTTTAAGCCCATAGCCTCCGCAGCGTAACGGATAGGTATCATCGTCCTATCGTTTATAACAACGGCCGCCGTGTCCATTTCATGATAGGTTTCATTTTGGAGCATATTTACCGTACTCGAATCCGGCCCCGCTGTTTTTTCGAGAAATTCCGCGGTCACATACGATGCGCTGCCTATTGTCATTCTTATAAACGTATAATCCGGCATTATAATATCCACATACGGATCGTTCCATTCAACGGCCGCGCCGAACGCCTCCGCAATAAAGCGCACGGGAACGAGCGTCCTGTCGTTTTCGTCAACATACGGGACAACGTCAAGATTATCGTTGTCTATGCGCTTGGGCATGCCGTTCTTTAGCGCAACGGGCTCGTTTACAACAAGATAAACCGTATCTCCCGAGGTCAGGTCGGCTATATTATAGCTTTCCGTATCGGGATTTGTTTTGCCGTTTACCGTTATATCGGGAACGGGAACGGTTTCCGTATCATAGCCCAGATAATAGCTGAGATGCGTCGGCTGATTGTAGCACGTATTCTGGAGAGCCACGTGGTTTCTGTACTGCGTATCGTGCATAAGCGCCGGCAGCTTATACGACGTCGGCTCCGTTGAAATATAAACTCTCAGCGCCGAGCTGTCGTTTAACGGATAAATAACCTCCTCTCTCCAGTCGCCGAGAATATCCGCCGTAAGCGACGGGTTGGCCTTTGTGCCGTTTACGGCAAAGCAGCCGTCGGCGGAGAATATCGTGTTCGTCTTTGACGTTATGGGATCCCACTTGCTTATATAGATCCCGTCCTGAACCTCGCGTCCGAGATCGCCGTCCCAGTACGCCGTAAAGTTTGTGCCTATGATATAATCGTTCGTTATAACGGTGCCGTCGGCAGTCGTCATTGTTCCTGCCGCGCTCCAGCATTCCTCGCCCTCATAGCGCGGATCGATATCGCCCGTGCAGGCGCGGCCGTTATCTATGCCGAGCTGTTCGCCCGCCCAGATTATTTCGCCCGTGCGCGCGTCTCTTAAATCATAGCTGTATTCCGCGTTTGTATCCTCATGGCACGAATACACCTCAAGACCGGGTCTTGAAGGCAGTATATCGCCGACGTGCTGCGCGTCGCCGTGTCCGAGACCCGTTGAATACATCGGCTCGCCGTCGCTGTCAACGGCAAGAGAACCGTATATGACCTCATCGCAGCCGTCAAAATCAACGTCCGCCATCGACATCGAATGGTTTCCCTGGCCTATATACTGATTGTCATAATCCATAGTATCGAACACCCAGCGTTTTTCAAGCTTGCCGTCCTTTAAATCCCATGCCGCAATAACGGTGCGCCCGCCGGTTTCGCCCTCGGGGCCGGTGTAATAACCGCGCGCAAACACTGCACTTGTCGTTTTCCCGTCAAGGGAGCCTATACCGGCAAGGTATCTTTCCGAACGGTTGCCCCAGCTGTCGCCCCACGTATCAACGCCGCCCTTATCGGTAACGGTCTGCGGCTCATAGTCAACCGTATCTATAACGCTTCCGTCCTCGCCGTTAAACGCCGTAAGATACAGAGGGCCTGTAAGGTTCTTTCCGCTTTCGGGGTCTGCCCAGTTTTTGTCCGCGTCGCCTATAACGCTGCCGTCGCCGGCAATTGTGCCGTCGGCCGTTCGGCATATCATCTCGGCCTTGCCGTCGCCGTCAAAATCGTAAACCATAAACTGCGTATCGTGCGCGCCTGCGCGTATATTCGGGCCCATATTAACGCGCCACATAAGCGTTCCGTCGGTATCGTAGCCGTCTATTATACATTTGCCCGTAAATCCGGAATCGGCAGCGTCGCGCGCATTTGAGGGATCCCACTTAAGCACGATCTCATATTGTCCGTCGCCGTCAAGGTCGCCGACCGACGCGTCGCCCGCCGAATACGAATACGCCTGACCGTTTATTTCGTTGTCCTCGGGCTTTTGTATCGGAATATCCGTATAATTTTCATTCCAAACGGAAACCTCCGCGCACTTCTCGCCCTCCGTGCCGTCATTAACGGGCGCAACCGAATATTTCGCCGCCGCAATATCCGCTTCATCAACCGTTGTATCGGTAAAGTTCGTTGCGTTGAGCGTCGTCACAAGCTCGCCGTTTCGGTATACGTTATAGAGCGTGTCCGCGCTTTCATAGCCCAGCCAGCGCCACGAAAGATAAACGTATTTGTCGGCCTTAACGGCAACAAGCCCGCGGTCTATATCCTCCATTTCGCGCCCTGTGCGCACCTGCGCGTCGATAAGCGCCTGCGTTTCGGCGCTCGACGCCGTTGTGTCGCCCACGATAAGGCTTTCGCCGACCATCGGCTTTTCAGCCGCAAAAGCAGCCGTGCCCAAAACAAGCGCCGCTGCCGTCAGGCCCGAAACGAGCCGTTTTTTGCTTTTTGATTTTAACATCGTCATCATACTCCTTTCACTCCGTAAGGAGCGCAATCGCCCCGCTTTTTCTCCTGCTTTTATTTTAACATAAATTTACGTGAATAACAAGCGCAATATTTTTTTTGTCTGATTTTTTGAATATTTAAGCCAGATAAAACACATACTACAGACGTCACGGAGCGCAATAAAAAAAGCCCCGCGGCAGCGGAACGGGAACGGAAAGTTCCGCAGCGGAAAAAACATAGTTATTTTGAAAGGAGCCAAGATAAGAAATGAACGAATGTCAGGGAACGCCGAATAAAAGCATAAAATGTACCGTAACGCAGTGCGCATATCACTGCAAGGGCAAAGACTACTGCTCATTATCGAGCATTCAGGTGGGCACGCACGAGGCAAATCCGACGATGATCGAATGTACCGACTGCACCTCGTTTATGCTAAAAGCTTAAATATTTTTTATGTGGGGGACTTCGTCCCCCACACCCCCTATGAATATGAATATAATTTTATTGCTGATATATTCTCATTTCTCCGCCGTCTCTCTCCATATACGCCGGCACGGCGCGCCGGACAAGCGAATACACGTCCTCAAGCTCGTATTCGAGCACATACTGCCCGTCCGAAAGCGATTTATTCTTTACCTTCAGCCCGAAAAACGGCCTGAACGTCTTGCCCGTCAGCAGCGTATCCTCCTCTTCCATTATCCTGTGCACCGTTGCGACCCTGTCGCCCGAGCCGGGCTCCGCAGTGTCGCCGTTCTGCCACACGCCCGCTATTTCATAGCCGCCGCTCTGCCACGAATAGAACAATACTATCTCGCCCATCTCGTCGTTTATAAGCACCGGCACAGTATACAGCTTGCCGACGTCCTTTATTTCGTCGCTCAGGTCCGCCTGCACAAGCTGTCCGTTTATCTCCGGCGCAACAGGCGTTACGTTATCCATGTACCTGCCGTTTTCCCAGTCGCAGTCAAGGTTATTGTCGCTGCCCATGCTGTAATACGCGTTTGAATCGGGATAATAGAAATACCTGTTCAGGCGCACGTCCTTTACTATACTCATATCGCCGTTTATTGCAAGCGCATATCTTTGGTCGTCCGACATATACGACGAAATGCTGAATTCACGCCCTACATAATCGCACCATGCCCAGCTGTCGCGGTAATCGGCCGTAACAAAATCGTCAGCCGCCTCAACGCCGGGGCTTATCGACTTCAAAAACAGCTTATAGCTGTCCGACGTTGTTGCCGTCATATAATCGATAAGCGTCTGCTCGTCAATATCCTGCGGATAATAGACGCTCAGCCCGTTTGCCATCGGGCGCAGATCGCCGCGCACTCCGTAAATTACCGTCTGCGCAACGGCGTTCACAACTCCCTGCGACGGTTCGCCTACGTTGTCGGCAATCGCCGCCGCAAGCGACGCAAGGTCTACCATGTCGCCGCTGCCCACACAGCTCTGCGCGGCAAGCGCATTTCTCGCAAGCGCGCCGTAAGTGTCCAGGCCGTCGGTCGTTGACGCCATAACGGCCGCCATGCCGTCAAACGCCTGCGCAAGCTGCGATATATGTGACAAATCCGTAAGCGCCATCGCCGCCATGCGGTCAACGCCCTCCGCCGCGCACTTTTCAAAATAATCGTCGCACATCAGCTGCCCGAGCTCCTGCGGCGAAACGTAAGGATACTCAACAAGCACATCGGCAAGCCGCTCATAGTCAAAGCCGGCGCATTTTTCCTCGCTCGCAAGCATAAATCCCGCATACGGCGACAGCGACGACGCTATCTCATACGACGAGCAATACGCGCCGTCAAACGCCACAAGATCAAAGCGTGCGCCCGCAAGGCTCACCGCATACGAAAGCTCCTCAACCGTCAGCGAATCGCCGCCGAAAAGCGCGTCGCCGAGCGTTTCCGTGCCCGTGCCGTCGCCGACAAGCAGCACCATGTACCTGTCCGCCGGATACGTCTGCACTCCCCATGACAGGAAATCCGCCAGCGTCCTGTAATCGCCCATGCTTGCAGGCTGCTTTTGGTCGGCAAGGAAAAGCGAACCGTCCTGCGGTATAAAGCGCTGCAGATAATCAACGTTCACGTCCTCAATGCCGCAGTCCGCGCCGCCGCCCGTCTGGATAACAAAATTAACGTTTGCCGGATAATCGCGTGTGCATAGCGATGATATAAGCTCGCTTGCCTTATCGCCGCTGTTGCCGCATACGTATGCAAAAACAGACCAGCTCCCCTCCGACGCCGCGGGCAGGCGCTCGCCGGCCTCAAGAGTTATTTCCGTATTTGAGCCGCACGAGCCGAGCGCGCAGACAGCCGCCAGCACCGCGCAGACAAAGACAAAAATTTTTTTCAATGGTGTCCTCCGTTCATATTTATTTTTACGAAAAAGCGGCAAGCCGCCTTTGAATTAAAACCGCCTATATATCAAAACATAAAAAGACATCACAAAAATTGCCGTTTTGTGATGTCTGTGATGTATTATTCCTGTGCAGGTGCGCCAACAGGACATGTAGCCGCGCAAGCTCCGCATTCTATGCACTTATCGGGGTCTATAACGTACTTTGAATCGCCCTCGCTTATAGCTTCAACGGGACATTCCGCAGCACAAGCTCCGCATGAAATGCAATCATCCGAAATTTTGTATGCCATTTAGAAAACACCTCCTTAAAAACGTGAAAGCCCGCGGCGCGTTTTTGCGCCGCCCCGCCTTCCATTTGCTATTGTATCACATTTTTTGCGATACTTCAATACCTTTTGAAAATTTTCTTGACGCCAATATCAACCGCGCTCCTGCGGCGCGCCCTTTTCGCGCTTCCGCGGCTTAACAGCCTTAACCTCGCCAACGGGATATTCCTTTATGACTTTCTCCGTGCCCTGCTCCGTTTCAACGCTGACGGTGCCCTTTAAAAGGTTTACGGAAACGACCGTGCCCGCGCCGTCCGGCGTTTTAACCTTCTGCTCCGTTCTCGGCATACGGCGCATAAGCTCCTCATACGTATCCTGCTCATACTTTAAGCAGCACATAAGCCTGCCGCACGCGCCGCTTATCTTCGACGGATTGAGCGACAGCCCCTGTTCCTTCGCCATTTTTATCGACACCGAAACGAAATCGTCGAGCCACGCGGAGCAGCAGAGGCTTCTGCCGCACACGCCTATAGAGCCCATGCTCTTTGCTTCATCCCTCACGCCTATCTGCCGCAATTCGATACGCGTGCGGAACACGTTTGCAAGGTCCTTCACAAGCTCACGGAAATCGACGCGTCCGTCGGCGGTGAAATAAAACAATATCTTGCTGCCGTCAAACGTGTACTCCACCTCCACAAGCTTCATATCGAGCTTGTGCGCTTCTATCTTTTTGCGGCATATTTCAAACGCCTCCTCCTGGCGGCGCTTGTTTTCGCTGTCGCGGGCAAGGTCGCGTTCGTTCGCGGGGCGCGTCACGCCCTTAAGCGTTGTGTGCATTTCCGCTTCGTCTATTTCGCGTATGCCGGAAACGGCGGTGCCTATCTCAACGCCGCGGCTTGTTTCGACAATAACGCGGTCGCCCTTTTTTATGTCAAACTGCAGCGGGTCGAAAAAGTACGTCTTCCCCGTCGCCTTAAACTTTATCGGTATTATCTTTCTCATTTATTATTTTCCTTCTTTTTATATTCCTTGCATATGGGGGTTTCAAAGGGGGCGGAGCCCCCTTTGGAGAATTCAACCCTTTTTGATTGTTTTTTTAAACCGCTTCAAAAACTCCGCCGAAGGGCAGAACAGCAGGCACCGCTTCTCCCCCTTGTCGTTATACACAACATACACGTCCCGCCTGTTCCTCATAACATACTTCTTCATGCGCGCCGTGCGGCGTATCCGCGGGTCGGCGTCCGTTATCTCCAGCACGTCCCTGTACCGTATCTCAAGCTCCTTATTCCTGTGTCCTATCTTTCTGTTTACCCTTAACCGCTTGTCCTCAAGCGTGTACGTAAACACCGCACTGTAGCGCGTCAGCACAAAAAACGCATACACGCACAAAAGCAGCAGCGTTCCCGCACCGCTTATGATTTTATAAAGCGACACGGCATAGCTCGTCATGCTGCCGAGCGTAAAAAGCAGCGCCGCCCACAAAAGCGCTATAAAAAACTCCTTCAGCCCCGCCGACTGTATTTCGCTTTTCAACCGCGCCGCCCCTTTCGTTTTTTCGTTTTTCACTTCCAAAGCCTTCCGACAAAATCCCTGAGGCTCTCTTTCCACACGCGCGGCTCATGGCCGCCGTCAAACGTCCTGTACGTAAACTCAAGCCCGGCGCGCTCCGCAAACTCGGCGCACCGTCTGCCGTAAACGGCAAACTCGCCGAATATGCCTTCGCCGCCCGTTTCCTCCGTACCGTTCGTTATATAAAAAAGCCGTATAAGCTTTTTTAAATCCACGCCGCCGTTATCCTTCAGAAATTCCGCGGCGCAGCTTTCCGGGTCAACCGCCGGCGCCGGCGCAAATCCGCCTATATACGCGAATTTGTCAAGATGCGTCAGCCCGAAATTAACGCTCTGATAGCCGCCCATCGAAAAGCCCGTCACCGCACGGCGCTCTCTTTTTGCATCGATATTGTACCGCGATTCAACAAACGGCATAACGCAGCTCATAAGCTCCGCTTCAAAATCCATAAACACTCGTATATGCTCAAGCCCGAACTTCTCGCCCGGTATCCCGCCGCCCTCAGACGCGCGCCCGTTCGGCATAACGGCAAAAAACGGCTCGGCCGCGCCCGAAAGCACCGCCTCGTCAAAGATCTCCGCCGCGCCGCATTTTTCGGTCCAGCTCTCCTCCGTCTGGCCTATTCCGTGCAGCAGATACAGCACCGGCAGCTTTTTCCCGTCATACCCCGGCGGAGTATACACAAGCATACGCTTTTTTGCCGACGACGCCGGCGCGGAATAATACTCCTCCGTTATTATCCCTTTTTCATTCATTGCAACCTCTCCCCGGGAACGGCAAAATAAAATTTAAATATCCTCAAGCATTTTAAGCATATTTTCCGTTATCGTTTTTATACGCGACTTGTAGCTCTCTATCTGCGATTTCATCGACAGCATCTCCTGATGGCGCTTCAGGTGCTCGTCGTCTATCTGCTTCGACAGCCTCGACGCGTCAAGCTTTGCCTTCGAAATTATCCCCTGCGCCTCTATTGCCGCGTTCTGGCGCAGCTCCTCCGCCGACTGCTTTGCAACGTCAAGCGACTGGCGCATCGTCACCTCCATAAGCTTATACCGCTCCACCGCTTCGGTGAGCAGCCCTATCTTATCCTTCAACGCCTGATTCTCCTTGCATACAAGCTCATAATCCTGTATTATCGTATCGAGAAAATCATCAACCTCGTTGCAGTCGTAGCCCTTGAGCCTTTTTTCAAATTCCTTGTTTTGAATGTCGATGGGACGCAGCATAAAGAACCCTCCTCGCCTTTGCTTCCGCTTTCCCTTAATTTATATAAATTTCCGCGCAAAAATATGAATCCTGCCCGAACGCGTTTCGCTTCCCGCGCCGTCGAAAATAAATCTGCCCTCGCCGCGGACCGATATTAAATCGCCCTCTTTTACGCTCCTTGACGGATCGGTCACAGCTCTGTAATTGAGCTTCACCTTCTCGCCCGCGATAAGCTTCGACGCCGAAGCGCGCGATGTTCCCGCAACCGCGGCCGTTACGGCGTCAAGCCGCAGCGACGCGCACACGCCGCTGACGTTTTTAAAACGCCTTAACGGCAAAACGTCACCCGCGCTCTCAAGCACGTTTATTTTAACGCCCTGATTTCCTATCTTTTTTATGTTGTCCGCAATATATTCCGCAATATCGCTCATAACAGCCGCATACGCAAACCCGTCCTCCGCAATTATTATATCGCCCGTTTTTGAACGGTCAATGCCGAGCGACAGCATCGTGCCCAGATAATCCCTGTGCGTCAGCCCGCGCGTTACGCCGCCGCTTATTTTAAGCACCGACAGCGGAAAAAGGCCTTCCTCGGCGTCGATCCATTCGGGAAAAACTCCCAGAATCCTTCGCTCGCTGTCATGAAAGCCTCCGAAAAACATTGTGTTGAAGCCATAGGGGAAAACAACGTTATCCTCGATATACGCCGCCTCGCCCCCGTCAAGAAACTGTGAAAACCTCGGCTCGGCATATTTTTCGCAGAGCCTGAAAAGATCCTCCGTCCTTGCCGCCAAAAGCCTGTACGCGTCCGTCATCTCCAGTCGAAATTGTTGCGCGTATGCTCTTTTATGTTATCGCCCGAAATATCTATATGCCTGGGCGCGGCAATAAATATGCCCGTATTTATCTTACGGATGTTTCCTCTTAAGCCGAAAACCGTGCCCGACACAAAATCAACAACCCTCAGCGCCTCCTCGCTGTCGCGCATGCCCGTTACGTCAAACACAACAACCTGGTCGCGCATAAGCACCTCCGACGCCTTACGTGCATCGTCAAACGTCGCGGGCTTTATTATCTGGACGTTCGCGTCCTCGTTTCTTGCCGTTATCGGAATGACCTTCGACGTGCGGCGGCGCCTTGCTCTGGGCTCTTCCTCCTCCTGCTCGTCCTCGTAACGGTCCTCCTCCTCGTAATCGTCATATGCATCGTCAAAACCCATAAAGTTTTTTACTGCGCTTATGAAACCCATAATGCTCCTCCGTTCCGCCGCGCAATACGCGGCTGTTTTAATGATGCGGATACCTCCGCGCTTTTGTGTGTATCCCTTTTATCCGTTATTGCCGTTTTACGAGCATCCTTTTATCTTCCCCTGCCGTCATACGGGATATTCCCGCGCGCCGAAAATCGCCGTGCCGACGCGTACCATGTTTGAACCGCATTCTATTGCCGTTTCAAAATCGCCGCTCATTCCCATAGACAGATATTCCATACTGACATTATCATATTTTTTGTTCCCGATGTCAATAAAAAGCTTATGCATGTTATCAAAATGTAAAGTGTTTGTAATATCGCCGTCAATTTTCGGCGCCACGGTCATAAGTCCCTTTACTTTTACGCTGTCGAGCCCTCCGGCACGGACGAGCAGCTCCTCAAGCTCCGACGGCGCGACGCCCGATTTTGTTTCCTCGCCGCTTATATTGACTTCTATAAGTATGTTTGCCGTTATGCCGTGCTTTTTTGCCTGCTTGTCTATTTCCTCCATAAGGTGAACGCTGTCGACCGAATGGATAAGGCAGACCTTATCTATAATGTATTTTATTTTATTTGTCTGAAGCTGGCCTATCATATGCCATTTTACCGGCAGGACGCCGCCGAACTTATCGCGGATCGCCTGCGGCCTGTTTTCGCCTATATCGGTCACTCCGAGGCGTATCGCCGCATTCATAAGCTCCGTACCGTGAGTTTTTGTTACGGCCACGAGCGTTATATCGCCGCGGCTCCTGCCGCTTTTTTCGGCGGCCGCCGTTATGCGGCGTTCAACGTCCTCAAGATTTTCTTTAAGCTCCCGCTCTGTCAACAAAAACACCTTCTTAATATCTTATTCGCACCGGCGAACACGCGCAGGCCGCTCCGAAAAGCGCTGGCACGTCAGCGTTCGCCTATAATTATCCTGTCCATATCCTCCGCCTTTACCGGCGAAGTATCGATCGATTTTATTATAACAAACTCGTTTTCCGTATCGGTATAGAGCACCTCGCAGTAGCATTTATACTCTGCCGAGCCCTTCATTCCGACGGCATACCGGCCGCCTTCGTCGCTTCTTAACGCATATATCGGCAGCCTTACGCCCGTATAGCTTTCAAATATCATATCGATATCGGCCGTCCTGTACGAAAACGCGTCGGCGAAATATTCTGGGCATCTGACAACAGCAAGCCTGCTGCCGTCGGCCTCCGGCTCGCTTATAAAATAAATCGTGCCGCCGACCGTCTGCCCGCCCGCCGAATTAAAGCGCAGCGTAACCTCCGCGCCCTCCTCGCACTGTTCCGCATCGGCCTCCGAAAGCGTCAGCGCGGCATACCAAACGTGGTTGTTCGCTATTTTGCACACAACGCCGCCTTCCTCAACGGTGCCCTGCGCAAGCCTTACCGGCTCGGCGATCATAAGGCCGCTCATTGCGGACGGCGTGTAGCTTTCTATATTTTCGGGCGAAAGGGCCGTTTCAAGCCCGTCGGTATACGTCATGTAAATACCCGGCATTCCCGCCGTAACGTCAAATTTATCGGCGCTTATCCTCTCCTCGAGCGCCTGCTTTTCAAGCACAAGGCTCTGCAAAAGCTCCTCGTCGCTCAATTCCGCGCCGCTCCTTAAGCTGTTTATATCCTCCTTGTAATCGGCGATGCGCATAATATCGTTTCTGCGCCCCGCATCGGCAACGGAGCGGAGCATTGAATTTATCCTGCTTTCCGTGTCCGCGCCCTCGGCGTATTCCGACGATTCGTTTAGGCTTTGGCTCTGCCTTTCTATTTTCTTATCGAGCATTCTGAGCTCGTTCAGATTATCGGCAGACACCGCGCCGCCGAACACCGTGCAGATAAGCGAATCCTTCGCAACGCGCTCGCCCTCCGAAACGGAGCTGTATATCGTCCCGCCTATATCGGAATAGCACACCTGCTCGTCGCGGATTATGACGGCGTCGTTATCGCTTACAAAATGCTCGACCGTTTCCGTCACAACGTCGGCCGAATTGACAGGCGACGACACATACCATGCGCCCCATGCCGTGAAAAAGAGCGCGGCTGCGGCAAATACGCCGAGAATTATTTTTTTTGTCATGCCTTACGCTCCCCTTTTTTATTTATACGCCTTCCGTTTTCCTCTTAAAATACACCAGCGCCGACGCAGCGCCGTAGTTTTTGCCCAAAATATCGAGCTTGCTTTTTGCAAAGCCGAAGCCCTCCGACGACAGCGCCGCCGCAAGCCCGAGGATCAGTCCCTTATCGTCAAGCGCCGGCAGCTCCGGCTTCGTTTCGCGCCGCAGCTCCGATGCGTATATGTCCGTTACTTCCTTCACAAGCTCGTCAAACGCGGCAACCCTTAGGCAGTCAACCCCGAACGCCTTTGCCGCGTGCTGTATGCCGTTTATTATCCCGTCACCGTAACGGCTTTTCACGCTTTCGTATTCCGCAATGTCAAAATAACATTCGCTGCCCCAAAGCCTGCCGAACGTCCGCAGAGTATCGAGATACCCCTCGCGTATACAGCGCTTTATCGCCGCGCCGTCAAACTCCATCGTCCCCAGGGCCGCGTGCTTCCATTCTATCGGGATTATATTTCTTCCCGACGTGTTAAAATCGCGGTAGAAGCCGACGCCCCTGACGTTTACCGTTATTATATCGTCAATGCCGCGGCGCATTATCATATCGACCGGCATCGTGTTGCCGACGCTGCCGTCTATGAACTTTTCGCCGTCGATGCCGCGCGGCTTAAAGCCCGGCAGCGACGCCGACGCCATAAGATACGGTATCAGCTTCCCCTTTGGAATATCCTCTTTATAGAGCGTAACGAGCCGTTTTTCCGTAAGCGAATACGCCGTAAGCCCGAACGATACGGGCGAGCTTCTGACGGCGTCCTCGTCTATAACGCGGTGAAGGAGCCTTTCAAGCGGTTCCATCGTTATGTTTTCGCCGCGCCGCGCAAGACGCGCAAGCTTCGCTATATTTTTCAGGTCAAAAAGGTCCGTTTCGGATTTCAGCTCCCCCGGCAGCGAAACAATGTCGGAAAGGCTTATGCGCTCCCACATTTCAAGCGCCGTTTCAAAACTGCCCTGCGCAACAAGCGCGCCGTTTATCGCGCCTATCGACGAGCCCGAAACAGCCGATATTTCCGTATCCGTCTCACGCAGCGCCTTCCACACGCCCATGTGGTACGCTCCGCGCACTCCTCCGCCCGCAAGCACCAGTCCGAACATATTTGCAACTCTCCGTCCGCGTTTTTTATGTACGCTCAGCTCTCAACGGGGTTTCCGCCGCCGTCAAACAGCGGAAGCGGCTCAAGATAAATTATATCCCCGCGCTTTGCCGCGCCGCCCTCCGCAAGCACGGCCGCGCGGCCGCATATGTTTCCGCCGCAAAGCCCAACAAGCTTTTCGAGCGCCTCGAGCGATTTTCCCGTGCTTATTACGTCGTCAGCTATAAGCACGTTTTTCCCGCGAAGCTTAAGCACATCGTCTTCTCCGAGATACAGCTTCTGCATGCCCTTTGTCGTTATCGAGTCGACGTCTGTCGTTATTATGTTTTTCATATACACCTTCGGCGATTTGCGCGCCGTAACATACGGCTTCCCCGTTATGCGCGCAAGCTCATGGGCAAGCGGTATGCCCTTTGCCTCGGCCGTTATGAGCACGTCAAAGGCGGGGAGGCGGTTTTTAAGCTCCGCCGCCGCGGCCGTCGTTATTTCAACGTCGCCGAGCATTATAAACGCCGCTATCTGCGTGTTTTCATCCACCGGAAAAAGCGGCAGAGCGCGCTTCTTGCCCGCTATCGTCATTGTATAGTAGCTTTGCATTTCATCCTTCTCCTTCGCCGCACCGCGGCCCCT
This sequence comes from Candidatus Ornithomonoglobus intestinigallinarum, assembly GCA_018715365.1. GTDB lineage: Bacteria > Bacillota > Clostridia > UBA1381 > UBA1381 > Ornithomonoglobus_A > Ornithomonoglobus_A intestinigallinarum. The sequence continues at coordinate 10,849 of DVLU01000018.1, read as the reverse complement.
GACGCATTGTCGTTTTTTGCGGATTGCTTTTATATATTATAGTATATATCCGCCGCAATGTCAATGGAAAATATTTACGCATCGCGGGCCGCGCCCGCACATCGAGTGCCGCGGGGGTGCGGGGGCGGCAGCCCCCGCGATCAAACTATCTCCGCGCCGCTCTGAATATCGTTAAGCGTCGTGAGCACCGTAAGCCCGTCTTTATACTCCGCCGAAAGTATCATGCCCTGCGACTCGAGCCCCATTATCTTACGCGGCTTAAGGTTTGCTACAAACAGCACGTTTTTGCCCGTAAGCTCCTCCGGCTTATGGTATTTTGCGATACCCGAAAGTATCTGGCGCTTTTCGCTGCCCACCTCAAGCACAAACCTCAAAAGCTTTGATGACTTCGGCACCTTTTCACACTCAAGCACCTTGCCGACGCGTATATCGAGCTTTTCAAAATCCTCGAAGTCTATAACGTCCTTATACGGCGCGGTTTCAACCTCCGGCGCCGCGGCCGCTTCGGCTTCGGCTTCAAGCTCCTCCGTCTTTTTTGCTATGTCGATCCTTGCGAAAATCGGCACGGCTTCGCCGACCTTAACGCCGCTCTCAAGCGCGCCGAACGACTTTATGCTCTCATACGAAAGCGCATCCGTATTTATCTGCGCCGCTATTTTCCCCGCCGTTTCCGGCATAAACGAGCTTAAAAGCGCCGCGATTATCCTAATCGTTTCCGCAAGGTTATACAATACGGTGCCTAGCCTTGCCCTCCGGGCCTCGTCCTTGGCAAGCACCCACGGCGCCGTTTCGTCTATATATTTGTTCGCGCGGTCAACAACCTTCCAGATTTCGTCAAGGCTGTCGGCGACTCTGAGCTGCTTCATCTTCTCCGACACCTTTTCAACAGCTCCCGCGGCAACGGCCTTTAAATCATCGTCAAATTCGCCCGCCGTATCGCCTTCGGGGATAACGCCGCCGAAATACTTGTTTATCATGGCAACCGTCCTGTTCACAAGATTGCCGAGCGTGTTTGCAAGGTCGCTGTTGTAGCGGCTCATAAACACGTCATACGTTATCGTCCCGTCCTGCGCAAACGGCATCTCATGGAGCGAATAATATCTGACCGCGTCAACGCCGAAATGCTTTACAAGGTCCTGCGCGTATATAACGTTTCCGCGCGACTTGCTCATTTTTTCCTCGCCCACGAGCATCCACGGATGTCCGAACACCTGCTTGGGCAGCGGTTCGCCGAGCGCCATGAGCATTATCGGCCAGTAAATCGTATGGAACCTTAAAATGTCCTTGCCTATTATATGCACATCGGCGGGCCAGTATTTCTTATAAAGCTCTCCCTTTTCATCGGGCGTGTAGCCGAGCGCCGTAATATAATTCGAAAGCGCGTCTATCCACACGTAAACAACATGGCCCGGGTCAAAATCGACGGGCACGCCCCACGTAAAGCTTGTGCGCGAAACGCACAGGTCCTGAAGCCCCGGCTTAAGGAAATTGTTTACCATTTCCTTTTTGCGCGATTCGGGCTGGATAAATTCGGGGTGCTCCTCTATATATTTCATGAGCCTGTCCTGATACTTGCTCATTTTAAAGAAGTAAGCCTCCTCCTTCATCGGCTTAACCTCTCTGCCGCAGTCGGGGCATTTGCCGTCAACAAGCTGCGTTTCCGTCCAGAACGATTCGCACGGGGTGCAGTAAAGCCCCTCGTATTCGCCCTTATATATATCGCCCTGATCATAGAGCCTTTTAAATATCTTCTGAACCGCCTTAACGTGATAATCATCCGTTGTGCGGATAAATTTATCATAGCTTATATTAAGCATATCGGCAATATCGCGTATTTCGCCCGCGATTTTATCAACGTGCTCCTTGGGCGTTATTCCTGCCGCTTCGGCTATTTCCTGGATCTTTATGCCGTGCTCGTCGGTGCCAGTCAGAAAGAACACGTCCTTGCCTATGAACCTGTTAAAGCGCGCGATTGCGTCCGTCAGGATTATTTCGTAGGTGTTGCCTATATGAGGCGTTCTTGACGTATACGCTATCGCCGTTGTGATATAAAATTTCTCTTTTTGTTTCTCCATTTCCTACCTGTCTCCTTGCTTGTTGTTTTCCCGCAAAATCCTTTATTCCTCATCGGATATAATATAATCCTTCAGCGCCGTGAGCGTCTGCCCCGTCTTTCGGAAAATATGAACCACTATCTTTATCGGCGTGTCAAACACTCCGCCCTTATACAGGCTTACGATAAGCAGCATAACGAGCGGCCCGAGAATAAGTCCGCCGAAGCTCAGCGTCCTGTAGCCGATATACATCGACATAAGCGTCAGCAGCGGATTCATTCCAACGTTTGTGCTGACAAGCTTAGGCTCCGTAAGATGGCGCGTAAGCGCTATGGAGCAGTACACAAGAATAAGCATAAGCCCCATTTTTATATCTCCGTTCAAAAAGCTCATCGCGCTCCACGGCCACAATATAAGCCCGCTCCCGAATATCGGCAGCGCATCGAGAAACGCTATGCCGAGCGCTATAAGCACCGCATATTTCACGCCGAGTATAAGAAACCATACCGACATTATCGTTGCCGTTATCGACATGATTATAAGCTGCGCCTTTATATATCCGCCCACATACTTTCGTATCTGCGCCCACACAACGGCAGACTTCGACGACTGCGTTTTAAACAGCCTGTTCATGATTTTCGATACCGATTTCGAATCCGTAACCATAAAATAGAGCGACAGTATCGCAACTATTATCGCAACAAACGCATTCGGCATCGCCTTAACAAACCGCGCCGCATAATCCATAACAAGCTCCGTTGCCGAGCCCGTTGTGCTGCCGAGGCCCGATATTGCGTCCTGCACGGCTTCGGGAAGGCTGTCGTAAAATACCGACAGCTTGTCTATCGCAAGCGAATACTGCGACTTGAAATAGTCCGCAAAGTCGGGGTTGCTTGTAAAAATTTCCTTAACGCGTCCCGAAACGGAGCTCGCACCCCAGTATACAAGCCCCGCGATTATGCCTATGACAATAAGTATAACAAGTATTACCGTCACGCCCCGCGGCACCTTGAACCGCTTTTGCAGCATATCCGCAAGCGGGTTTATCGCCTTCGACAAAATATAGCCTATTATAAACGGCAAAAGCAAGCCCGTGAGCAGACCCAAAAGCTCCACTATCCTCGGCGTAAGCAGGTACAGCAGTGCAATAAGCGCCGCCGCTATCAGCGGCCACAATAAAATTTTAAGATCGACCTTTCCCCATTTCACAGCAAATTCCTCCTTTCGGAGATGTTGAATTGTTTATTCCAAAAATTTTTTCATTAGAGTATATCCCTCTTCAATATATATCCCCGTTTTCTTCCCGTTCTCCTCCGTATAGTCGAGCCCGCTGCCGCCGCCGGCGCTTGTGCTGTCGTATATCACATAGGGCACGGGATCGCTCACGTGAGTCTTGAGCTTTATGGGCGTGGGATGATCGGGCATTATGAGCATGCGGTAATCTATGCCGCGCGCTTCAAGCTCCTCCTTCAAAAATTTAACCACACGGCTGTCTATAGCTTCAACGGCATACTTTTTCTTTTCGGGCTGACCTTGATGCCCCATTTCGTCGGGCGCTTCCATATGGATATACACAAAATCGCTGCCGGAGAGAAGCGCGTCAAGAGCGGCGCGCGCTTTGCCGTCCCAGTTTGTGTCGCAGTTGCCCGTTGCGCCCTCAACGTCTATCGATTCCATGCCGGCGCATTTTGCGATGCCCTTTATAAGGTCAACAGCGCTTATGACGCTGCCTTTTACGCCGAATTTTTTCTCAAAATTCTCAAGGCGCGGCTTTGTCCCTTCGCCCCAGATCCATATTGACGTGGCGGGGTTTTTGCCCTCAGCGATGCGCTTTTGGTTTACGGGGTGCTCCGTTAATATTTTTTCGCTCCGCTTCATCATTTCAAGCAGCTTTAACGAGCCGTCGCCCTTCGGAAGGTAATCGGCTATTTCCCTGTCGGAAATATCATGCGGCGGCGTGAGCTCAACGTTTGTCGAGCCGCCGGTCCATACCGTCAGATGCCTGTAGCTTACGCCCGGATAAAACTTTATCGTTTCGGTGTTAAGCTTTTCCGCAACTGCTTTTATAAGTTCCGCCGCTTCGGCCGTTGAGATTTCGCCCGCCGAATAATCGAGCATTGTTTTATCCTCGTAATTCTCCTCATCGGAGAGCGTTACGAGATTGCATCTGAACGTCACGTCATTATCCTTGAGCGGCACGCCTATAGACGCCGCCTCGAGCGGCGAACGTCCCGAATAGCATTCCCTTGTGTCATAGCCCATAACGGACAGGTTCGCCACGTCGCTGCCGGGCTTCATGCCGTCCTGAACGGTCTTTACCGTTCCAAGCTCGCCGTTTCGGCACATGTAGTCTATCGTCGGCTTGTCCGCAGCCTCAAGCACCGTTTTTCCGCCGAAGGCGTCAACGGGATAATCCGCCATGCCGTCGCCGAGTATTACTATATATTTCATTTCAATGTCACGCCTTTCCCTGTATTTTGGCGCGCTTTTGTCCGCACGCTCAAAAAAGCCAATAGTTACATTATATTATATAATATTCTTTCCCATTTTTCAAGTAAATTTTTTATAAACAGCATATGAATAAAAATAATATCTAACAAAGCCCCCTTCAGACACTGCCGCAATAATTTTTATAAGGTAAAATATGAATTTTATTTGAATAATATGTTAATCTTAGCACTCACCTCTTGACAGTGCTAACAACCGGTGCTATAATATAGCCGAACAAAGGGGAAAGGAAGATAAGGCGGACGGAGCGGAAAAACCGTTACGGAAACAGCCGCCCGACAGTTCCCCAAGCCTTCAAAAAAAATTTTATAAAGGAGCGATGACTTATGTTACCAAGTATTTTCGGAAGAGATTTGTTCGATGATTTCGGTTTCCCGTTTGACGGCTACAGGACGCACGACCTGATGAAAACCGATGTCAAGGAAAAGGACGACAGCTACGAGCTGACAATTGATATGCCGGGCATCAAAAAGGAAAACGTAAAAGCAGAGCTCAAAAACGGGTATCTTACCGTAAGTGCATCATCGGATTACAGCAACGATGAAAACGATAAGGACGGCAGATATATAAGAAGAGAGCGCCATTACGGCACATGCAGCAGAAGCTTTTACGTAGGTGACAACGTTACGCAGGACGATATTAAAGCAACGTTTGAGAACGGCACTCTGAAACTCAGCGTACCCAAAAAGGACAATACATTGCCGCACGGTTCAAATACAATAAGAATCGACTGATAAATAGGGTATAGAAACGGGTTGCCGCTTGTGGCACAGAACATATGAAACGCACCGGCCGGAGTAAATAAATTACTCCGTTCGGTGCGTTTTTTTGTTTCGTATCCGAAATCGGGCAGTCATATGATACAATATCCGATGCGGTGTTTCCTTTTTGCTTTTATTGGTGTTTCCTTTTTGCTTTTATTTAAGATTATTATTCCCGTTCCATTCTGTTCTTTAGTATGCGCCGCATTTCCTTCGCTTCGGCGCGCGTTGCGCCGCTTATATTTAAAAACGTCAGGAAAAACCTCACCGCCGAGCCGTCAAAATAATTTTCCAAAAGCTCGCGCATCGAGTTCTCCGACGCGCGCCGCTTCGAAAACGCCGGCGCGCATATGTAGCCCGGGTCCATCCGCGATATAAGCTGCTTTTTCACGCAGCGGTCAATAACGGTATAAGTCGTGTTCTTGCTCCAGCCGACGTCCTCCTTAAGCTGCCTTGCAATATCGGCCGCCTTCATACGCCCGTTTTCCCAAAGCACCGTGAGCACCTTAAGCTCCGATTCGCATATTTTCCGCATCACGCACCTCCGCCGTTAAAATAATCGTATACAAGCTTCGAAAGCTCCTGTATATCCATCGTCGTACTATCATTGTCGTCCGTTTCGTTGACCATTATACTAATAATGTAGTCGCACTTCGGACCGTATACTATTGCCGCGTCGTTTTCAACGCGCGACATCTCTCCCGTTTTATTTGCCGTAACTGTCCCCTCCGGCAGCAGGTACGGTATTTTATAGCGCCGCTGCTGGTTTTTCAGAAAACCGAGCGCTTCTGCGCTGTGCTCGCTGCCGCAGAGCTTGCCGCGGTATATAAGCTCAAGAAGATGCCCGCAGTCGCGCGGCGACGTGTAATTTCTGCCGAGATACGGAATTGTTGAATTTGAGCGGTCGTCCTGAAGATCGGTATTCTGCTCCGTATATGTACAGCCTATGCTTTTTGTATGCGCGTTTTCCGCATCGAAGCCGGCAAGCATATCGCCGCCGCCGATAAGCGTACAAAGCTCGTTTGCCGCGTCGTTGCTGCTTTCCTCTATCATAGCGCGGATAAGCTCCGTTACGTGCTCGTCCTTTTTTATTGCGCCCGCGTCGATTTCATTGTAAGCCGCCGCCATTATAAACAGCTTTATAAGGCTCGCCGAATACATTTCATGCTCGTTTAACGCAAGATATTCGTTTGTTGAGAGGTTTTTGACGTATACGCCCCATTCGCCGCCGCGTTCCGAAACAAAGCCGCCTATTTGGTTTTTCAGCTCGTCAAGCCCTTCGCGCTCCGCAGGCTCCGGCGTTGCCGTAGGCTTCGCGGTTGCCGTCGGGGCGGGCGTCGCCGGCGGCTCGGACGACGGCTGTAGTATATTCGAAGCCGTCCTCACCGCGGAGCACGAGCACAGCAGCAGCGACAGGACTACAATTATAGTCTTTTTCATCTTCGGCTCACCTCTTTACAGCCTCATTCCCGCGGGCGGCGCCTTTGCGGAGCGATCAAACGTTTTTATTATATATCACCGAAAGCCCCTTAAGCAGCAGCTCGTCATCAAGAATAATCTCATGTCTGCAATACGGCACTATCGTCCCCGCAAGGCCGCCCGTTGCGATAACGGTCGTTTTTTCGCCGAGCTCGTTCTCAATGCGGTCTATCATGCCGTCTATGCTTGACGCCGAAGCAAAGATAATGCCGCTTTTCATCGAATCGGACGTGTTTGTGCCGATAACGCGCTTTGGCGCGTCAAGGCTTATTTTCGGCAGCTGCGACGTACCGCCGACAAGCGAGCCGAGCGATATTTCAACTCCCGGCATTATAACCGTGCCGAGGTAATTTTTTGATTTATCTACTACAGAAATAGTCGTAGCCGTACCCATATCGAATATTACCGCCGGCAGCGGATATTCGTTTATGCACGCCACGGCGTCCACAACAAGGTCGGCGCCGAGCTGTCCGGGGTTGTCCGTCATTATGGAAAGCCCCGTTTTCACTCCCGGACCCACAACAAGTATCCTGCTTTTCGAAAGCTTGCCCATTGCGTTTTTCACTACATTTGTAAGCGACGGCACAACGGACGAAATTATTCCGCCGTCAAGCTGCGACGGCGTTACGGAATAGATTTCGAGCACGTTTTTAAAAAGTATCGCGTACTCAAGCTCCGTTGCCTTGTGGTTTGTCGAAAGCCGTTCCGTGAATTTTATGCTGCTGCCCTCAAAGCAGCCGATCACAATATTTGTGTTTCCTATATCGATTGCAAGAATCATTTGTTTTTTCTCCCCTCCGCCCGGGTAAATCAAAGCATGTCCGACAGTTTCCCGTGCCGCTCGTAATTTGTTATCCTCTGAATATTGTTGTTTTCATCGAGGAACAGCACCGTCGGCTTGTTCCGCGCAGCCTCCTCGGGCGTCATATCGGCATACGCCATAATAATTATCCTGTCGCCCTTCTGGACGCAGCGCGCCGCCGCGCCGTTAAGGCATATTATCCCGCTGCCGCGCTCGCCGCATATCGTATACGTTTCAAAGCGGCTGCCGTTGTTTATATCAACTATCTGCACCTTCTGGTATTCGAGTATCCCCGCTTTTTCAAGCAAGTCGCCGTCAACCGTTATACTGCCGATATAATCGAGCTCCGACTGCGTTACCGCGGCGCGGTGTATTTTTGATTTCAAAACCGAAATAGTCACGGCTCACTCCCCCTCCGTGAATGAAAAATTATCTATAAGCCTCGTTTTGCCTATATATACCGCCATTGCGCAAAGCACGGGGCGGTCTATCGTTTCAACCTGCTGCATCGTTTCAATATCGACTATTTTAACGTAATCTATCCTTGCAAGCTTCTCGGTTTCTATATTTTTTTTCATTGCGTCAGTTATTTTGCGCACGTCCCTTTCGCCGGCTTCTATCATTTTGCGCCCCAGCGCAAGCGTCCGCGACAAAATCAGCGCCGCACTGCGCTCGTCGCCGCTCAGATACGTGTTCCTCGACGATTTCGCAAGCCCGTCCGCTTCGCGCACGATCGGGCAGCCGACAACGGTGACGTTCATATTAAGGTCGCGCACCATATGCTTTATAACGGCAAGCTGCTGCGCATCCTTTTCGCCGAAATATGCCCTGTCGGGCGTTATTATATTAAACAGCTTTGTCACAACGGTGCACACGCCCCTGAAATGCGTGGGACGCGACAGGCCGCACAGCTCCTCCGTCAGCACGCTCATATCAACGAACGTCGAAAAGCCGTCTTTATACATTTCCCCGGGCTCCGGATTAAATACAATATCGGCCCCGTGCCCGCGGCAAAGCGCGCTGTCGCGCTCAATATCGCGCGGGTAGCTTTCAAGGTCCTCCGACGGCCCGAACTGTATCGGATTTACAAATACCGAAACAACAGTCCTGTCATTTTCCTTTACCGACCTGTCTATAAGGCTGAGATGCCCCTCATGAAGGTAGCCCATAGTCGGGACGGCGCCTATCGTCAGCCCTTCTTCGCGCCATTCCCTGACAGCCTGTTTTACCTCGTCAATCGTTTTTACAACTTTCATATTTCACAACCCGCCTTTCAATACAGCTTCTCAAGCACATCGTCCGAAATCGCAAATGTATGCTCTTTCCCGGGGAACGCGCCGCTTTTCACATCGTCTGCATACGCCCCGAACGCGTTCGTCATCATCTCGCCGATGTTTGCGTAGCGCTTAACGAATTTCGGCGTAAAATCCGAAAACATTCCGAGCATATCCTGGTAAACGAGCACCTGACCGTCGCAGCCCGCTCCCGCGCCTATTCCTATCGTCGGGATCGAAAGCTCCTTTGTTATAAGCTCCGCAAGCTTTGCCGGAACGCATTCGAGCACCGCCATAAACGCGCCCGCCGCTTCAACCTTTTTTGCATCCTCCAAAAGCTCCCTTGCGCGCTGCTCGTCCTTGCCCTGGACCTTGAAGCCGCCGAACGAATTAACAGACTGCGGCGTCAGCCCCAGATGCGCAACAACCGGTATCGACGCCTTTGTTATTGCCTCGATCCTGTCGCATACGGACGCGCCGCCCTCCAGCTTGACGGCATATGCGCCGCCCTCCTGAATTAGCCTGCCGGCGTTTTTTACCGCGTCGCAAACGGAAACCTGATACGACATAAACGGCATGTCGGCAATGACCATGGCGTTTTTTGCGCCGCGCACCACCGCCTTTGTGTGATGGAGCATATCGTCCATCGTTACGGGCAGAGTGGAGTCATAGCCGAGCATTACCATGCCGAGCGAGTCGCCGACGAGTATACAATTTATTCCCGACTCATCGATAAGCTTTGCCGTGGAGTAATCGTAGGCCGTCAGCATTGTGATTTTGTCGCCCTTTTGCTTTTGGGCGAGCACAGTTGCTGTTGTGTTCTTCATTTTTACATTCCTCCCGTTATTATTCTCACCCAAACGTGAGATACAATACAGCAGTATTATATCATGTTTTTTTACGCAAATCAAGATATAACGGCGGTTTTTGTTTATTTCAAATAACCGCCCCTCCGGCCGGCGGCAAAACAAACGGCTTGACCGGCGGCGCCGTATGTGATATAATATTATCACGCCGATGATGTCGAAACTCGTCAAATAAAGGCGCTGAAACGGAGAAAACAAAAATGATATACAGCGATGATATAGAAAAAATATGCGCATTATGCGTTTATTCCGAAAAACGCAGCAACACACTTGTATTCTGTGCGCATCTCGGGCAGTGCGTCGGCGCTTCGGACAGCGCCTGCAAACGCTACAAATACGATATTTTAAAGCGCGAGGTAAGACGCCGCCGTCCGCTTGACACAAATAAGCTTTCCGAGGAGGATTTTAAGCTTTAATGCCCGCCGCCGGGGGTTCCAAAGTGGGCGGAAGCCCATTCAATGCGGCGCATATCACCCCTTCCTCGGAAAGGATGTTACGCTGCACATACATTCCTCGGAAGGGGAAATATGTGCCGCTCAGGCAAGCGCACGTCATCTGTCTGCGGAAGGGCCTTAACGCGCAAGGTGCGTTACCAGCTCGGAGCAAATGGTGACGGGCGCTTTTAAGCTGCCGCTGTATATGGCGGCTGTTGTCTGTTACGCGAAATGTTCGGTGCAGCAAGCGAAGCGCACGCCGTCTTCGTGCACACTATAAAAGCTTTTTGCGTATGCCGGGGCGTGTGGTGTGCGCTTGCGCAGCAAGGCGATTTTTGAGCGGAACAGATAACAGCCGCCGTTTTCCGTGGGGGCTTTGCTCCGTTTCTTTTATATCTATATCATGCATTTCGCTGCCATAATGCACAAAATCATTCCCGTATACACACATATATTTTACCATATTTTTTATAATTTCCTCTTAAAAACCGCTTGACATATTTGCAAAAAATATGTATAATATCAATCGCCGGAACAAAACAAGCGGTACCGTACATATACATATTCACTTTTTAAAAGCTTCCGAAATTTATAAAGGAGGTACGAGGAGGATGACGTATAAATCAAACGTCATCTCCCCGGAGCATAAAATTGTCACTGTACGGATTTTG
>DVLU01000017.1 GCA_018715365.1 Candidatus Ornithomonoglobus intestinigallinarum | reverse complement strand
TATCCTCGGGATTTATTTCCGTTTCCGAAAACGCCGAAATAACCTCCTTAAAGCTTAAAACGCCCTTTTTCTTGCCCTTCTCGATAAGAGATTTTTTTATTTCCTCTATTTTTCTTGCCGTTTCCTCGGCGTTTTGCGCTTTTTCAAGCTCGCTTTCGGCAGCGCCCTCACCGTCGGCGTTTAAAGCCGCGTTTTCAAGCATGTCCTCCGCCGCGGTGTTTTCCTGTGTGTTTTCGGTTATATGATTTTCCATATTCTATTCCTCCCACTGATTTCTTTCGCTTAAAAGCCGTTCTTTTTCCTTCATAAACTCGTCAAGCTTTATAAGGTCCGTTTCGGAGTTTATTTTCATTTGCAGGTGCTCAAGCTTTATATTGTAAAGGAGCTCGCGAACGGCCGATTCGTCGCCGCTGTAGATCTCCATATTATAGAATACCGCCGATGCTTCGTTTTCAAGCTGCGTATCGCCCGAAAACTCATCGACTATCGCAGCCTCGTCGGGCAGCGCTCCGCGTTCGTAGCAGTCGTATATCGCTTTTGCAAGACGCCTGTGAACCTCGGTTGAAAAATCGCCGCTTTTCAGTTCCGCGCTGACTATCCGGTAAAGATGCTTTGAGGACGCCATAAGCGACAATATCCGCTTTTCCGCCGCCGCGAGCGTCGGAGTTGTCATGTCGCCGCTTTCCCTTGTTTGAACGGGGCGTCTTTTAGGCGCGATCCGCTTATGCGAATCGTCCGTATCGGACTGCTTTTTATTGTAGCTGCTGTATATCGCATCTGTTGAAATGCCCGTTTCCTCCGACAGCTTTCGTATATATGCGTCAACCTCCACCGCGTCCGGAACGGAGCGGAGCGATTCCGCGGCCTCCGTCACGAATGTTATTTTCCCATCGGTGTCCGTTGTATCGTATTTGCTTCTTATAAGCGATATTTTAAATTCGGTTGACGGAACGGCCTTTTTTATCGCGTCCCTGAATGCGGCCGCGCCGTTTTTGACTATGTATTCGTCAGGGTCCTTTGCCCCCTTAAGGCGCATAACGCGCGATTTTCCGCCCGCGGAATTTATTATATTTATTGCCTTGAGCGCGGCCTTTGTTCCGGCCTCGTCGCTGTCGTAGCAGATTATTATCGTAGGCGCGTAGCGGAGCATAAGCTTTGCCTGATTTTCCGTTATTGCCGTGCCGAGCGTTGCAACGACATTTGTAACGCCCGCCTGGCACGTTGATATAACGTCCATATACCCTTCGCACAGTATAAGCTCCGATGCTTTTGCGTTTTTTGCGATGTTTAAAGAGTATAAATTACGCCCCTTGTCAAACGCCGCCGTTTCGGAGGAGTTGAGATATTTGGGAATGGAAAACCCGTTTATCTCTTTCTTGTTGTGCATAACGCGCCCGCCGAAGCCTATGACGTTTCCGCGCACGTCTATTATGGGGAATATAACACGGTCCCTGAATTTATCCTTAAGCGTGCCGTCGCGCTCAACGCCGAGGCTTGCGTCCTTTATCTGCTCGTCGGTGTAGCCCTTTTTGCGCAGGAAGGCACAGAGCGGGAAGCCGGCATTCGAAGGCGGCGCGTAGCCCAGGCCGTATTTTATAACCGTGCCCCATGCTATGCGGCGGTTTTGCAGATATTCGCGCGCCGTTTTGCCAAGCTCCGCGTTTTTCAAACAGTTATGGAAAAAATGCGCCGAGATTTTGTTCATTTCAAGAATGAGCTTGCGCTTTTCGCTGTTTTCGTCGTTAAAGCTCCCATGCTCGGGGAGTGCGATCCCGGCGTGGTCGGCAAGCGTCTGCATTGCGTCCCAATAGCTGAGGTTTTCGGTGCGCATAACAAACTGAACAAGATTTCCGCTTGCTCCGCAGCCGAAGCAGTAAAAAAGCTGTTTTTCTCTGTTTACGTGAAAGGACGGCGTTTTTTCCGTATGGAACGGGCACAGCCCGGAATAGTCGCGTCCCGATTTTTTAAGGTTGGTGTAGCGCGAAACGTATTCTATTATATCGTTCCCCTCGCAGATTTGAGCATACAAATCATCGGGTATATGCCGCGGCAAGGATAACCGCCTCCTTTCATGCTTTTTACATCGGCGCGTGCGGGTCATATTATATAGCTATGTCCGTTTGAGCGTATATTTATACCGCCGCGCAGCATATATCACTGTTAATATAATACCGCAATTCGCCTTTAAAATCCTTTATTTTTTCTGATTTTTTTCAAATTTAGTCGGTTTAATACGAAAAGCGGCACGGCGCGATCGGAATTTTGGTATATTTCGCGCAGAACGGTGTAAAGGGCATGAAAAGGCGCTGTAAAATCCGGTGCATTTTGTCGCCTGAGGACAGACTGTAGTCTGATTTTTTGCTTGACAAACAGGCGGCGTGATAGTATTATAAAGTCATACGGCGGCGCAGGCGCCGCGGACGGAAAGGAGTTTGCCTTTAATATGACTGATAATATGACCGAAAAAGCAAAAGCATATACTCAAATGACGCCGATACCGACTTACGAGCCGGAGGAGCCGTGCAGGCTGCCGATGTTTCTCGACAAGCGCGTATATCAGGGCTCGAGCGGCAGGATATATCCGTATACGATAACAGAAAAGATTTCGGACAAAAAAACGATAAAGGAATATAACGCCGTATATCTCGAAAACGAATATCTTCTTGTTATGCTGCTGCCGGAGCTCGGCGGACGCGTACACCGTATTTTTGACAAAACAAACGAATACGACTGCGTATATTACAACGAAACGATAAAGCCCGCGCTTGCCGGGCTTGCGGGACCGTGGGTATCGGGCGGGATAGAATTTGACAGCCCGTGCCATCACAGGCCGACTGCGTTTGAACGCGTTGATTTTTATATAGAAGAAAAGGACGACGGTTCGGCGACCGTCCATATGAGCGAAACGGACAAAATAAGCTGCATAAAAAGCACGGCGTCCTTTACGCTCTATCCGGGAAAAGCGTATCTTGAGGTAAAGGGCAAGGTATACAATACAACGGGGCAGACAAAAACATTTTTATGGTGGGCTGGAGCCGACGTCCCGGCAAACGAAACGAGCAGAACGATATTTCCGCCGGACGTGCGTGCCGTTGCCGATCACGGCGGAAGAAGCGTTTCGAAATTCCCCGTCGCAACGGGGACGTATTATAACGTGGATTACGGCGAGGGCGTTGACATTTCGTACCCGAAAAACATACCCGTCCCGACATCGTATATGGCGTGCCGCTCGGATTTTGATTTTATCGGAAATTACGACAGCGCGGCGGAAGCCGGCTTGCTGCATATATCGGACCATCATCTTTCGCCCGGCAAAAAGCAATGGACGTGGGGAAGCGGCGATTTCGGACGCGCATGGTATAACAGCCTGACCGATGAAAACGGCGCGTATACAGAAATATCGGCGGGAGTGTTCAGCAGCGGGCAGCCGGATTTTGCGTTTCTTGCGCCGTATGAGGAAAAGACGTTCACGCAGTATTTTATGCCGTATAAAAAAATAGGCGGCGTAAAAAACGCATCGTCCGAAGCGGCGGTGAATCTTGAAGCGTCGGACGGCAGGGCGGACGTTAAAATATATGCCTCCTCCGAAATAAACGCAGCCGTAACGCTGAAGGGCAGGTTTAACAAATACATATCGGAAAAGGTCAGGCTGTCGCCGGAGGACGTATATGAATGTACCGTCGAAACGGGGGAGGAAGCTCCGGAGAACCTTACGCTTACGGTGGAGGACGAAAACGGAAAAACAATAATCTCATATACGCCTGTAAAGCGCGGCTTTGAAAAGCTGCCGGAACCGGCAAAAGCGCCGGCCGACCCGGAGGATATACCGTCGCTCGAGGAGCTGTGGCTTACGGCCGTCCATCTTGAGCAAAACCGCCATGCGTCGCGCTCTCCGATACCGTACTATCTTGAGGGCTTAAAGCGCGATCCCTCGGATATACGCCTTAACACAAGCTACGGCAAGCTTTTATACAACATGGGGCTTTTTAAGGAAAGCGAAAAATATTTCAGGGCGGCAATAGAAAAATCAACACGGCTGAATCAAAATCCGTATGACTGCGAGCCGTATTATAATCTCGGGCTTGCGCTCAAGGAGCAGGGAAGGCTCGACGAAGCGTACGACGCGTTTTATAAATCCGTATGGTCGTCAGCGATGCAGGACTGCGGCTATTATCAGCTTGCGTGCATAGCGTCGGCGAAGGGCGATTACGAAGCCGCGCTTGAATTTGCCGAAAGCGCGCTTGTAAAGGGATACCACAACTTAAAGGCGCGCACGCTTAAAACGGCGCTTTTAAGGCATCTCGGTCAAAAGGAGCGCGCGGAAGCGTTTGCACGCGAATCGATAAGGCTTGACCCGATGAGCTACGGCGCGCATTATGAATTATACAGGCTGACAAAGGATTTTAACGACCTGAACACGCTTACGTCGATAATGCAGAACGATCTGCAAAGCTATATAGAATTATCGATAAAATACAGCGAGGCGGGACTTTTCGAAGACGCCGCAAAGGTGCTTGCGCTTATATCGCAGGCGGACAGGCGGATGCTTCACTATTATACGGCGTACTATTCAAACAGCGCGGTGGAGCTTGAAATAGCACAGGGCTGCGACAGCGACCTTTACGATTTCCCGAACCGCCTTCACGATATAAAGGTCCTCGAATACGTTATGGAGCATAATCCGAGCGATGCGCGAGCTCCCTACGACCTTGCAAATCTGCTTTACGCAAGAGGACAGTGGCAGAGGGCGATAGAGCTGTGGGAGCATTCGGCAAAGCTTGAGCCCGACCATGCCGAAACGCACAGGAATCTGGCATTTGCGTATTTTAACCGGTTTCATGACGACGCAAGTGCGGTGAAAAGCATGGAAAAGGCGGCGCGTCTTGCGCCCGATGACGCCCGCATATTTTATGAGCTTGACTGCCTCTATAAGGAAACGAATTATCCGATGCTGAAGCGCGTAAACGCAATGGCCGAAAATATGCGGCTTACGTCGTCGCGCGACGATTTGTACACGGAATGTATAACAATAGCAAATACGCTGGGCCGTTATGACCGTGCGCTGAAGCTTATAAATATGCACACGTTCCGCCCGTGGGAGGGCGGCGAAGGCAGGATAACGGCGCAGTACAGAGCTGCGCGCATAGGCCTTGGGCGAAAAGCCATAAGCGCGGGCGATACGGAGGAAGCCGTATCGCAGCTTACGGCGGCGCTTACGTATCCCGAAAACCTGGGCGAGGGCAAGCTCGGCGTAATGACGGACAACGATATATATTATTATCTTGGCTGCGCGCTTGAGGCTACGGACAAAATACTTTCAAACGAATATTTCGAAAAGGCGTCGCAGGGTGACGGGGGACCGGAGCCGGCCGTATATTACAGCGACTGCCCGCCCGAAATGTATTTTTACCGCGCTCTTGCGTTCGGAAAGCTCGGTGACGAAAAACGTGCGCGGAAAATGTTCAACAGGCTTATAGATTATTCGGAGGAGCATATGAACGACCGCAGCGAGACCGATTATTTTGCCGTATCGCTGCCCGACTTTATGATTTTTGATACGGACCTTGACAGGAAAAACAAGCTCCACTGCATCTTTATGGCGGCGCTCGGCTATGCGGGATTCGGCAAAACCGAGAAGGTGATGCGCTATATAAACGCCGGCCTTGAGCTTGACAATTCCCACCAGGGCCTGAATATTTTAAAGCGCAGCCTTACGGGCGGGGAAGAAAACGATGATAAAAACACGGAGGTCAAGAGAAATTATGTGTGGAGAAAATAAAATAGATTTAAGCGGGATATGGCGGTATGAAACCGACCTTGAAAACAGCGGAATAGATAAACGCTTTTTCGAAAGAGAGCTTAACGGCGGCGATTTTAAGCTCCCCGGCTCGGCGTGCGAAAACGGTATAGGCACGGCGGCAAAGGAATATACGGAGCTTTGCGCCGAATCGGTAAAGTGCCTGAGAGAAAGGTTTGAATATATAGGCCCGTTGTGGCTGAGCCGTGAAATAGAGGTGCCGGAAAGCTTTAAGGATAAGAGGATAACGCTTAGTCTTGAGCGCGTCAACATGTCGTCCATGCTTTGGGTTGACGGAAAATCCGCGGGACGCGGAATAATCGAGCTTTCCGTTCCGCACCGCTACGATTTAACAGGGCTGCTTACGCCTGGCAGACACAGGCTGACATTAAGGCTTGATAATTCAAACCTTTTAAATATCCACACCATGGCAAGCGGCTACAGCAACGATACACAGGGCTATTGGTGCGGCGTTGCCGGCAGGGCCGAAATAACGGCTGAAAGCAAAACGCATATAGCGTCGCTTCAGGTGTATCCGCGTGAAAACGGCTTCGACGTAAAAGCTGTCGTAACGGGAACGTGCCGTGAGCCGAACAAGAGCTGCGAAGCCGTTATAACGCTTATGCCGACAGCCCCGGACGGAAGGGAATTACGTGCCGATACGCATAAAGTACGGCTTTTTACGTCACGCCAGATCGTGCGCCTTTCATACGAATTTGACGAGCCGGCCGATTACTGGGATGAATTCAACCCGGTGCTTTATACGCTGCGCGCGTCCGTTGCCGATGAAAACGGCGCGGCAAGCGAAACGGAAACGCGGTTCGGTATGCGCACGATTGAGGTAAGGGACAAGCGCATACATATAAACGGACGCCCTGTGTTTTTGCGCGGAGCGCTCGACTGCGCCATTTATCCGAAAACGGGCTATCCTCCGACAGACGTCGGAACGTGGCTTAACACAATGAACACAATAAAAGCATACGGCTTAAACCATATACGTTTCCACGCGTGGTGTCCGCCCGAAGCGGCTTTTGAAGCGGCGGATATTGCCGGCGTATACGTCCTTGCCGAAATGCCGCTGTGGCTGAACCTTGACGTATGCCCTCTTGAAGCGGGCGACGATGCAATACATAAGACGTATTACACAAACGAAGCGCTGGCAATTTCAAAGGAATACGGAAACCATCCGTCGTTTATAATGTTTTCGAACGGCAACGAGCTGCTCGGCGATTTTGAAATGCTTGAAGATATAACGTCGCAGATAAAGGCGCTTGACGGCAGGCGGCTTTATACGCTTTCGTCAAACTTCGACCGCCCGGTTACTGCGGCGGACGATTATTTCAGCGCCGTGCAGTCAAACGGGAAGCGCATACGCCTTCAAACGTTTGTCAGCGAGGCGGCGGAGGATTCGTGCCTTAGCTATGACGAGGCGGCGGAGGAAACACCGGTGCCTATGGTATCGTTTGAAATAGGGCAGTATTGCGTATATCCGAACGTTGACAGCATAGGCGACTACGACGGCAATATGAGTCCCGTGAATTTAAAGGCGATAAAATGCGATATGGAGCGCCGCGGGATATATCATAAGCTTGAAAAATACGTAAAAGCATCGGGAAAGCTTGCCGCGCTTTTGTATAAAGAGGATATTGAAGCGGCTATGAGAACTCATAAAATGGGCGGTTTCCAGATGCTCGGCCTTGCCGATTATACGGGGCAGTCCACGGCGACAATAGGGCTTCTCGATGTATTCTGGAAAAGCAAGGGGATAATCACCGAAGAGGAATTTAAAAAATTCTGTTCGCCCGTTGTGCCGCTCATGAAGGCAAAACGCTTTTTCTGTTCGGACGAAACGTTAAAAGCGGAGCTCGACGTATGCGATTACGGCAAAACGCCGCTTGAAAAC
The DNA here is from genome assembly GCA_018715365.1 of Candidatus Ornithomonoglobus intestinigallinarum. GTDB lineage: Bacteria > Bacillota > Clostridia > UBA1381 > UBA1381 > Ornithomonoglobus_A > Ornithomonoglobus_A intestinigallinarum. The sequence goes on along the minus strand of DVLU01000017.1, from coordinate 16,506 downwards.
AGGGAATTCACGCTTGAACTGTACGACGGCAAAACGCTTTTGGCAAGCCGAAAAACCTCCGGCGAAAATGCGGAGCTGCCGCTTGACGCTGTAAAAAAACCGACGGAGATAAAGGCTGTTTTAAGCGTCGGAGGATATAAAAATTCATGGAATATATTCGTATACCCGCCGTTTGAGGAAGCGTGGGATATAAGCGTCTGCGATGCGGACAGGGAAAGGCTTGAGAAAATGATAAAGGACGGCGGCAGATTTGTCGTTTCGGGGAAATACTTAAAAGCTCCGAGACAAGGGTACTTCAGACCGGTGTTCTGGTCGCCGGCGTTTTTCAAAACGGACCGCGCCTGCGGGATAATGTGCGAAAGCAGCCATCCGATATTTGAAAAATTCCCGACGCGGGATTTTGCCGATTTCCAATGGAGGCAGCCGCTCGATAATTCCGTGAGCGCCGATATATCGTCGTTCCCGGAGGGCTTTTTGCCGGTTGTTGAAACGGTGCCGAATTTTTACGATAACGTGCCGGCGTCGCCGCTTTTCGAAGCGCGTGTCGGAAACGCCGACATATTGTTCTGCGGCTTTGATTTTTCGGCGGAGCACATATGCGTGCGCAATCTGAAAAACGCCGTGCTGTCGTATGCATCGTCGGAAAAGTTTGCGCCCAAGCAGGCGATTGCGCCGGAGGAGCTTTTGAATTTATTTAAGTAAGGAGATAAAAAAATAAAAAATTTTTAAAATTCATGAACCGTGCGCCCTTTTAAACGGTCTAATAAGTACAGCGCTGCAAAGAAAGGACATATGCCGACGGGCATATGCGAGAAAATTATGATGAACAAACAAGTTTTTACGGAGCAGGTTTTGGCGGCGGAGCAGACTATGTACAGGGTGGCAAAATCGATCCTTGCAAACGACTGGGACTGCGAGGACGCCGTTCAGGAGGCGGTAACGAGAGCATATTCCCGTATCGGCAGCTTGAAAAACGAGGACTATTTTAAAACGTGGCTTATACGCATACTTATAAACGAGTGCTATCGGCTGCTGAATAAGCGGAAAAACATAATGCCGATAGAAAGCATCGCCGAGCCGGCGCCGGAGTCCGGCGGCGGAAACGGCGAGCTGTATGCGGCAATACAAAAGCTCGATGCAAAAAGCCGCGCTGCGGTTGTCCTCCATTATATAGAAGGCTATTCGACCGAGGAAACGGGGAAAATGCTTAAAATACCGCAGGGAACCGTCAAAAGCAGACTGTCAAAGGCAAGGCGCCTTTTGAGGGAAGAATTGAAATAGACTGTGAAAGGAGCTTACGGTTATGAAGATAAACAAAAACGATTATCCAAAGCCCAACGAGCATTTTCATCAAAGACTCTGCGAGGTGCTGGAAAGCCTGCCCGAGGGAAAGGAGTCAAATAAGATGAAAAAGCCCGGAAGGATAATACTTATTGCGGCCGCGCTTGCGGCGGCTGTCGGCGCGTCGGCGTTTGCGGGAAGCGGAATAGTAACAATGTGGACGGGGTCGTCAAGCAGCATACCCGATTACACCGAGGTGCTGACACCCGAAACGGTTTTGAACGATTTCGGATTTAAATTTACCGTAAAGGACGAGTTTTCAAACGGCTATAAATTTGACGGCGCCGTAAAGGTTGACCAAAAGGCCGTAGACGAAAACGACGGCGTAATAGAGCGCACCGATCAGCTTAACTGCACTTATAAAAAGGACGGCAAAGAAATAAACGTCTTTACCGACGCAAGCAAGCTTTCGGAGCAGGTCGGCGATTTGGCAGGCACATATAACGGTATTCCGATTTATATTTCGTCCTATACAAATAAAGTTGTCCCGGCCGATTACGAGCTTACCGCAGAGGATAAGGCAGCCCAAGAAAACGGGGATATTGTATTCAGCTACGGCTCTGCCGAGGTGGAAATAAACGAGGTCAGAACAATAATGTGGCAGGACGGCGGCTTAAAATGCTCTATACTTCTTGTCGATAACGATATGAGCAATGAGGAAGCCGTAAATATGGCGCATGAAATAATGGATGCGCAGAATTAGTACCGGAAAATTTACAAAAAAGCGTGTTTTCATACACGCTTTTTTGTTGCATTTTATTATTGAGTATGGTATAATGAGTGTATAAATATAAATTTTAAGGAGGAAATAAAAATGGCGGATGCGCTTACTGTATTAAAGGAACGCCGTTCATGCCGCAGCTTTGACGGCAGACCGGTTGAAGAGGACAAGCTGAATAAAATACTTGAAGCGGGGATGTACGCCCCGACGGGAATGGGAAGGCAGTCGCCCGTGATGGTTGCCGTTACCGACAGTGATACGGTTGCGGAGCTCTCGAAAATGAATGCCGAGATCATGGGAACGGACGGCGACCCGTTTTACGGCGCCTCAACCGTTATTATCGTGCTGGCCGACAAAAATATAGGAACGCACGTTTACGACGGCGCGCTCGTTATGGGAAATCTCATGAACGCCGCCGAGGCTCTCGGCGTGCAGTCGTGCTGGATACACCGCGCAAAAGAGGAGTTCGACAGCCCGAAGGGCAAGGCAATGCTTAAAAAATGGGGCATAGAAGGCGACTATGAGGGCATAGGACACTGCGTGCTGGGCTACGGCGAAAAAGTCCCGGCAAAGCCGAGAAAAGAAAATTATATTTACAGAGTGTAATTAAAACGCATTTTGGGCGCTTAAAGCGACTATTATGATAAGAGCGGCACGGAAGCGCCGTGCCGCTAAAAATTCAAAGGAGCTGATGCGAAGCCATGCTTATAGAACAGATGAACAGCCGAGAATATTACCGTTCGATGCTGCTTTTTACTGCGGCGCTCAGAGAACTCAACACAAAGTTTGAAATAATAAACGAGGAATTTGCGATACGCCTTAAATCAAATCCTATAGAGCATATCAAATCAAGACTTAAAACATCACATTCCATCGCAAAAAAGCTTACAAAAAAGGGATACGAACCGACGCTTGAAAACGCGCTCAAATATATAGACGATATTGCGGGCATACGCATAATATGCTCGTTCACCGAGGATATATACAGAATAGCCACGGTCGTCCAGGCACAGAGCTATATAAACGTATTAAAAATAAAGGATTATATATTAACCCCGAAGGAAAACGGCTACAGAAGCTATCATATGATAGTCGAGGTCCCCGTGTTCCTTTCGGGAAAAAAGGAAATGACGCGCGTTGAAATACAGATACGCACCATCGCGATGGATTTCTGGGCGAGCCTGGAGCATAAAATACGATATAAATTCGAGAGCGACGTGCCTCAAAGCATAAACGACGATCTTTTGGAATGTGCGAATATTATATCGTCGCTCGATGAAAAAATGCTTTCGCTCAATAACGAAATAGAAGGCTATAAGCCGGAGAAAAAATAAACAATCATGACAAAACGGAGGGGGAAATGAAAAGCAAAACAAATGATGCAAAAAGCATCACGGAAAGGATTTTTAAGCTTAAGCAAAACAAAACAAACGTAAAAACGGAGATAATGGCGGGAATAACGATATTTTTATCGATGGCATATATCCTTGCCGTAAATCCGTCCATGCTTGCCGACGCCGGCATGAGCCCGCCGGCCGTATTTACGGCCACCGCAATATCGGCCGTGATAGGAACGCTCTGCATGGCGTTTTTCGCAAACTATCCCGTTGCGCTTGCTTCCGGTATGGGGCTGAATGCGTATTTTGCGTATTCCGTATGCGTTCCGCTTGCCGAGGCGGGCATAAACGACCCCTGGAAAATTGCGCTGACCGCCGTGTTTGTCGAAGGTATAATATTTATACTGCTCTCAGCCGTCAAATTCAGAGAAACACTCGTAAACAAAGTGCCCGTAAACTTAAAGCTCGGCATAACAGTCGGCATAGGGCTTTTTATCGCGATAGTCGGGCTCGAAAGCGCCGGCGTGGTCGCCGGCGACCCGTCATCGCTCGTAACGCTCGGCGATATGCGCTCGCCGCAGTGCGTTCTGACTGCAGCGGGGATCATAATAACTGGAGTGCTTTATTTTAAAAACGTAAAGGGCTATGTTTTATGGGGAATGCTCGCAACATGGCTGCTCGGCATAATAGCGCAGCTTGCCGGCTGGTACGTCGTTGACGAAGCCGCCGGAGCCGCGTCGCTTATCCCCGATTTTTCGGGCTACAGCCTTATGCCCGCGGCGCCCGAGATATTTGCGTTTGATTTTTCGTATGCGGCGTCGCACGTGCTTGATTTTGCCGTAATAGTATTTTCGTTTTTGTTCGTTGATTTGTTTGATACCGTCGGTACGCTTATAGGCGTTGCCGACAGGGGCAATATGCTTGATAAAAACGGAAATCTTCCGCGTGTCGGCGGCGCGCTCATGGCCGACGCCGTCGGGACCGTTGTCGGCGCGTGTCTCGGAACGTCAACCGTAACAAGCTATGCCGAAAGCAGCACCGGCGTCGCGCAGGGAGGACGCACCGGGCTTACCGCCGTTTCGGCAGCCTGCTGCTTTGCCGCGGCCATATTCCTCGCGCCGGTCTTTCTTGCCGTGCCCGGCTTTGCAACGGCGCCGGCACTCGTATTCGTCGGGCTGCTCATGATGAGCTCCGTTAAAAAAATGAAGTTTGAAGGCGATATCGCCGACGTTGTCGGCGGGTTTATGGCAATCATAATGATGCCCTTCACATATTCCATAGCAAACGGAATAATGTTCGGCATAATGACATGGGTAATCCTTAAAATAATTACGGGTAAAATACGCGAAATACATCCCGTCATGTGGGTGTCGTTTGCATTGTTCGTATTAAGGCTCATAATAGGCGTATAAAAAAACAGGGAGGTGAAAAAAATGGCTTGCGATAACAAAAGGCCGTGCCCGTGTACATATAACTGTCCGCGCCACGGCAAGTGCTGCGAATGTGTGGCGCATCACAGAGATAACAACGAAGGCGTCCCAGGCTGCTTCTTTTCAAAGGAAGCGGAGGCGACTTATGACAGAAGTATAGAGGCGCTCGCGCGCGACCACGGAATCATCTCGTGAAAAATAAGCGGCGCATCTCACTGCCCGCCGAGACTCGGAGTATAAACATACGCCGTCGTCTCGTTGGACAATAATCTGCTTGCTTCTTTTTCACGACGCGAAATAAGCGGCGCACAATTCTGTAATTCAAATCAATATCAAAAAGAAAGGAAAAAAATCAATGGAAGAAAAAACACAGGTTAGGGCTGCGATGCCGAAATTTACGGGGCTGTCGCACGTATGTATTTTTGTCGATGACATGATGGAAGCCGTTGAGTATTACAAAAAGCTTCTCGGCGTTGTTCCCGACCATTATTTGTCTCACTGGAGAAACGAGGGCTTTTTCAAAGCCGGCGGCTTTGTTGACGAAGCGGCGGACGGCGACGTTTCGATAGCGTTTGTGAACGTGCCGGGAACAAAGCTCACGCTTGAGCTTATGCAGTATCATTGCCCCGAGGGCAGAAAAGAGCCGGTAATATTTGCCGCAAACGACGTAAGCGGCGCGCGCCACGTTGCCCTTAAAATAACAAATATCGATGAAGCGTTTCTGCATATAAAAAATATGCCGGATACGCGTCTTATAAACGAAACCGATAAATACGCCGTTTATCAGATAAGCGAAACAAGCCCGCAGGAGGTTCATTTCTTCGAAAACGACAATCCCGAAGATGAGAGAAACCGCACAACGGCTGATATTCTCGGCAAGGTGCGCTACTTCTATTTTATAGACAAATACGGTCTTCAATGGGAGTTTGAGCAGGGGCATACCGATATAGGTGACTGATTAAAAAAGACTGGAGAAAAGCTATGAAAAAAGTTTTGGCATTATGCCTTGCGGCTGCGGCGGCGCTGTCATTGTGCGGCTGCGGCGGCGGAGCAAAAAAAGTTGAGGACAAAAAGGTAGCGTACATCATGCAGATGGCGCCGTCCGACATATTTGAGATGTGGTCCGATGCGGCGGAGGAAACGGCCGAAAGGCTCGGTATGGAATACACCGAATTTTTCTGCGGCGGTTCGGACGAGCAATGGCAGGAAACGATACGCCAATGCGCCGCCGACGGCTATGACGGGCTGCTTCTCAGCCACGGCGGAACCGATTACTCGTATACGTTCCTAAGCGGGCTGCTCGAGGAGTATCCCGACCTTAAGCTTGTAACGTTCGATACGATATTTGAGGACGAAAACGGGCAAACACAGAAGATAGACGGCGTAACGCAGTTTTTTCAGCAGGATTCGCAGCTTGCCGGAACGCTTATAGACTACATAACGGAGGAAATCTGTCCGGAAAAAATTGCGGCGGGCGAGCCGGCGAATATTTTGAAAGTATGGGTAGGCCCGGGCTTCCTTTCGGCGTTTGACAGGCGCGAAACGGGCTATGCGGAATACGAACAGCAGGGGCTTATAAAAACAGTCGAAACAATAGGTCCGACAGACTTCGCCGATGCACGCGCGTCCGTAAAAGAGGCGGCCGCGGCGGCGCTTGCGAAATACGAGCCCGGCGAAATAGACGTGGTCTGGTGCTGCTATGATCTCTATGCGCAGGGAGTTTACGAGGCTATAACGGAAGGCGGCTATGATATACCGATGGTAAGCGTTGATATATGCAACGAGGACATCGAAAAAATGGCGGCCGAGGGCTCGCCCTGGAAGGCTTGCGCAACAACAAACTGGTATCATAACGGCGAATACGGCATGAGAGCGCTTGCGCTTGAGCTTGCCGGCGAATACGATAAAATAATCGATCCGTCAACGGGAACGACGGGCGGAATTGCCGAGCTTCCCGCATCGCTCATAACTCAAGAGATGGTTGCGGGCGGAAATATTACCGTTGATGAGCTTGGCAGTGTTGCCGACCAGGCATACAGCGACACAAGCTGGCTGCCGGCTTCGGAATGGATGAATGAGCTTCTTGATACGGAATAGAAACACGGGTTTATAGCATTAAGAAACACATATGGCTGCTCGATTTTAGATGCAGAACGGACAAAACGCATACGCGGCGGGGGCTTCGGCCCCCGCCGCGTATTTTTGCGCGCCCTATACGCACGAACGCTCTTTAAGCCTTATATATTTCTCCCGCGTTGCCATGCCGCCGCGGATATGGCGCTCGGCCTTGTTTACCTCAAGTATCTTCTGCGCCTCGGTATACAGCGCCGGATTTATCCGCGCCAGCCGGTCATGTATGTCTTTATGTACCGTGCTCTTTGAAATATTATACATTTTTGCGGTTGAGCGCACCGTTGCACCGTTTTCGATTATGTAATGTGCAAGCTCAACGGCGCGCTCCGCAATGTAATCCTTCATAAATTACCCTCCCGCCGAAATTTGATTTGTACCATTTTATGCGCCGGTACTTTTTTATATCCCAAATTTTTGCGTACTGTGCAAAAATATACTTTTTGCCGTATAAAGAGCGAAAAAAGTATGTAAAAATCAGTGTCAAAGCGTTGATTTGCATAATTTTACTTGCTATAACACTTATAATGTGGTATAATAATATCAAAAATGCGGCCGCAAAAATACGGCGGCGCGTAAAAACCGGGAAGTGATGAATCAAAATGACTCGTGAAATAAAGAAATATATAAAAATAGGCATTGTTTTTGCCGCATTGTATCTTGCGGTTGAGAATATAGAGTTTTTCTGGTCCGTTGTCCAGAATATATCGAGCGCTGTGTTCCCGCTTGTCCTGGGGCTTATAATCGCATATATAATGTCCCTTATATTAAAGCCGCTCGAGAAGATATATTTTCCGAAGGCAAGGAATAAAATACTGATAAAGTCGCGGCGACCCGTATGCGTGCTGCTGTCGTTTCTCATAATCTGCCTTGTCATAGCGCTTGTGCTTGTTATGGTAGTTCCGGAAATCATAGCGAGCTCAAGGCTCATAGCACGCGAAATACCGGAGTTTTACAACGGAGTTTACAATTGGATAGCGGAAAAAAGCGCGGAGATACCGGAAATACAGCAGTGGCTGCCGGACCTTCGCAGCTTTGATATAGCCGGCGCAGTGGGCCGCGTTGCCGATTTTGTTATAAGCGGTGCGGGCGGCATGATAAATTCGGCCATAGGCGTTGTGAGCGGCGTGTTCGGCGGGATAGCAAATTTTGTTATAGCGATTATTTTTGCCGTATACCTGCTCTTTAATAAGGAGCGCCTTTTGAATCAGGTCGAACGCGTTTTTGAAGCGTATATAAAGGTCGGAAACAAGCTGTGGTTCAGGCACGTTGCCGAAACGGCAAACAGGAGCTTTTCGAGGTTTATCGTCGGTCAGTGCACGGAAGCCGTTATTCTCGGGCTTTTGTGTATAATCGGAATGAAAATATTCCGCTTCCCGTATGCGGTCATGACGGGCACCGTTGTGGGTGTTACGGCGCTTATACCGATAATCGGCGCATTTTTGGGCGCAATAATCGGCGCGTTTATGATTTTTACGGTAGATCCCATGCAGGCGCTGCTGTTTTTGATATTCCTGATAATCCTGATGCAGATAGAGGGGAATCTCATATATCCGCGCGTTGTCGGAAACTCGATAGGGCTTCCGGGGATGTGGGTGCTTGCGGCCGTAACGATAGGCGGCGGACTTTGGGGAGTTACGGGAATGCTTTTCGGCGTTCCCGCTGCGGCAACCATATATAAGCTTATGCGCGAATCCGTAAACGGCAGGCTTGCCACGGTTGCCGAGCCAGAGCCCGATGCGGATAAAACGGAGGAACGCCGGAAAGGCGAAGACGGCGGAAAGGTTTAACTTGTTATGGAAAGGAATGAAGAAGGCCGGCTGCCGATTGCGGTGCGCGGTATCGCAAGAAGGCTGCAGCGCCATATTGTAAGAAGGGAAGGGCACACGCTCTATCAGGTAAGCCTTATAACAAAGGGCAGCGGCGTGTATATAGATGAGGGCGGCATAAAGCATGATTTAAAACGCGGCTCGGTGTTCATGTTCCGCCCCGGCGTGCCGCACGAATATTACGGCATAACGCGCGATTTTGAAAATTACTGGGTGAATATAGACGGCAACGGCATAGAGGAAATGTTTACTTATATAGGCGTTGACGAAAGCTGCGTTTATCTCATAGACGATGAATACGACATTGACAGGATAATACTCATGTTCGACGAGGTACGCCGTGCGTACTGGGACGCGCGCTCGGGAGAAAACGCATCGATAAAAAACGGCATATCGGCGGAGCTTGATTACAACAAATATATAGAAAGCGACATGATAGCCTCAACGTCCGCCTACAGCCTTATAGGCAATATCGCAATACTTCTTAACCGCGCAAAGCACGGCCCGGCGAAGGGCGGGGCGGGCGAGCTTGCGCCCGTGCTTGAAATGATACAGCGGCGGTATATGGAAAACATAGGCGTTACCGACATGGCCGAGGAGCTCGGAGTGTCGGTGAACAAAATAGCCGCAATGTTTAAAAAGGCTTACGGCATAACGCCCGGACGGTTTCTTATGAATACGCGCCTTAATTTTGCGGAGCTGTTTTTAAGACGCATGGAATATAAGACGGTAAAGCAGATAAGCGAGATGGCGGGCTTCAGCAATTCCGGGTATTTTATAAGAGTGTTCAAATCAAAATTCGGAGTGACGCCGGAAACGTACAGAGAGATGTACAAGGGAGCAAAGTCTTGAGCTTTAAGCAAATGAAAGGAAGGGCAAAATGAGCTTGATATACTGTGTTGAGGATGATGAGGATATACGCGAGCTTGTGGTTTACGCCATAAAATCAAGCGGGTTTGAAGCGCAGGGCTTCGGCAATGCGGCGGATTTTTTCGAGGAAATGAAAAAACGCACGCCGGATATGGTAATACTTGATATAATGCTGCCCGATAAAAGCGGGACGCAGGTATTGCGCGAATTAAGAAGCGCGGGCCGGACGCAGGAGATACCCGTTATATTCCTGACGGCAAAAGGCTCCGAGGCGGATAAGGTCAAGGGGTTTGACCTTGGCGCCGACGATTACGTAACAAAGCCGTTCGGCGTGCTTGAGCTTATCTCAAGGATAAAAGCCGTTTTAAGGCGCACAAAAAAGGAAACGAACAAAATACTCGAATATAAGGGCATAACGGTCGATACCGACAGCCGCTGCGTAAAAAACGACGGAAAGGATATTGTGCTGACGTATAAGGAATTTGAACTGCTGTGTATGCTCATAAGGAGCAGGGGCAGTGTTATACGCCGCGAAACGCTTTTGAGCAGCGTCTGGGGCTACGATTTCGAGGGCGAATCGAGAACGCTCGACGTCCACATCGGCAGCCTTCGCCATAAGCTCGGCGATAAGGGCTCATTTATAGAAACAATAAGAAACGTGGGGTACATAATGTCATGACAAAAGCCATATACAGAAATACCTGTATAATACTTACCGTTTCGATAATTCTTATGACGCTTGCGTCGTTTTGGGTATACTGCGAGAGCATGACGTCAAACGTAAAGCGTTCGATACGCGATGACGGACGCGTTATAGTAAATCTTTTAAATACATACGAAAGCGAGGAGGCGCGCACCGACGTGCTGAAAACGACGCTTCGTGAATACAGCTACAACAGGATAACGCTCATAAGGAGCGACGGCGAAGTGATATACGATAATTTTGCCGATACGGGCGAAATGGACAGCCACGCAAAACGGCCGGAGGTTGAGGAGGCCATAAATTCGGGCTACGGCGAGAGCACAAGGCAGTCGGAAACGCTCGGCAGAAATATTTATTACTACGCCTACCGCTTAAACGACGGTTCGGTGCTCCGCATATCGCGCGCGGCGGACGATATATACCGCTTGATCATACGCATAATCCCGCTTATGCTTGTAATAACGGCCGTAATACTTGCGGTAGCGTTTTATACAACAAAGCGCACCGCCAAGCGTATAATGAAGCCGCTGAACGAGCTTGATATAGACGCTCCCGAAAAGGGCGGCATTTATGAGGAGCTTATGCCGTTTGTGAAGCGCATAGAGCGTGAAAACAAATTAAAAGAACAGAACGAAAAAATACGACGCGAATTCAGCGCGAACGTGTCGCACGAGCTGAAAACGCCGCTTACGTCGATAACGGGCTATGCGCAGATGATAAACAACGGCATGGCAAAAGAGGAGGATATTTTAAAGTTTACCGGCAAAATCGAAAAGGAGGCCGAAAGGCTTCTGCTGCTCATAAACGATATAATAGAGCTTTCAAATCTTGACGAAAACGGCCTTGCAACGGTTGAGGACGTTGACCTTGCCGAGGTGGCGCGCGAAACAACGGCCGCGCTCGAGAGCACTGCCGACAAACGCGGCATCACAATTTATCTCAGCGCAAACGAGGCGCACGTCAACGGCAGCCGAACAATGCTCGGCGAGCTTGCGTATAACATAATAGACAATGCGATAAAATACAATAAATACGGCGGCAGCGTTACCGTTTTTGTCGGTATATCGAACGGAAAGCCGGAGCTGTCGGTGAGCGATACGGGAATAGGCATACCCGATGAAGACAAGGAACGCATATTCGAGCGTTTCTACCGCGTTGACAAGAGCCATTCGAAAACTGTCGGCGGCACGGGTCTGGGACTGTCTATCGTAAAGCATATAGCGATGCGCCATAACGCAGACATAAACGTAAAAAGCGAGCTTGGCTTCGGTACAACGATAAGCGTTGTGTTTAACGGGCCCGAGGAATGATATTTGTTATATAAATGTAACAAAAAAACTTAAAAAAGTGTAGAAAAACGGTGAAAGCTGTGGTATAATAAAAAAAGAACGCAGCCTGCCCGGAGGGCGGGACGATATAAAAAAGAAAAGCACAAGGAGGAAAACAAAATGGATGATTTCTTTGACAAGGTAAGAAAGCATGCGGATAAGGCGAAGGGCGAGGCAGAAAAGCTCACACGCCGCATGATGGATAAGACGAACAACGTTATAACGCAGACGAAGCTTAATTTTGCCATAAACGAAACAGAGGGCAAAATCAAGGAAATTTACGCTCAGATGGGCGAACGGGTTTACGATAAGCACACCGGCGGGGCCGACGTTTACGAGGAGCTTGAGGAATACTGCGAAAAGCTTGACGAGCTTTTTGAAGAGGTCAGGGCTTTAAGGGAAAAGCTTGCGGAGGTTAAGGATACCGTAACCTGTCCGTCGTGCGGCGAGCAGAATCCCAAAACCTCGTCGTACTGCGGCAAATGCGGTTCGGCGCTCACAAAAGCGGAAAAAGCGGAGGAGTACGGAACGGTGTATGCCGAAGCGGAGCCGGTAAAACCGGAGGAAACGGACGAAACAGAGGGAGAAGAGTAATGTCCAAAATTGATGATTTTAAGGAATACGCGCGCAGACGCATAGTTGAGCGTCTGCGCGAAGCAAAAAACGGCGAGGACGGCGAAAAAGAAGCCGAAGCAAAAAACGGCAAAATAGAGCCGTATAACGGCGACGATGCCTTTTACGAGGGCAGCGACGAGGAATACAGGGAATTTCTTGACGGCCTTGACGTTGACTTAAACGGCGCCGAGCCGGTTTCCGACGGCAAAAAGGAAGACCTCGGCGAAACGATAAACGTAAAGGAAATGCTCGGCAGGGTACGCGAAAAAGCGGGAGATATTGCGGGCGCGGCGGCGGCAAAGGTCAGCGAGGCCGCGGCGGCGCATACAAAATTCAAGGTCCGCGGCGATGACGATGACATGACGCGCTTTGAAAAGGTTGAAGAAAATATTTCCGTCGGCATTGACGATATGAAAACGGCAATAGCCGATTCCATGAACGATTCCATGCAGAAGATGGAGGGCATAGACGCGCGCATAGGCGGCGTTTCCGAGCTGTTCTCCGAAACAAAGCAGGATGTTGCAAAGCTTAAAAACGCAGCTGCCGAAATAGAAAAACGCGTGCGCGAGCTTGAAATACGCGTATCCGGCGCCGCCGAGGAAAACGCCGCCGCAATGGCGGACATTAAGCACAGCCTGAGCGTGCTGAGCGAAACGGCGGACAGGATAAACGAAACGGTAAACGGCGTTTCAAAGCTTACCGACAGCGTTTTTGACCTTAAAAACGCACAGCAGAATACAAAAACGGCTCTTTCCGAGCTGCAGACGGCGTTTGCAAGGCTTAAAAGGAAAACCGTTGCCGGCATAACGATAATAAGCATAATAGGCTTTATTATAATCGTGCTCGAGGTTATAAATCTGCTTGCTTAAGCGGCGGTTATAAAAGGAGGACGTTATGGACAATGTTGCGTTGGGCGTGATATGGTTTGCGGCCGTTATAGTGTTTCTCATTATAGAAGGCGTTACATATCAGCTCGTATCGATATATCTTGCCGCGGGCGCCGTCGGCGGCCTGGTGATGTATATACTCGACTTTGATTTTATGCCGCAGATGATAGTTTTTCTTATCGTATCGGTGCTGCTGCTTATTCTTGTCAGGCCGATATCCGTCAAGGCAATGAAAAACGGCGGCAGGCTCCGTACAAATACCGACAGCCTTATCGGCAAAAAGGTATATATAACAAAAACGGTTGATAATATTATGGACAGCGGCGAAGGACGCGTAAACGGCTCCGACTGGAGCGTAAGAAGCGACAGCGGCGCCGTAATTGCCGCAGGCAAAACGGCCGTTGTCGAACGTATTGAGGGCGTAAAGCTCATAGTAAAGGAGGAAGAATAATGACTTTTGTTATCGGACTTATAATTTTGCTTATAATTATATTTATAGCAAACGTAAAAATAGTGCCGCAGGCGCACGCATATATCATAGAACGCTTCGGCGGTTATCATGACACATGGGAAGTGGGGCTTCACGTAAAAATCCCGTTTATCGATAAAATTGCCCGCAAGGTAAACCTTAAGGAGCATGTTGTCGATTTTCCGCCCCAGCCAGTAATAACAGAGGATAACGTTACAATGCAGATAGACACCGTCGTTTATTACCAGATAACCGACCCCAAGCTTTACACCTACGGTGTTGAACGTCCGATGATGGCTATAGAAAACCTCACGGCGACAACGTTGAGAAATATAATAGGCGACCTTGAGCTTGATGAAACGCTGACGTCGCGTGATACGGTAAATACGACAATGCGTTCTATCCTCGACGAGGCAACCGACCCGTGGGGAATAAAAATAAACCGTGTCGAGCTTAAAAACATCATGCCGCCGTCGGAGATACAGGACGCAATGGAGCGCCAGATGAAGGCGGAGCGTGAAAGACGCGAAAGCATTTTGCGAGCCGAGGGCGAAAAGAAAAGCGCGATCCTTATGGCCGAGGGCGAAAAGGAAGCGGCGATACTTCGTGCCGAAGCAAAAAAAGAGGCCGCGATAAAAGAAGCCGAGGGTCAGGCGGAAGCGATAATCACGGTCCAAAAGGCTGTTGCCGAGGGTATCAGGCAGATAAACGCGGCAGAGCCCGGCGATGCGTATATCGCAATGAAATCGCTCGAAAGCTTTGCCAAGGCCGCAGACGGCAAGGCGACAAAGATAGTAATACCGTCAAACATACAGGGCATAGCCGGTCTTGCGGCTACCGTAAAAGAGGTTATGACGGACAAATAAAATTAAAAAAACACATACGGCTTTCCGCTGAGGGCGTGCTCTTTGCGGAAAGCCTGTTTTGTGTCCGAACCGCATAAATTAACAACATAACAATAAAAAATGCGTGTATTTGTGTGCAAAACGGCTATTTTCGCCAAATCGGAACATAAAAACGAAAAAAACATTGATATTGGAGTGAAAATTAGTTATAATATATAAGAATGGATTATTATATTCTAATGCGCGAAAGGAACAAAAAATAATGGACGATAAACAGAATATGGCGGAGCTTTTGTTTCCGCATATCACAAAAACACCCGCCGATTACGAAACGGAGTATCCGGAGAGAAAGCTTGCGGACGGAGCGAAAGTAACGCGCTTTGCGCCGAGCCCGACGGGCTTTCTGCATATGGGCAGCCTTTTTGCCGCGCTTATCGGCAGACGCACCGCAAGCGATTCGGACGGCGTGTTTTATTTGCGTATAGAGGATACGGACAAAAAGCGCGAGGTTAAAAACGGAGTTTCGCAGCTTGTCGAAGGCCTGAAGGCTTTTAATATAGATATAGACGAAGGCATGGTAAGCGAAACGGAGAGCAGGGGCGCATACGGTCCGTATATCCAGAGCAAAAGAACGCCCATATATCAGTCATACGTTAAGGAGCTCGTTAAAAAAGGTCTTGCGTACCCGTGCTTTATGACAGAGGACGAAATAAGCATTATAAGAGAAAAGCAGGAGCATGAAAAAAAGCTTCCCGGCATTTACGGGGAATACGCAAAATACAGGAACATCTCATACGGCGAGGCAAAGCGCCGCATTGAGGCGGGCGAGGAATATGTCGTAAGGCTTCATTCTCCCGGCAGGGAAGAAAACAGAGTGTCGTTTGACGACAGCATAAAGGGCAGGATAGAAATGCCCGAAAATATCCTTGACGTTGTGCTCTTAAAGAAGGACGGAACGCCTACATACCATTTTGCGCACGCAGTAGACGATCACCTCATGCGCACAACGGACGTTATCCGCGGCGACGAGTGGATTTCGTCGGCGCCGATACATCTCCAGCTTTTTGAAGTGCTCGGCTTTAAAGCGCCGAGGTACGCGCATATAGCGCCGCTTCAGAAGGAGGACGGCGAAACGGGCGGCAAGCGCAAGCTGTCAAAGAGGAAAGACCCCGAAGCCGCCGTGGAATATTATAAAAAAGCGGGCTATCCGGCGGAGGCCGTTATTGAATATCTGCTTACCATAGCAAACTCAAATTATGAGGAATGGCGGCTGGCAAATCCGGAAGCGGAGCAGAGCGAGTTTGAGTTTTCGCTTTCGAAAATGAGCAAGGCGGGAGCGCTTTTCGATCTTGCAAAGCTGAACGACGTTTCCAAAAATTATATATGCAGGCTGAGCGCCGAGGAGGTATACGACCTTGCGGCGGAATGGGCGAAGGAATATAATGAAAAGCTGTATGCGTGCCTGACCGACGACGAGGAATACGCAAAGGCGGTGTTTTCAATAGAGCGCGGCAATGAAAAACCGCGTAAGGACATCGCAAAATGGGAGGACGTTGAAAATTACGTCGCATACTTCTACGAGGAGCTTTGGGACGGAAAGCTTGATTTTGCGGACAGCCCGTCAAGGGACGATATGATAGAAATAATAGAAACATATAAGGAGCGCTACAATGAAAACGACAGCGCCGAGGATTGGTTCCCGCACCTGAGGGAAATGGCGGTTGAGCTCGGTTACGCAAAGGCGCCTAAGGTGTATAAGAAAAACCCCGAGGAATACAAGGGTCATGTCGGCGACGTTGCGGGCGTTATCCGTGCGGCGGTCACGGGCAGGCGGAACACTCCGGACTTATACGAAATAATGCAGACTCTCGGCGTTGATGAGGTTATGAGAAGGCTTAACAGGGCCGTCGCATATCTTGCGGGAGATGAAAAATAACGCGATTCGGAAAGGAAGGGCACATTAAACATGGGAGAAAATATAGAGGAAAACAGCAGGGAATT
>DVLU01000016.1 GCA_018715365.1 Candidatus Ornithomonoglobus intestinigallinarum | reverse complement strand
TCCGAATTATTTCCATTTATTGTTTTTCGGAAACGGGCAGCGCTCGTTTGCAAGACGTGCGCGAACCTCAACAAGGCAGCCGCATACCATACATGTGGAACCGTATCCGAGCTTTTCGCATTCGCGGCATGCGTTAAGGCGGCGCGAGAGCGTGTCCGCATCCGCAAGGCGGAACCCCTTCATGCGCTCAACGGCGTCAACTGCTTTCTTAATATCCTCCGTGCTTACATTGGGGCCGTTTCCGCAGCGACGGCAGCGGTTCATGACAGCTTTACCGTCAGCACCGCAGCGCCGGCGGCCGGCAGCGTGAACGTTATTTTGCCGTTTTCCGATTTAACGTCAAGCTTAACGGGCGCTATTTTATCCGGCTCGTCAAACGTGTTGCAGCAGTGTATGTCGCTTGACGACAGAAGCTCGCCCGAAACATCGCCGACGGCGGAATCCCTTATTTCAAGCTCAACTGTTTTGCCGCAATCAAGCCTTGTGTTTGCGGCTGAAATTGTCATAACACCGTTCTTTTCCGAAGCGCTTATCGTTATTTCAGGAACGCTTGTACCGCCGCAGTCGTAAACGCCGCCGGCGCAGTCAACGTCAAGAAGCTCGCCGTCCATATGCCCCTTCATCATTCTGAAAATATGATACGTCGGAGTAAGCAGCATTTTTTCGCCTTCCGTGAGCACCATCGACTGAAGCACATTCACAAGCTGCGCAATATTTGCCATAATCACTCTGTCGCAGTGGTTGTGGAATATATGAAGCGTCAGCACCGCAACCAAAACGTCGCGTATTGTGTTTTGCTGATACAGGAATCCGGGGTTAGTTCCCGGCAGTACATCAAACCACGTGCCCCATTCGTCAACAATCAGCGACACCTTCTTTTCCGGGTCGTACGAATCCATAACGGCCGTGTGCGATGAAAGCATATTTTCCATTTTGACGGCCGCGGCCATTGTCTTATACCATTCGTCCTCGTCAAACGAAACGCTGTCGCCCTTGTGCTCCCATGAACCGGGTATCGTATAATAGTGAAGCGACAGACCGTTCATAAGATGTTTTTGCTCGCGCATTAAAACGTCCGTCCAGCGGGTGTTGAAGTCACCGGCGCCGCAGGCGATTTTGAATATGGGCTCATCGCCGTAGTTTCGTATAAACGTCTGATAACGCTTGTAAAGGTCGCTGTAATATTCGGGACGCATATTTCCGCCGCAGCCCCAGTTTTCGTTCCCCACGCCGAACCACTTGAGTTTCCACGGCTCCTCGCGCCCGTTTTGGCGGCGTTCGTTTGCAAGAGGGGAGTCGCCGTCGAACGTCATGTATTCCACCCAGTCGCGCATTTCACGGACGGTACCGCTGCCGACATTCCCGGATATGTACGGCTCTGTTCCGAGCTGCTCGCACAGCTCAAAAAATTCGTGCGTGCCGAAATGGTTGTTTTCAACAACGCCGCCCCAGTTTGTGTTTACCATATACGGCCGCTTTTCCCTCGGGCCTATGCCGTCGCGCCAATGGTAATCGTCGGCAAAGCAGCCGCCGGGCCAGCGGAGCACCGGTATTTCAAGCTCTTTAAGAGCGTTTACAACGTCGCATCTCATGCCGTTTTTATTCGGTATCTCCGAATCCTCGCCGACATACAGTCCCTCATAAATGCAGCGCCCGAGATGCTCCGCAAACTGACCGTAAATGTATTTGCTTATTTTTCCTTTTTTGCGTTTTGTATTGATAACAGCCTTTTCCATGTTTTGATGTCTCCTTTTCTCTTTTTTGCTTTGTATATTATAATAATTATTCTTTGAAAAAGCAATATACTTTATAAAAAACGATGTTCAAAAAACCGACCCTTTTGTTTAAAAATCGGCATCGGAATTATTGCCGCCGATAAAGCCCATGCTGCCGTAATAATCCGGTACGCTGCCGGATTTGACGCTTTCCGTAACAGGTATGCGCGCGGTCACGGTTTCGTGCTCGTTAAGCGCAAAGCCGCGGTAATTCACGTCAACCGAAATTGTAAGATAGAGCGTATGCTTAACAAAATTTATTCCGGCGCTTTCGAAGCTGTCCTCAAAGTCTGCCGAAACCGATCTTGCGGGAGATATTTTGACGGGAATATCCGGACCTAATCCGTTTAAAAGATACAGGCCGGAGGCGCTTCCTAGCGGTATTTTTATAATTTTGCCGCCGTTTTCGGCAAGCCTGTCGTAAAGACCGTTTATAATGTCGGCCTTCAGCGTGTTTATTGCGGCCGTGTCGCTTATAAAGGCGTCGTCAGTTTTTGTGTAGAGCATATCGGAGGTGTAGACGGAAAATGTATCCGCAATTTGTTCGTTCACGGCGGAGTTGATGATTTTATTTGCTTCGGCGCGCGCAAGCGCAACAAACGAGGGTTCAAGGCGCAGCGCGGTGAAATACATTGACGCGATAATAAGCGGAAGAATTATAAACCATATTTTCTTTCTCCGCCGTTTCATACCCATACGCATTTATACTACCTCCATAAAAAGCCCGTAACAGACAACCGCCGCCTCATGCCGCGGGGGTGTGGAGGCGGCAGCCCCCACGCAAGAAAAAATATACCGTATAATATGTAAATTAAATCATTTATGTGCACGGCTCCGCTTGCGCAGCGCCGCAAAATATGATATAATACCTCCATACTGCAATCAAAGGAGAATCATAATCATGGCAAAATGGGATTCGGATCAATACCTTAAATTCGAGAAAGAACGAACACAGCCCTCCATAGACCTCGCCCGCAGGATAGAGCGTGAAAGTGCGGATTCCGTTATAGACATCGGCTGCGGACCGGGCAACAGTACAAGCGTTATTGCGGGGCGTTTCCCGAAAGCGCGCGTGACGGGCGCGGACAACTCGCAAAATATGATCGGCAAGGCAAAAGCGCTTCATCCCGAGCTTGATTTTATACTGTTTGACGCTTCGGGAGATTTCGGGGAAATAAAAGAAAAATACGACGTTGTGTTTTCAAATGCCTGTATACAATGGGTGCCCGACCATAAAAAGCTGCTGCCGAAGATGATGAGCCTGCTGAACGAAGGCGGCACGCTTGCCGTGCAAGTACCGATGAACTACAAGGAACCGGTGCATACAATAATAGGCGAGCTTATAAAAAGCAAAAAGTGGAGGGATAAATTCGACGAGCCGCGTATTTTTTACACGCTCACGCAAGAGGAGTATTTTGATATTCTTGCCGCAGCTTCATCGGACTTCACAATTTGGGAAACGGTGTACTGCCATAGGATGGCATCGCATGAGAGTATCCTCGAATGGTACAGGGGCACGGGCCTGCGTCCGTACCTTGAGGCGCTTAACGAAACTGATAAAGCGGAATTTGAAAAGGACTTTCTTGAGGAGGTCAAAAAGGCGTATCCGAAGCAGGAAAACGGCGAAATAATTTTCCGTTTCCCGCGGTTTTTCTTTACTGCGGAAAAATAAAAAACGAGGTGACAAAAAATGGAGCTTTGTATCAAGCACTATAATGAACTGACGCTTGATGAATTGTACGATATTATAAAGCTTAGAATAGAGGTATTTGTGGTTGAACAAAATTGTCCGTACCGCGATTTGGATGACAAAGATAAAAACGCATATCATGTATTTTTGCGTGATAGCAACAAACTGCTCGCATATGTGCGCGTGCTTGATAAGCATGTAAGCTTCGAGGAGGCGTCAATAGGGCGTGTAATCTCGGGCAAACGCAGATGCGGATACGGTACGCGCGTGCTTGCCGCGGGAATAAAAACGGCAGAGGAACGGTTCGGCGCGGACGTTATAAAAATAGCCGCGCAGACATACGCGGAGGAATTTTATAAAAAATCCGGATTCAGACGTGTGTCCGAAGAATTTCTTGAGGACGGCATACCGCATATTTTAATGATATATAAAAAGGATACGTTTTAAGGTAAAATATGTTATTAAAAAATCATCATACTTATGATATAATACCCTTGGGACGGGGGATTGCCAAATGAAAAACGCATTAAACAACATAAAAATATTTATAAAGCGCGAGAGCATATTTTCGATTTCGGTACTGCTTGCCGTCATATCCTGCTTTATAATCCCGCCGGACGTAGGCTACGTGGATTATATGGATATGCGCACAATATCGCTGCTGTTTTCGCTTATGGCAGTCATGTCGGGCTTCAGGAGCATGTTCATTTTTGCGCGTATGGGACGCTCTCTTTTAAAATATACAAAAAGCACGCTGTCGCTTGCCGCGGCGCTTATATTGATGTGCTTTTTTACGAGCATGGTAATAACAAACGACGTTGCGCTCATAACGTTTGTGCCGTTTGCGGTCGAGCTGTTTGAGCTTTGCGGACAAAGAAAACAGCTGCTTGTTGTTGTCGTGCTCCAAACGATAGCCGCAAATCTCGGCAGTATGCTTATACCGCCCGGCAACCCGCAGAACCTGTATCTGTATTCGGTGTCGGGCATGAGCGTATCGGAATTTGTTGTTACGATGCTGCCGTTTACGGCGCTGTCGCTCGTGCTGATTATTGCGTCGCTTTTGTTTATAAAACGCGAAAAAACGGAAATCCCCGAGGACGGCACAACGTATCCCGCCGTAAGCAAAAAACGCCTTGCCGTGCATATTATCCTTTTTGCAATATGCCTTGCGGCGGTGTTTAAGCTTCTTCCGCACTATATTGCCGCGGCTGCCGTAATTATCGGTCTGCTGCTTTTCGACAGACGTATATTTTTGCGCATAGATTACGGGCTGCTGCTCACGTTTGCGGCGCTGTTCGTTTTTGTGGGCAATATTGCAAGAATACCTGCCGTGTACGATATTGTATCGTCGCTTTCGGACGCGCACCCGTTTGCCGTGTCCGTTGCCGGGAGCCAGCTTATAAGCAACGTCCCGGCCGCGCTTTTGATAAGCGGCTTTACGGATAATTACGCCGAGCTGCTCAAGGGTGTAAACGCCGGCGGCCTCGGAACGCTTATAGCGTCGATGGCAAGCCTTATTTCGTATAAGCTGTACGCGGCGTCGGACGGCGCGGAAAAAGGGAAATACCTTGCCGTATTTACGGCGTTCAACGCCGCCTTCCTTGCGGCGCTCTGTCTGCTTAACGCCGTGCTTTAATGATTTTTGCGCTTTTTTCGCTTTTCTATAAGCTCGTACATTTTTGCAAGCGCGTCGGAAAGCCCGCCCATGCTGTCTATCAGCCCGCATTCAACGGCGTGCTTTGCAAAAAGCACCGTTCCGACGTCGTTTGCAATATCGTCTGTTGTAAGCATAAGCCGCTTGAATTCCCCGCGGCTTATTTTTGAATTGCCGACAACAAAATCGATTATGCGCTCCTGCATTTTTTCAAAATATTTAAACGTCTGTATAACGCCTATCACAAGCCCGCTTGTGCGTATCGGATGCACTGTCATTGTCGCCGTCGGCGCAATAAAAGAATAATCGGCTGATACGGCAAGCGGCACGCCTATGCTGTGCCCGCCGCCCAAAACGAGCGACACCGTCGGCTTGCTCATCCCCGCAATAAGCTCCGCTATCGCAAGCCCGGCTTCAACGTCGCCGCCCACGGTATTTAAAAGTATCATGAGCCCGTCAATGTCCCTGTCCTCCTCAACGGCAACAAGCTCCGGCAGGACGTGCTCGTATTTTGTCGTTTTGCTGTCGGGCGGAAGGACGGTATGCCCCTCAACCTGACCGATTATCGTAAGGCAGCGTATGTTGCCGCGCTCGTCGTGCGTTTCCGACATTCCGAAGCTTTTTATGTTTTCGCACATCTTTTCCGAATTGCTTTCGCTCATATTCACCGCTCCCAATCGCTTTTTTGCTTATTATCTGCCGTATTTTTGCGCATTATTCCGCATTTGAGATTGACTTTTTTAAAAATAGATGATAATATATAATAAAAAAACAAAACGGAGGAAAACAATGAACCTGCATAACGCATCGCTTAAGGTTTCGGCAGTGAACGCAAAACAGTACCCGACAGACGGCTATATGGAATTTGCGTTTGCCGGACGCTCAAACGTCGGCAAATCTTCTCTTATAAATAAGCTTCTTAACAGAAAATCGCTTGCGCGCGTGAGCGGTACGCCCGGCAAAACGGCAACGATAAACTTCTATAATATAGATGATACAATATATCTCGTAGACCTTCCCGGCTACGGCTATGCTCAGCGCTCAAAAGCCGAAACGGAAAAATGGGGCAAAATGATGGAGGATTACCTTGCAAACAGGGAACAGCTCGTTCAGACGATCCTGCTTGTTGACAGCCGCCATAAGCCTACGAAGGATGATATTCAAATGTGCGAATGGATACGCCATTATCATGACCGCGTGATAGTTGTGGCAACAAAGCTCGATAAGCTTAAAAAACGCGAAATAGAACCTAACCTTGAGCGTATATGGGAAACGCTCTCGCTCGGCGAGGATGATATTCTCGTTCCGTTTACAACAAACAACGACGAGGGTAAATATACCGTCTGGGATATGATAGAAATGATGCGTATGGGAGAGCTTGACGAGGAAGAATAACAGATAATAAGAAATGCTTTATCGGCATATCTTCGGATAGAATACAAGTATTGGACATACCGTGCCGCATATGATATAATACATACAAAGCTTATATCAGAGGTGCGGCAAATGGAGCTGTCAACAAAACGTTTGTTAAAAATATGTGCGGCGCTTATATGCGCGCTTGTCTGCTTGGCGGGCTGCGGCGAAAAAAACGGGCGGCCGGCCGCTGTTGTAGGCGAGGAAATCACGCGGCCGCCGGAATATATTGTTTTTGACGGCGAAAGCATAAGCCTTGACGATTACGCATCGCTTACGTCGCTGTATGAATCGTCAAGCTTTAACGAAACGGAAATAGCGGACGGCGCGGAGCTTTCGGACGGGATGTATGAGCTGCACGAGTTTATAAGCTCTCTTTCGGCGGCCGAGGCGGGAGCGCTGAGCAAAGCGGCGCTCGGCGCGTTAAACCGGTCAAGGGCTTTTCCGAATTGAAAATTTGAAAATCAAAAAAACGAACGGGGCTGCCGATTTCGGATGCGCCCCTCCGGACAGCCGGCGCTGCCCGGAGGAATACGCGGAATAGGCGGCTCTATTTTTTTATAAGCTCCTCCATCGCCGTAAGCGTAAGCCTTGCGTTTTCGTCATATATCTCATCGAGCATCTCGGAGGGCAGCGGGTTTTTGCCGAGACCTATCTCAACGGTAAAGCCCTCTCTGCCGAATTCCTTTATAAACCAGTCCTTGCAGCCGCCGAACGACGCCGTACCGGTTGGCGATGCAAGCGCGTAGCCGCTTGCCTTTGCCATTTTGCGCGCAATCTCTTCCGAACGAAGCGCCGTCATGCCGTCGAAATCATAATATATTTCGCGCCCCTGGCTGTGGAACGCGAGCACCATATCGATATCCTTTGCGCGGATAAGCTTCACGGCGGCGCGCGTTTCCGGCTCCGATTCCGGGCATGGACCGCCGTATTTTGAAGGCGATGGGCGCTCCGTCACCATTTTCCAGCCGGCGTCGTAATTGTGGTTTATATCAACTCCGGCGGCGTTTGCCTGCCAGACGCCGGTGAAGCTGTGGATCCCCACGTCGCTTATAAGACGGCGGTGGTACGGGTTTGTAATATCGAGCCCGTGAACGGCAATGTCAACTCCGTCCGGATTAAGCATGGGTATTATATAAAGCGTGAGCTTATTCAGCATCGCGCCGATGTCGCGCCCGAAATAGCTTAAGCCTGCGCCGAGCGACCTTGCGAAATTACGGGCAAGCTTCATAAGAAATTCCGACGTCAGGTATTCAAGCCCGTGATGCGCGCCTATAAGCAGCAGCTTTTTTTGACCGCCGCCGAGCCGCAGGCACGGTATGTCCTTTTCCATAACGCTTTTTCCCGTCGAAAAAACGCATATATCATATTTTTTCTCGAGTGCGTTTATATCCCGAAGCATACGGGCGTAGTCATAGCACATAAATATATTCCTCCACTCTCTGTTGTTTATCTTTATTGAATCGAAACGGCGCCGCGCCGAAGGCTCGGCCCCTCTCTGCGCTTATGTTATATTTATGATGTGCGGGCCTTTTGTATGACGGCAAAGCATAAAAATACATATTTTATAAAAAAAGCTGTTGCATAAGAACAAAAATTTTATTAAAAAAGTGTAAATATTCGGTCAGGTGATTGCAAAAAGCATATCGGTGTGGTAAAATAAACTACATGGATTTACTTTCGTAAAGCTGCCGCGGTGTGCGGCGGAAAGGAGAACGATTATGAACGACGATAAAAAGCATGACGACAGCGAACGCTCGCCGTTTAAAAACCCGATGTTTATCTTCCTTATAATTGCGATAATCGGAACGTTTGTCATGAATATGATAATAACGTCCTATACCGTAAACAAGCAGGAAGAAATACCGTATAACGAATTCCTGAATATGGTAAAAGACGGCGAGGTTGACGAGGTTGTAATACAGGCCGACCGTATAGTGATATATGAAAAAGCGCCGGAGGTTGAAGCGGCCGCCACCGATGATACAAGCGCGCTGCTTAAAATGTTCGGGCTTGACGTGGACAAGGCCGCGCAGCAGGCAAGGGACGAAAACCGCCACGTATACTATACTGGCTATCTTCCGGACGACAGGCTTTACGAGCTTCTCGACGAGCACGGCGTTGAATATTCCACGCCGATAGCGTACAATAACCCAATACTTGATTTTCTGCTTGCATGGGTATTGCCGCCGCTTATAATATTCCTGCTGTTTTTCCTGCTTACACGCTCCATATCAAAGCGCATGGGCGGCGGAGGAATTATGGGCATAGGCCAGTCGAACGCCAAAATGTATAATGTGGAAAACAAAACCGGCGTTACGTTTAACGATGTTGCCGGACAGGAGGAGGCAAAGGAATCGTTAAACGAAATTGTCGATTTCCTCCATAATCCCGGCAAATATACGGCGATAGGCGCAAAGCAGCCCAAGGGCGCGCTGCTTGTGGGCCCTCCCGGAACGGGTAAAACGCTGCTTGCAAAGGCGGTCGCCGGCGAAGCGAACGTTCCGTTCTTTTCGCTTTCCGGCTCCGAATTTGTGGAGATGTTCGTCGGCGTCGGCGCATCGAGAGTCAGAGACCTCTTTAAGCAGGCAAGCCAGAAGGCGCCGTGTATCATATTTATAGACGAGATAGACGCAATAGGCAAATCGCGCGACAACCAGTTTAATTCAAACGATGAGCGCGAACAGACGCTTAATCAGCTGCTTGCCGAAATGGACGGCTTTGATTCGTCAAAGGGCGTCGTTATCCTTGCGGCAACAAACCGTCCCGAAATACTCGATAAGGCGCTGCTTCGCCCGGGACGCTTCGACAGGCGCATAATCGTTGAAAAACCCGACCTTAAGGGACGCGAGGATATTTTAAGGGTGCACATCAAAAACGTAAAAACAGACCCGCTCATAGATCTTCACAAAATGGCGCTTGCAACAAGCGGCGCTGTCGGCGCAGACCTTGCAAACATGGTAAACGAAGCGGCGCTCAGAGCCGTCCGCTGCGGCAGAAAGGTCGTTCTGCAGGAGGACCTTATGGAGGCCGTCGAGGTTATAATCGCCGGCAAGGAAAAGAAGGACAGGATACTTTCCGATAAGGAAAAGCGCATTGTGTCCTTCCATGAGGTAGGACACGCCCTCGCAACGGCGCTCCAGAAGCATACGCAGCCCGTTCAGAAAATAACGATCGTTCCCAGAACGATGGGTTCTCTCGGCTATACAATGCAGATGCCAGAGGAAGAGGAGCATTATCTTATGTCAAAGGATGAAATCCTTGACCAGATAACGGTCCTGCTTGCGGGACGCGCAGCCGAGGAAATAGTGTTTAACACTCAGACAACCGGTGCGTCAAACGATATTGAACGCGCAACCGACCTTGCAAGAAGCATGATAACACAGTACGGAATGTCAGAAAAATTCGGGCTTGCGGCTCTTGAGAGCATACAAAACAAATACCTTGACGGCAGAAGCGTTTCGAATTGCTCTGACGAAACAAAAACGGCAATAGATGCCGAAATCGTACGCGTCCTTAAGGAACGCTACGAAAAGGCAAAGGACTTGCTGAACCGTAACCGCAGGGAGCTTGACCGCATAGCCGAGTTCCTTATAGATAAGGAAACAATAACCGGCGATGAGTTTATGGCAATCTTCAATGAGGTCAGAAACGAGCGCGAGTGCGAAAAGGCGGAAAAAAATACGGACGGCGGCAATGATGAAAAAGCGTATTCCGAAACAGATAACGGCGGTGAAAACAACGAAAATTATTAAAAATACTTTTTAAAATTGTTTATATGGATAATTTTTAAAAAAATTTGATAAAATTCGTTAAAAAGTTGTTGACAAGGCTGTAACGGTGTGGTATAATGTCGATAATGAGGGAAAAATGCGGCCGATTATAGGAAAATATCATAAAGAGAATGATAATATCACATCCGAATTCTCATGTGTCGGACGATTTAATCTCTCAAAAAGCGCCAATAAAATACAGAAAATGGAGGAATACCATCATGATGAAGTCGCTTGGAATAGTAAGAAAGGTTGACGAGCTCGGAAGGATAGTTCTGCCCATAGAGCTCCGCCGTAAATTTGATATTGAAGTAAAGGATTCGCTTGAGATATACACAGAGGGAGATACGATAATTCTTAAGAAGTATGAGCCCGCTTGTATTTTCTGCGGTGACGCTTCAAACGTTATAAACTACAACGGTAAAAACATCTGCCCCGAGTGCATCAAGCATCTTCAGGGCTTTGTGAAATAAGCTTGCGCACTGACGCTTGCAAAAACAAAATAAGCTTTTTGCGGTGAATTTGTTCGGAGAATAATTCAATCGGAGCAGCTGCCGGGAAAGCATTAAACGTGCCGGCACATATCGGATGCTGTGCCGGATCCGCATAACAGTGCAGGGAGACCGTGCGGTGGTATGTTATATACCGCTGCGCGGTTTTTTTGTGTGTATTTTTTTGTTTCCGGGATAAAATTATTGTAAAAAATGCACAATGACAGCATGCCGATAAGTCTTGACAACGGAGTGTAAATGTGAGATAATAGAGCATGATTACGGAGGTTTTGCGATATGCACAAGGCAGACACGACAATAGCTTACGTCGAGCCGGGTTCGCTTGCGGACCGCGCCGGACTGGAGCCGGGCGACAGGCTTGTAAAAATAAACGGACATACGTTTCACGATATTTTGGAGTACCGCTATCTTGTATCGGAGGCCGAGGTTGAGCTTGAGGCCGAGAAGAAAAACGGTGCGGCGGAAATAATAACGATAGAAAACGATTACGAGGATCTCGGCATCGAGTTTAAAGAAGCGCTTGTCGATAAGGCACAGAGCTGTACAAATAAGTGCATATTCTGTTTTATAGACCAGCTTCCGAAGGGGATGAGGGAAACAGTCTATTTTAAGGACGACGACACGCGCCTGTCCTTCCTTCAGGGCAATTACGTAACGCTCACAAATATGAGGGACGAGGAAATAGACAGGCTTATTGCCATGCGCGTTTCCCCGATAAATATAAGCGTCCACGCAACGGAGCCGGAGCTCAGGATTAAAATGCTCGGCAACCGCTTTGCCGGAAAATGCTTTGATATTATGAAAAAGCTTGCGCGGAACAATATCCGGATGAATTGCCAGATAGTCCTTTGCCCGGAAATAAACGACGGCGCGCATCTTGATAAGACGATATCCGACCTTGCGTCGCTGAGCCCTTATGTAAACAGCGTATCAGTTGTGCCCGTGGGGCTTACGCGTTACCGTGAAGGACTGTACTCGTTAAGGCTTTTTACGGCAGAGGAATCGCGCGGTGTAACGGAACAGGTAACGTCATGGCAGCAAAGGCTTCTTAAAAAAACCGGCTCAAGGCTTGTGTTTCTGTCCGATGAGTTTTACTTAAACGGCGGAGTTCCCGTTCCGGACGCGGAGGATTACGAGGGCTTCCCTCAGCTTGAAAACGGCGTCGGGCTTATCGCAAGCATGAGGGAGGAGTTTGAAAGCGCCGCGGGGCTTATAGAAAAAAAGCCGAGAAAGCGCAGCGTTACAATTGCCACGGGCGAGCTTGCGGCCGGCTTTATAAAGGAGCTTGCGCTGGAAATCGAACGCCGTGCCGAAGGCGTGAGCGTTTCGGTCAGGGCGGTCAAAAACAATTTTTTCGGCGGCGGTGTGAACGTTGCCGGGCTTGTCTGCGGATGCGACATAGCGGAGCAATTGAAGGACGCGCCGAAAACGGACGCGCTTTTGATACCGTGCAGTATGCTCCGCGGCGACGATGATATATTTCTTGACGACACAACCGTTGCCGACGTTGAAGCGGCTCTCGGAATGAAGATAACATCGGTGCTTAACGACGGATACGACTTTGTTGAAAAAGTTCTCGGCGAGGAGCTTTTTTAAGCCATAAGAAGGAGCGGTGATAAATATAATGAAACCATTGGTAGCTATAGTGGGGCGGCCCA
The DNA here is from genome assembly GCA_018715365.1 of Candidatus Ornithomonoglobus intestinigallinarum. GTDB lineage: Bacteria > Bacillota > Clostridia > UBA1381 > UBA1381 > Ornithomonoglobus_A > Ornithomonoglobus_A intestinigallinarum. Next base: position 23,521 of record DVLU01000016.1, on the reverse strand, counting down.
ACGTCGGAAAATCCACGCTTTTCAATAAAATAACGGGGCAGCGCATAAGTATTGTCGAGGATACGCCGGGCGTTACGCGCGACAGGATATACGCCGATGCGTCGTGGCTCGACAAGCACTTTACTCTCGTTGATACGGGCGGCATAGAGCCGTCGTCGAAGGACGAAATTTTAAAGCAGATGCGCCGCCAGGCACAGCTTGCGATAGAAACGGCCGACGTTGTGATTTTTATGACAAACGTAAAAGACGGCGTTACGGCAAACGACCAGGAGGTTGCGTCGATGCTTTTAAAGGCGCAGAAAAAAATTGTGCTTGCCGTAAACAAAGTGGATAATATAGGCGAGCCGCCCGTTGATTTTTACGAGTTCTACAATCTGGGGCTCGGCGATCCCGTTGCAATATCGTCAACGCACGGTCTCGGCGTCGGCGACCTGCTTGACGAGGTAACGCACAAATTTCCCGAGGATGCGGACACCTCCGAGGAGGAGGACGTTATAAAGGTTGCCGTTATAGGCAAGCCGAACGCGGGCAAATCGTCGCTTATAAATAAGATTCTCGGTGAGGAGCGCGTTATAGTGAGCGACGTTGCGGGGACAACGCGCGATGCAATAGATTCGCATTACGAAAGGGACGGTCAAAAATACCTGTTTATAGATACTGCCGGTATGAGAAAGCGCGGCAAAATAGACGAAAACGTCGAACGCTACAGCGTGGTCCGTTCCCTTGCTGCGGTTGACAGAAGCGACGTGTGCGTTATAATGATAGACGCGTCCGAGGGCGTAACGGAGCAGGACACTAAGGTTGCGGGCTATGCCCACGAGCAGGGCAGGGCGTGCATTTTTGCGGTAAACAAATGGGATTTGATAGAAAAGGACAATAAAACAGTTAAGCAGTTTACCGACAGGGTCAGAGAAATGTTTGCGTTCATGCCGTATGCAAAGCTTGTTTTTATAAGCGCAAAAACGGGGCAGAGGGTAAACAGGCTGTTTGACGAAATAAAGCTTGTAAACGAACAGCATAAGCGCCGTATAACAACGGGAATGCTGAACGACGTTATAAACGAAGCGACGCATAAGCAGCAGCCGCCGTCCGATAAGGGGCGCAGGCTCAAAATATACTACGGAACGCAGGTATCGGCTGCGCCGCCGACGTTCGTTATATTTGCAAATTCAAAGGAGCTGTTCCATTATTCGTATCTCAGGTTTATCGAAAATCAGATACGTGAAAACTTCGGTTTTGAGGGCACTCCGATAAAGCTTATCGTAAGAGAAAAGGGGGAGAAAACGCCGTGATGCTTTTTCTTGTTACAGCGGGCGTTGCCGCATATCTTATAGGCTCCGTTAATTTTTCCATATTGCTCTCGCGGATTATTGAGGGCAAGGATATACGGAAAAGCGGCTCCGGCAACGCGGGGGCTACGAATATGCTCCGCACCTACGGAAAAAAGATGGGAATAATCACGCTTGTGCTCGATATTTTAAAGGGCGTTGTATGCGTGCTGCTTGCAAAGCTTATTGCCGCAAGCATCTTAAACGAGGACGCGGCAGAAACGGCGGCGTATATAGCGGGCGTGTGCGCAATACTCGGCCACAATTTCCCGCTATATTTCGGATTTAAGGGCGGCAAGGGCGTTGCAACAAGCCTTGGCGTAGTGCTTGTTCTCGACTGGAAGATAGGCCTTATTGTCGCCGCCGCGGCGATAATAATAATGGCTCTGACAAAATACGTTTCGTTAGGCTCTGTTATAGGCGGTGCGGCGTTCGTCGCAGCCGAGGTTATAAAGGGCGCGGCGGAGGGAAGCTTGTTTTCGCTTCAAACGCTGTGCGCGGCAATAATCGGCATACTGCTTATAGCAAGGCATCATGCCAACATAAAACGCCTTATAAACGGAACGGAGAATAAGCTCAGCTTTAAAGGAGGAAAGAAATGAAGATAGCTGTTATAGGCTCCGGCGGCTGGGGAACTGCCGTTTCGGTGCTTCTTGCAAACAAGGGCTTCGATGTGTTTCTGCGCTCATGGATCCAAGAGGAAACGGACAGATTAAACAGGGACCGTGAAAACAAGGAATTTTTGCCCGGGATAAAGCTGCCGAAAAACGTTGTGTGCACGCACGATCTGGCAAAAAGCGTAAAAGACGCCGGCCTGATAGTTACGGCGGCGCCGTCGCCGGCAACGCGCAATACGGCAAAGGAGCTTGCGCCCGTTGTCGCGGACGGTCAGCTTATAGTAAATATCTCAAAGGGCATAGAGGAGGGGACGCTGATGCGCCTTTCCGAGGTGTACGCGCAGGAAATACCGCAGGCGCGCATAGCCGTTATGAGCGGACCGTCGCACGCCGAGGAGGTGTCGCGCGGGCTGCCCACAACAAACGTTGCGGCGGGCAAAAACGCGTCGGATGCGGAATTTGTCCAGGATGTGTTTATGAGCGATATGTTCAGAGTTTACACAAGCTCCGACGTCGCCGGCGTGGAGCTCGGCGGCTCGCTTAAGAACGTTATAGCGCTTTGCGCCGGAATATCGGACGGTCTCGGCTACGGCGATAACACAAAGGCGGCGCTTATAACGCGCGGCCTTGCCGAAATATCGCGCCTCGGCGCCGCAATGGGCGCGGACGAGCGGACTTTTATGGGCTTAAGCGGCATGGGCGACTTAATCGTAACGTGCACGAGCATGCACTCAAGAAACCGCCGCGCCGGCATACTGCTCGGCAAAGGAAAAAGCCTTGAGGAAACGCTTGATGAGGTGCATATGGTGGTTGAAGGCGTAAACACCGCAAAGGCCGCATATGAGCTGAGCAAAAAATACGGCGTTGAAATGCCGATAGTGGAGGAGGCAAACAATATCCTCTATAACGGCGCTTCGCCGCGGGAAGCCGTACTGCGTCTTATGAAACGCGGCAGAAAAAGCGAAATACGGGAAAACTGAAAAATAAATATAAAAAATTCAAGGACAAAGCACAATCATGAAAACGATAATAGATAAATTAAATCTTTTTCAAAAGCGTATAAATCCGGCAAGACGCATAGCGCTCGGATTTGCGCTTGTTATAATCGGCGGAGCGCTGCTTCTGATGCTCCCCATAGCCTCAAAAACGGGCGAGGTGACGCCGTTTTTCACAACGCTTTTCACCTCGACCTCTGCAACGTGCGTAACCGGCCTTATACTTGTCGATACGGGCGCGCACTATTCCTTCTTCGGGCAGCTCATAATCCTCGGTCTTATACAGGTGGGCGGTCTCGGCTTTATGATGATAATCACAATGGTATTCCTTGCCTCAAACAGGCATATAGGATTGAGAAGCCGAATGGTTATAGCCCAGTCGCTCGGCACCGACAGCCTTAGCGGCGTTGTCAGGATCGTAAAGCATACGCTCATACTGACGGCAATAATCGAGGGCGCGGGCGCGTTTATACTTGCCTGCCGGTTTATACCGGAGTTCGGCGTTGTAAAGGGCATATGGTACGGGATATTCCATTCCGTTTCGGCGTTCTGCAACGCGGGCTTTGACGTCCTCGGGCGCGGCGACAGCATAGTTTCGTATAAATACGACCCCGTTGTTCTGATAACCATAGCGCTGCTTATAATAGTCGGCGGTCTCGGCTTTATGGTATGGGAGGATATACTTCAAAAGCGCCTTAAAATGTCGGTTTATTCAAGGCTTGTGCTTATAACAACGGGCGCGCTGCTTGTTCTGGGAACGGGCGGATTTATGCTGTTTGAATATTCAAACCCCGAAACGATGGGCGAGGACAGCTTCATGTCAAAGCTGCTCAGCGCGTTTTTCCAGTCGGCAACCACACGTACGGCGGGCTTTGACTCTATAGGACAGGCGCAGCTTACGGAATCGTCAAAGTTCCTTTCAACGGTGCTTATGATGGTGGGCGGCTCGTCCGGGTCAACGGCGGGCGGTATTAAAACGGCAACCGTTATAGTATTGCTGTCAACGCTTAAGTCGGTGCTCACGGGACGCAAAAACGTATCCGTTATGAAACGCAATATCACATCCCCCACGATCCGGCACGCAATAACGCTCCTCGGAATGTGGCTCATACTCATATCATCGTCAAGCGTTGCGATAAGCTGCATGGAGGGTCTGCCGCTCGTTGACTGCTTCTATGAAACGGCGTCGGCATACGATACCGTCGGATTAAGCTGCGGCGTAATGCTTGAAACGGGATACATATCAAACACGATAATGATATTGCTTATGTATTTCGGGCGCGTCGGCGTAATGACTCTGAGCGTAATGTTCATATCGTCGCAGACGAAGGAAAATGCAATAGAATATCCGAGCACGCCTATGTACGTCGGATAATTTTAAATATACAATCATATAAAAAAAGCTTTAATAAAAGGAGAAAACAAAAAATGGAAACTTTTGCGGTACTCGGTCTCGGCCGCTTCGGCAGCGCCGTTGCAAAGCAGCTTTTCAACATGGGCTTTGAAGTCCTTGCCGTTGACAGGAACATGGATAAGGTAAATCTGATGGCCGATCACGTCACACAGGCGATAGGCGGCGACGTCAAGGACGAAAACGTTCTGAAATCGGTCGGCATAAGCAATTACGACTGCGTAGTTATTGCCATAGGCAACCTCTCGGACAGCATTTTAACAACGCTCCTCGTGAAGGAGGCGGGTGTTAAAAAGGTAGTCTGCAAGGCGCTTGACTATAACCATAAAAAGGTGCTCAAAAAAATAGGCGCCGATTCCGTAATAATACCCGAGCATGAGATCGGCATAAAAACGGCCGTGGGCCTTGCGTCAAGGCATCTTGTCGATGTTATAGACCTGTCGGACAAATACGGCATAATAGACGTAGGCGTTCCCGCAAGCTGGGTCGGCAAGGGAATAGGCGAGCTTAATGTGCGCAATAAATATAAAATGAATATTATAGCAATAAAGAGCGCCTCCGACGATCAGAAAATAGTTATAACGCCCGGAGCCGATTATAAGTTTGAAAAATCCGATATAATCGTATTTGTCGGCGAAATCAAAACGGTAAACATACTTAACAATCTGTAATCACGGACTTAAAAATCATGAGCCGCCGTCTTTTTTGCCGCGCATTGTGCGCGGCGGGAGCCGGCGGCTTTTTTTGCCTTTGGCTTTATACACATCATATAGTGGAATACGGCCGTTTTTTTAAACAAAAGCAACGAAATAAAAAAAGCGGTGTTGACAAAGTCGAATTGTGCTGTTATAATGATTACGCGCTCGAAAAAAGGCACGTTCGCCGCCCAAAAGGCAGGCGGAGGCTTTTTTGCGCGGGCGCGCGAAGATATGATTTTGCAAAGGAAGAGTGGGGTATTTATGCAGGAAGACGATTTCTCGCCGGTAGCGCTCGGAGACCCGCAGGAGGAAACGGCAGACGAAGCGGACAGTGTTCAAAGCGATGCTGCGGACGCGGATGCCGATATTGACGCGGACACCGATGCGGACGATGTAACGGCTGAAGAAAAAGAAGAGTACGAACGGGAAGAAAATAACGAAGCCGAAGAACCGAAACCGAAAAAGAAGCGCAGGACGCTGAAAAAATCGGTACGCAAAAAGCTGCTCATAGCGCTTGCCGCGGTTGTCGGAGCGGCAGCCGTAACGTATGTAGGCGGAACCGTATATTACAGCAGCAGGTTCTTTAACGGTACGGCAATAAACAATTTTGACTGTTCAAACCTTACTGTCGAAGAAGCGCAGAAGGCAATAATGGATGGCATAACAAATTACGTTTATACGCTTTATGAACGCGACGGCGCGGCGGAATATATCCACGGCTCCGAGGTCGGCTTAAAGCTTGAAACGATAGGCGACATAAGCGCGGCAAAAGCAAATCAGAACCCGTTTTTGTGGTTCTGCGGCGGCGACAGCAAAAACCAGGCGGTGAATATTATAGTGTCGCTTGACGAGGATGCGCTCTATCAAAAGGTACAGTCCTTAAACTGCGTGACGGAAACGCGCAGCAAGGCGGCGGACGCCGTTTCGCTCGTTACATATGACGAGGAACAGCAGTGCTTTGTCCTGACAAATCCGGACGCCGTCGGTGAAAACGCCGTATTCTCGGCGCTCACACCGCCCGAAAACGATTTTTCGGATACAAGCCGCCGTCCGATGAATTTCAGCGAGGACGTTGTAAACACCAACAGGCTGTTTGAATGTGTAAAAACGGGCATGTACGGGCTTTATCACGATATGACGCTCGAAACCGAAAAATGCTACATTACGATAGCCGAGGAATCAAACATCAAGCAGGCGCTCGATACGATGAATAAATATATATCGGCAAATATATCATATCAGAACGGCGATGAAATAATACCGCTCGACAGAGGCTCCATTCATTTTTGGGTGAGCGTAGACAGCAATTTCGGCGTTTATCTCGATGAAGCGCAGGTTGAACAGTTTGTTGTTGATTTATCGTTGAAGTATAACACGATAGGCTCGTCAAGGACGTTTACGTCGTCCGCGGGCGGAGAAGTGACAGTGTACGGCGGCGATTACGGCTGGCAGCTTGACGTTTCCGGCGAAACGCAGGCGCTGTGCGAAATAATAAGAAACGGCGAAACGGTAACGCGCGAGCCGCTCTTTAAGCAAAAGGCCGCAACGCACGGTGCGATAGACTTCGGAAACACCTACGTTGAAATAACGATAGGCGGCCAGCACCTGTGGTTCTATAAGGACGGCCAGCTTATAGTTTCGAGCGATATGGTGTCGGGTAACCCGAACGCCGGCAACGGTACGCCGACCGGTGTATATATGCTTAAATACAAGGAACGCAACGCAACGCTTGTCGGCGAGGATTACCGCACGCCGGTTGATTTCTGGATGCCGTTTAACGGCGGCGTGGGAATGCACGATGCAACGTGGCGCGGCGCGTTCGGCGGCACGATATATATAGGCGGCGGCTCACACGGCTGCATAAATCTGCCTCACGGCGTGGCGCAGACGATATATGAAAATATCGAATCGGGCGATCCCGTAATAGTATATTAAAAACGCAAAAAGACTTCGGAGCTTTATTTCCCGCCGGCGGCGGTGCTCCAAAGTCTTTTTTTATGCAAAATATGCTTGAATACTTGACTTTTACCGCCGTATGCTATATAATATTCCTATATTATTAAAAGTACGCCCGAGGGCGGGAAAAGGAGAGTAACAATGGCAAAGACATACAAATTTCTTGCGTTTGATTTCGGCGCATCGTCGGGACGCGCAATGCTTGCAAAATTTGACGGCGAAAAGCTTACGCTTGAGGAGAAGCACCGCTTTTCAAACGACCCCGTAAATATAAACGGCGATTTGCACTGGGACGTTCTAAGGCTGTTTTTTGAAATAAAACAGGGTATTTTAAAGTGCGCAAATTCCGGAGACCGCGACATAGACTGTATAGGCATAGACACGTGGGGCGTTGATTACGGGCTGCTCGATAAAAACGACAAGCTTTTGGGAAATCCGTATCATTACCGCGATACGCGCACCGAGGGTATGTACGAGGAAGCATTCAAAATTGTACCCAAGGAGGAAATTTTCAACAGCACGGGTATTGCGTTCAACTGGTTCAATACCGTGTTCCAGCTGCTGAGCGCAAGGCTTTCGGGCGACGTTACGCTTGAAAACGCAAAAACATTGCTCTTCATGCCCGACTTATTTAACTATTTCCTCACGGGCGTAAAGAAAACGGAATATACAATTGCTTCAACATCGCAGATGTTCGACAGCGAAAAACACGAATGGGCATACGATATGCTTAAAAAGCTTGGCATAAAAACCGACATTTTAACGGACGTTATTTATCCCGGCGAGCAGGTGGGCACCTTAAGGCCGGAGCTTGCCGAGGAGCTTGGCGTGGGAGAGATCCCGGTCATAGCCGTTGCTTCGCACGATACAGGCTCTGCCGTTGCGTCTGTGCCCGTTGTGGATAAAAAGGATTTTATCTACATATCGTCAGGAACGTGGTCGCTTATGGGCGTTGAGCTTGACAAGCCCAATATCTCAAAGGAAGCGCTTGAATATAACTTCACAAACGAAGGCGGCGTAAACAAAACAATACGTTTCCTCAAAAACATAATGGGTCTGTGGCTCATACAGGAATCAAGACGCCAGTGGGACAGAGAAGGGGAGCTTCTGAGCTTTGACGAGCTTGAGCGCCAGGCAAACGAGGCCGAGCCGTTCGCAAGCCTTATAGATCCCGATTATCACGAGTTCCAGACGCCCGGCAATATGCCGAAGCGCATAAAGAAATACTGCGAAATGACGGGGCAGAAGGTCCCCGAAACAAAAGGCGAGGTTGTACGCTGCATAGCGCAGTCGCTTGCGTTCAGATACCGCTATACCGTTGAGGGTATGGAAAAGGTTACGGGAAATAAGTATAACGTTGTAAACATAGTCGGCGGCGGCATAAAAGACAAGATGATATGCCAGTTCACGGCAAACGCAACAAAGCGTACCGTAAGCACGGGCCCCGTTGAAGCAACAAGCATAGGCAACGTGCTTGTCCAGGCAATGGCGATGGGCGCAATAAAGGATTTGAACGAGGGCAGAAAGGTAGTGCTCAATTCCTTTGATATAACAACCTACGAGCCGCAGGACAGCGACGCATGGGATGCGGCTTATGAAAAGTGGAAGAAAATAATTGCAATGACAAAATAACCGTCATATATTAAAAAAGAATCTCATAGTATTTACTGTGAGATTTTTTTTATGAAATTTTCCGCCGTAATCATATATGAAAGGAAGAAACCGAACATGGAAATGCTTAAGGAAAATATAAGACTTAACACTGCCGTCGCCGCGGCGGCAACGCAAAGGCTTGTGGAGGGCGACGTTATAGTCCCCGACACAAAGCCCGATATATTAAAGGTTTTGCAGGTTGACGCCGTTTCGTGCATAACGGACAAGGAGGTATCCGATGGCTTGCTCCGCCTTTGCGGGCGCGTCGATTTTAAAATACTTTATATACCGGACAGCGAACGCCGCTGCGTGAAGAGTATAGGCGCGTCGTTTGATTTTGAGGAGGAGATAGCAAACAAGGATATAATCGCGTCCGATACGGCAATGACGGAATGCAGCGTTGAGCGCGCGGAATTTTCGCTTTTAAACAGCCGCAAGCTGCGGCTTAAGGCTGCCGTTTCGTTCGATTACGAAATAATACGCGTAACGCCCGTGGATATAGCTGTCGATATAGAATACGACGCCTCCGACGCCGGTGAAAAGACGTGCCCCGCGCCGGAAATAAAGCGGCGCACCGTAACGCTGAAAAACAGTACCGGCATGGGCGAATTTGTATTCCCGGTGCGCGGCAGGGCTGCGCTCCGGTCGGGGCAGAGCTCCTTCGGCGAAATACTGAAGGCCGATTATTCCGTAACGGATACCGAATACAAGGCAATGGCGGGACGCGTTGCCGCAAAAGGTACCGTAACGGTATGTATTCTGTATACCGATGCGGACGGCGAAACGGACCACTGCGAATGTGAGCTGCCGTTTACGGAGGTATGGGATATTGAGGAAATGACGGAGGACAGCGTATGCGATATAGGATACCGTCTTGAAGAGGGCGGCGTAACAATCGAGGAGGACGTTGACGGCGATTTGAGAGAAGCTGCCGTTTCGGTTACCGTAACGGCTCAGCTTAAGGCCGCGGAAACGCTTGAGCTCGATATGATAGAGGACTGCTATATCCCGTATAAGGAAACAAGGCTTGAAACCGAGCATGCGGAAATAACGGAGTGCGCCGCAAGCCCTGCCATGCAGAATACAATACGCGAATCGATCGAGCTGCCGGAGGGAGCGCCGGAAATCGCAAGCGTATATAACGTCATTGCAAAGCCGCATATAACAAAAGTGGGACGCGAAGGCCGAAAGCTGCTTTGCGAGGGCAGGCTTGAAACGTGCGTGCTTTATATTTCGGAAAGCGCGGAAAGCCCCGTTTGCAGCATAAAGAAAAACATTCCGTTCAGCTACGCGCTCGAATGCAGCGGCGGCGACGTGAATTCCGAGCCGAAGCTGAAGGCCGAAATAAAGCATATAGGCTACAGCTTAAATTCGGCGGGCGAAGCGGAGCTCCGCTGTATACTTGCAATAAACGCCGAGCTTGAGCGCAGGCAAACGATAGAGCTTATAACCGACGTGCAGCAGTGCGGCGAAGCGGCGGGCCGCGAAAGCAGGATAGTCGTTTATTTCGTCCGCGGCGGCGATACGCTCTGGGATATAGCAAAGCATTACGGCGTGCCGTGCGGCGCAATAATCGAATTTAACGAGCTTGACGACGATACGCTGAAGACGGGCATGAGACTGCTTATACCCGGGAAATAATATACCGGAAAATCGAACCGGGCTGTCGCTTTTAGCGCAGACCGCCAAACAGCTTCGCTGTTTACCTACGAACAAAACGCACCGCTCGGAGTGAACTTTTCAGCACTTTCGGCAAAAGCCGAAAGCCGACCTTCGGTCGTCCGCGCCATCTTGCGCGGTGCCAACACGCCGTCGGGTGCGTTTCGTCCGTTCTGCATCTAAAATCGAACAGCCCTATGAGATTTTTTAATAGTATAGGTTCTCTTTTTAAAAATAATTATAAAATATTAAAAAACTATCATTGACATTGACGACCTCTTTGTATATAATAATTACAAACAAAAAAAGCCGCACGGGCGGCGGAAACGGAGGAATTTATGTCAATAGAAAAACGTTTTTTCGGTACGGCGGAAGCGGGCGACGTTTACTGCTACGTACTTGATAATGAGAGAGGCCTTTCGGCTGAGATATTGGATATGGGCGGAATAATCCGCGCCCTTTACGTAGCAGGCGCCGACGGCACAAAAACAGACGTCGTATTGGGACGCACCGGCATTGGCGATTACGAAACAAACGACGGCTATCTCGGCGCGCTCATAGGGCGCCATGCAAACCGTATAAAGAACGGCGAATTCGAGCTTAACGGAGCCGAATATCACGTGGGCATAAACGAGGGCAGAAACAGCCTTCACGGCGGCGTTTCCGGCTTTGATAAAAAAATATGGGAGGCAAACGCTTTTGACGGAGCTGAGCCGCGCCTTGAGCTCGAGCTTGTATCGCATGATAACGACGAGGGCTTCCCCGGAACGCTCACGGTAAACGTTACATATACGCTGACAAAGGAAAACGGGTTAAGGATCCATTACAGGGCCGTTTGCGACAAGGATACTGTCTGCAATCTCACAAACCACAGCTATTTCAATTTGGGCGGGCATTCGTCGGGAAAAATTTACGACCAGGTCCTTCAGCTGAATTCCGGCTTCTATACGCCGAACGACGACGAGGGAATGCCGACGGGCGAGGTGCTTTCCGTAACGGGTACGCCGTTTGATTTCAGAGCGCCGAAGCCCATAGGGCAGGATATAAACGCTGATTTTGACCAGGTAAAGCTTGTGGGCGGCTTTGACCATAATTTTGCCGTTGAAGGCAGGGGCTTCAGGACGTTTGCCGTTGCGTCGTGCCCGAAAACCGGCATAACGATGGAGGTTCGCTCGGATCAAAGCGCCGTGCAGCTCTATACGGCGAATATGCTTAGCGAAGGGGAATATAAGGACGGAGCGTCATACGGGACGCACAACGCCTTCTGCCTTGAAACGCAGTGCTTCCCCAACGCAATGGCGCACAGCCATTATCCCGGCCCTGTTTTAAATAAGGGCGAGATATACGAAACGGTAACGGAATACGTATTTTCGGTAAAGTAAGCTGCGCATAACGGGGGAAAGTGATATGGTATACAAATTCAGACCTTATGAAAGTTTGGGAGTTATGCGCGGCCATTTAAATCTCGGCGGCAAATCGCCGTCGGGTGAGCGTATAGACGTTACGAGCCTTTATTTTGAACGCGGCGGCAAGCCGTGGATAGGCGTTATGGGAGAGTTTCATTTCTCGCGCTGCAAAAGCGAGCATTGGTATGAGGAGCTTTGCAAAATAAAGGCCGGCGGCGTGAATATAGTTTCAACGTATCTTTTTTGGAATTACCATGAGGAGATAGAAAACGCGTTTGATTTTACCGGCGACCGGGATATACGCAGGTTTGTTGAGGAATGTAAAAAAGCCGGGCTTGACGTGTTTCTGCGCATAGGCCCGTGGGCGCACGGCGAATGCAGAAACGGCGGTTTTCCGGACTGGATATTAAAATACAATACAAGAACGAACGACGCTGAATATCTGTCAAAGGTTGAGCGGTGGTTTTCGGAAATATACAGGCAGATAAAAGGACTGCTGTATAAGGACGGCGGGAATATTATAGGCGTCCAGCTTGAAAACGAGCTTACCGATAATCCGGAGCATCTTGCAAAGCTTAAGGAAATCGCGAAGGGGACGGGCATAGACGTTCCGATATATACCGTCACCGGCTGGAACAGCGTAAACGGCGCACGTATACCCGTGGATGAGGTTGTGCCCGTTTTCGGCGCGTATCCCGAAGCGCCGTGGGAGCAGCATAAAAACCCGCTGCCGCCTTCGCCGCATTACTGTTTTAATAAAATGCGCAACGATACGGCAATAGGCATGGATATAATAGGCGATGACAGCAGCGAATGGCGGCTGCCGTATGAGAGATACCCGTTTGCGACGTGCGAGCTCGGCGGCGGAATACAAATAACGCATCACCGCCGCCCGATAATAAGCGGCATGGATATTTACGCGCTGTCGCTTGTGAAGTTGGGCAGCGGCAATAATCTTGTCGGCTATTATATGTATCACGGCGGCACAAACAAGCTCGGACGCCTTTCAACGCTTAACGAATCGCGCGAAACGGGCTATCCGAACGATTATCCGATACTGTCCTACGATTTTCAGGCGCCCATATCCGAATACGGCGAAATAAGGGAGCAGTACAGGCTTCTGAATCTCCTGCATTTATTTGTCCGGGATTTCGGCAGCATACTTGCCCCGATGGAAGCGGTGCCCTCGGAGCGGCGCGTTGTGCCAACAAACACGCACAGCTTAAGATACATGATGCGCACAAACGGCGAAGGCGGGTTTGTGTTTATAAATCATTACCTTCGCGGCGGCAGGCTTGACGACGTTGAGGGCGCCGAAATAGACACGGGTTCTGTTGTGTTCCCGCCGATAGATATTCGCGGCGGCGTAAGCTTTTTTATGCCGTTTAACATAAAGCTCGGTTCGCGGCTGCTCGAATACGCAACGGCGCAGCCGATATGCTTCGACAGGGACGCATATTTCTTTGCGGCAATAGACAGCGTTGAACCGGTGTATAAATTTAAAAACTGCGAGAAAATAACTGCGCCCTCCGACAGAATATCGGTCAGGGAATGCGGGAAATTTAAAATAATAACCGTCCCGTGGAACGCCGCAAGATATATCAGGCGCTTAGGCGGATATATTTATATAGGCGAGGACTGCGACCTGTATGAATGTGACGGAAAAATACGCTCCGTTTCCGGCGGCATATCGTGCAGGCGCTGGAACGGACGCGATTTTGACACGGTAATCGTTCCGGGAACCGCGAGCAGGGCGGGCGTTATATTACGCGATGCGGAGCAGCCGGGCTTTGCCGCAAAATATATCGGCGAGCTGAATATCGGCGGCGCACGCGAAATAAAATGGAGCCGCATAACCGTTACGGGCGGCGATGGATTTGTCGAAATAGATTTTAAAGGAGATGCGGCACAGATATACGCCGACGGCGAGCTTGTCGCCGACTGCTATTATTACGGCAGACCGTGGCGGATACCCGCATCGATGCTGTACGGCAGGGAATGTTATCTCGGCGTATCGGAAATGAAAGACGATTTTTACAGGGAATTTTAAGAATTTAAAAAGCAATATTGAGCGGCGGTATGGTCTAATATACATATTTCACAATACCGCCGCTTATAAGCTGTACAGTATTTACAAAATTATAAAAAACACTTTATTTTTTAAAACACATGTGATATAATAACCATTGTAGTATTTGTAGCATGGACGGCGGCTTGCGAGCCGGCGAACAAAAATCAAAATTTTATGCGCGGGCGTTCCGCGCAAATGTAAAACGGAAGGACGGAAGAACAAAATGAATATGGAATTGGCACAAAGTGTTACCGTTGTCGCACTTATAGCATTCGTATGTCTTATGATTGCAATAGGTGTGTTCAGCTGGAGGAGAACACATTCAATTGAGGGCTTTTTGCTCGGCGGAAGAAATATAGGACCTTGGGTCAGCGCCTTTGCATACGGTACCTCTTATTTTTCTGCCGTAATTTTTATCGGCTACGCGGGCAAGCACGGCTGGGATATAGGTCTCGGCTCGCTTTGGATAGGCATAGGAAACGCGTTTTTGGGCTGCTGGCTGGCATGGAAGCTGCTTGCAAAACGGACGCGCTCGATGACGCATACGCTTGCCGCAAAAACAATGCCGGAATTTTTTGAGGGGCGCTACGCGTCAACCGCGTTTAAGGTTGTGTCGGCGCTTATAATCTTTATATTTTTGGTGCCGTATTCGGCTGCCGTTTACAAGGGACTGGGAAGCATGTTCAGCGCAATATTCCCGGGCGTACCGGAATCGACGTGGATGCTTGTAATCGCTGCTGTAACGGCGATATATCTGATGCTCGGCGGCTACGTTGCCGCGGCGTACACCGATTTTGTCCAGGGAATGATAATGATATTCGGCGTTATCGCAATGGTTGTTGCAATAGTGAACAACAAGAGCGTCGGCGGCTTCGGAGAGTTTTATCAAAACCTTGCCGCTATCCCCGATAACGGCGACGGGATAACGGGCTCGCAGCTTACGAACTTTTTCGGCGACGGCTCATGGAAGTTCCTGTGCGTCAACATTCTTTTAACAAGCTTCGGCACATGGGGTCTGCCGCAGATGGTCAGCAAATACTACGCAATAAAGGACGATAAATCAATAAAAACGGCAACGACCGTTTCAACGCTTTTTGCGCTTATAATAGGCGCAGGCGCGTACTTTATCGGCTCGCTTTCAAGGCTTGTGCTCGGCAATCAGCTACCCGCCGGCGGACACGATGCCGTTATACCCACGGTGCTTGTGCAGTCGCTGGGCGGCAACCTCGGAACGATAATAATACTTGCCGTGATACTGCTGCTTTTGCTTTCGGCGTCGATGTCAACACTGTCATCCGTCGTTTTATCGTCGGCGTCGGCAATTTCCATCGACCTTGCGCCCGTTGTGCACAAGGGCTACACGCCGAAGCAGGAAATGCGCCTTACACGCTTTTTGTGCATACTTTTCGTTGCGCTGTCATATGTTTTTGCAACGCAGAATATAAGCATAATCGTAAACATAATGTCGTTCAGCTGGGGAATAGTCGCAGGCTGCTTTATAGGCCCGTACATATGGGGCATTTACTCAAAGCGCATAACAAAGGCCGGCGCATGGGCAGGTCTTATATGCGGCTTTCTGACGGTTGCTGTAACAACGGTTGTACTTACAGCAATGAACGCCGCCGGCTCGGACGTGTATACGGCGTTTCAGGCGGCTTCGGCAAAGGCTCCCGAAATGGGCGTCGGCGCAATGGCTGTTTCGCTTGCGGTTACGCCGGTTGTATCGCTGTTTACAAAACGCTTTGACGAAAAGCATCTTGCAAAGGTATTTAATAATCAAAGCCTGTAATTGAAAATAAAAAACTTAGCATAAAAAGAAGGAACGAAAAATGCCCATAACAGAATTTTTGGAAAGAAACGCAAAGGAATTTCCGCAGGACACCGCGCTTGTGGAAATAAATCCGAAGGTAATGGAGCACGCGAAGGTGACGTGGCGCGAATATGCGCTTATCGAAACGAACCCGATGAATGCGGGCAGGCGTGAAATAAACTGGTTCGAGTTTGATAAGCGCGCAAACCGCTTTGCCAATCTTATTTTGAGCCGCGGCATAAAGAAGGGCGACAAGGTTGCGATACTGCTTATGAACTGTCTTGAATGGCTGCCGATATATTTCGGTATCCTGAAGGCGGGAGCCGTTGCCGTACCGCTCAATTACCGCTACACCGCAGAGGAAATAAAATACTGTCTTGAGCTTTCGGAAGCGGATATGCTTGTTTTCGGACCTGAATTTATAGGACGCGTTGAGGAAATATTTGAAAGGATACCGCGCGTTAAGCAGATATTTTACGTCGGGGAATCATGCCCGACGTTTGCGGAAAGCTATAATTATCTCGTGAAATTTATGCGGAGCATTGCTCCCGACGTTGATATAACGGACGACGACTTTGCGGCAATATATTTCTCGTCGGGAACAACGGGTTTCCCGAAGGCGATACTTCATAAGCATACGAGCCTTATGCACGCCGCGGCCGTTGAGCAGAACCATCACGGGCAAACGAAGGACGACGTATTCCTCTGCATACCGCCGCTTTATCATACGGGCGCAAAAATGCACTGGTTCGGAAGCCTTATTTCGGCCGGCAAGGCCGTGCTCTTAAAGGGTACGCAGCCCGAATGGATATTAAGGGCAGTTTCCGAGGAGCGCTGCACAATCGTATGGCTGCTCGTTCCGTGGGCGCAGGATATTCTTGACGCAATAGACCGCGGCGACATAGATTTAAGCGATTACCGCCTTGACCAATGGCGGCTGATGCACATAGGCGCCCAGCCTGTTCCGCCAAGCCTTATAAAGCGCTGGAAGAAGCATTTCCCGAATCATCAGTACGATACGAACTACGGACTGAGCGAATCGATAGGACCGGGCTGCGTTCATCTCGGCGTTGAAAATATAGATAAGGTCGGCGCTATAGGCAAAGCGGGCTACGGCTGGCAGGTAAAAATAGTGGACGGCGACGGCAATGAGGTAAAGCAGGGCGAGGTAGGCGAGCTTGCCGTTAAGGGCCCCGGCGTTATGACCTGCTACTACAACGATAAAAAGGCAACCGACGAGGTGCTGCACAACGGCTGGCTTTTAACAGGCGATATGGCGCGCGAGGATGAGGACGGCTTTATATATCTTGTTGACCGCGCAAAGGACGTTATAATATCGGGCGGCGAAAATCTCTATCCCGTTCAGATAGAGGATTTCCTGAGACGAAACGATGCAATAAAGGATGTTGCCGTTATAGGGCTTCCCGACCATCGTCTCGGTGAAATTGCCGCCGCGATAATAGAGCTGAAGCCGGACCGTCAGTGTACCGAGGAGGAGATAAACGACTTTTGTCTTGATCTTCCGCGCTATAAAAGGCCGCGTAGGATAATCTTCGCCGAGGTGCCGAGAAACCCGACCGGCAAAATAGAAAAACCGAAGCTTCGCGAACGCTACTGCGGGGAGAATCTCGTGGAGGCGCAGACACGCGAATAATAATCGATAAGGCTGCCGCTTTTTTGAGGCAGCCTTATTCAATTCGGGGATAAAAATCCGAATACTTGACAAGCTTCGCCAAACCGTGGTATAATATAGCCTGTGCCGCGTATGCGGCGTATAAATTAAAAAAAGGATATGAATTCGAATGAATGAAAGCGCTAAAGCAATCAAAAAAAATAAATTTATGAGAGAAGCTCTCGGCTTGTCCGACAGCGTTATAAACCTTGCGGAGCTTGCCGAAAACGCTCTTAAGGAGCAGTTCGCGCGTGTTGACGACACGGCACAGATAAACCAATGGCGCGTTATGAAAGCGTTTGCCGATAACCGCGTAAGCGAAGCGCATTTTGCGCCTACAACCGGCTACGGCTATGACGACCTGGGACGCGATACGCTCGATAAAGTCTATGCCGATATTTTCGGTACGGAGGATGCGCTTGTGCGCCATAATTTTGTAAACGGCACACACGCGCTGTCAACAATGCTTTTCGGCGTGCTCCGTCCGGGCGACCACCTCGTTTCGGCAACAGGCAAGCCGTACGATACGCTTGAGGAAGCGATAGGCATATCCGGAAAAGCGGGCAGCGGCTCACTTAAGGATTTCGGCGTTACGTATACGGAAATCCCGCTTGCCAACGACGGAAATCCCGATTTTGACGAGCTTGCGTTTACGCTTTCGCATATGAACGTGCGCGCCGTTATGATACAGCGCTCAAAGGGCTACGGCCGGCGTCCGACATACAGCGCCGAAAAAATAGGGGAGATAGTTTCCTTTGTTAAGGAACGTTCGCCCGAAACCATATGTATAGTAGATAACTGCTACGGCGAATTTGCGGATATAAAAGAACCGACGCATTTCGGCGCCGACCTTGCCGCGGGCTCGCTTATAAAAAACCCGGGCGGGGGAATCGCCCCGTGCGGCGGCTATATAGCCGGACGCGCAGACCTTGTGGAGCTGTGCGCCTACAGGCTCACCTCAGTGGGGATAGGCAAGGAATGTGGCGCGTCGCTCGGACTTAACAGACAGCTCTATCAGGGCTTGTTTATGGCTCCGCACATAACGGCACAGGCAATAAAATCGGCGCTTTTTTGCTCCGCCGTTTTTGAAAAGCTCGGCTTTGACGTTGATCCGCTGCCGACGGAAGCGCGCCACGATATAATCCAGTCGATACAATTCGGCGACCCCGAAAAAGTGAAGGCGTTCTGCCGCGGCATTCAGAAGGGCGCGCCGGTGGACAGCTTCGTAACTCCCGAGCCGTGGGATATGCCGGGTTATTCGGATCAGGTAATAATGGCCGCCGGAGCGTTTGTTCAGGGCTCGTCAATCGAGCTTTCGGCCGACGCCCCGATGCGTGAGCCGTATATGGTCTATATGCAGGGCGGGCTGACATATGAATCCGCAAAACTCGGAATAATGGTTGCCGCCGATAAAATTATGAAGCTTTAAAATGCGGCCGGGGACACTAAAATTCACTGATGAGGGACACTAAATATAATAACAGGGACACTAAAAAATAAGCCTGATAGCACAGGGCTGCTCGATTTCAGCTGCAGAACGGACAAAACGCACCACTCGGAGTGAACAAATCACGCCGTCGGGTGCGTTTTGTTTGTAACAACACAGCTGCTATGCTGTGTTGTGGTCTGCGCTGAAAGCGGCAGCCCTGTTTTGCGATTATTTGTAAAGGGGACCGTATGCCTTGCATGCTGCAAAGTCGGCATTCTGAAGATTATCGGTGCCGAACGCCGCCCATGCGTGAGGTCTGTATATCTTATCGTCCGAAACGTTGTGCATTGCAACCGGTATGCGAAGCATAGAAGCAAGCGTGATAAGCTCTGCGCCAACGTGACCGTAAACGGTTACGCCGTGGTTTGCGCCCCAGTTAGCCATTACGCTGTAAACGTCTTTAAACGCACCCTTGCCCGTAAGCTCCGGAACGAACCAGGTCGTGGGCCAGCTCGGGTCTGTCCTTACGTCAAGCTTCTTGTGCATATCGTCGTCAAGCGTTACGGTGTGGCCCTCAGCTATCTGCATAACGGGGCCTATGCCGTCAACGATATTTACTCTGAGCATTGTAACGGGCATTTCCGCGCCTGTTTTAAAGTGGCTTGAGAAACCGCCGCCGCGGAAATATTCGTAATTTGCTCTGCACCAGTCTGTTGCGTCAAGGCAAGCCTTTATGTCCTTGTCTGTCATTTCATAGAACGGCTTCATGCAGTGCTCGCCGTTTTCGTTTACCGATGCGCCGGTGCAGTCAAGCGCCGTTGCGCCGGAATTTATAAGATGGATAAAGCCGTTCGACGCTTTGCCCTGCGGCTTTTTGCCTGTGATTCTTTCACACGCTTCGGGGCTCCAGTATGTACGGACGTCATGGAAGCACGGCGCGGTTCCGCTTACAAGAGTGCCGAGCATCATGGCAACGCCGTTTAACGTATCGTTTTCCGTCGCAAACGGAGTGGGGGACTTGGGGCCGTTCCAGTCAAACGACGACGCCATTATAGCCTCGGTAAAGTCGCCGTTCGGGAGCCAGTCCGTCCAGTTTCTCTGCCCCTGGAAGCCGCCGGCGATTGCGTTTTTGCCGAGAGCCTCTTCGTGCCATCCCATTTCGTCAAGCTTCTTGTTTCCGTAAAGAATGTCGCGGATTACCATCGTCATCTTAACGATAAATTCCCAGTCCTTATCGGCCGGAACAACCTTTGATTTTTTGATTATTTCGGGGAAATTCTTGCCCTCGTTTAAATCAAAGCCCTCCTTGCAGTTTTCCTTCGCCCATGCAAGTGCCTTTTCGTATTCGTCGTGGTCATATATTTCGAGAGTGATTCGCCTTAACACTTCGGTCATGTCAACCCATTCGGGGCGAATACCGAAATATTTTTGGAACATTTCCGCATCGCAGTATGAGCCGGCTATGCCCATTGCAACGCCGCCGACATTTACATACGACTTGTTCTTCATCTGTCCGACAGCAACGGCGCATTTTGCAAAGCGCAGTATTTTTTCGGCAACATCTGCGGGGACTGACTTGTCGTCCATATCCTGAACGTCATGGCCGTATATCGAAAACGCGGGAAGACCCTTTTGCGTGTGCGCCGCCATAACGGCAGCAAGATAAACCGCTCCCGGGCGTTCCGTTCCGTTAAAGCCCCAAACGGCCTTTATTGTGTGCGGGTTCATGTCAAACGTCTCTGAGCCGTAGCACCAGCACGGCGTAACCGAAAGAGTTGCGCACACGTTTTCCCTTGAGAAATAATCCTCGCAGCGGGCAGCCTCGGCGCCTCCGCCTATTGTTGATTCCGCAATGATGCACTGAACGGGCGAACCGTCGCGGTATTTTATGTTGCTTTCGATAAGCTCCTTTGCCGCACGTGCCATGTTCATCGTCTGTTCTTCAAGACCTTCGCGTATACCGCCCCAGCGTCCGTCTATGACGGGGCGGATTCCTATCCTTGGATACATATTAACATTCCTTTCCGTATTGGATTTTCTGCTTTTATTATAGCAAATCAAACGAAAAAGTCAATAAAATATCAAATGAAATTTGTTATAACCACGAAAGTGGTAAACAAAGTATACGTGCGGTAAATAAATTATACCTTTTTTGCGTCAGAGGATTGATTCGAGCGTTGTTTTCTGAGGCACAAGACCGAGCGTTTTATAAAATGCTTCGGCGCTTTTGTTGCATGACCAAACGTTAAGCGTTATATTATAGAAGCCGTTTTCCTTTGCCCATTTTTTAACGTGCCCGTAAAGCGACGTGCCTATGTGCTTTCCGCGCGCCGTTTCATCAACGCAGAGGTCGTCTATATAAAGCGTTTTAATGTCCGTAAGATTATTGTCGGGAGTGTGGTCCGTAACAACGCAGAAGGCATAGCCCAAAAGCGATGTGCCGTCAACCGCCGCAAAAACGGGGCGCGTATCATCCGCAAGCAGAGCTTTAAGCTCCTGATCTGTGTATTTTCTCTTGTCATGCTTGAATAAGTCGGGACGTCCGTCGGCATGAACGTTGTTCACCTGCACCAATAGGCGCTTGATGCCTTCAATGTCTTCCGATCCCGCTCGTCTGATTTCCATTTCTCATCGTTCCTTTCCTGAGTTTCCTGTTTTATTATAATATAACTGCGCTGAATTGTCAAATGGGACAGGGTGCTTTGTCGGTTTTGTATATTATTTGTGAATCGTATGTAAAAATAAAAAAATAGTCTTGACATTTGCGTATTTTAGTGCTATAATATTATTAAAACAAAGTCTTATTAAAGACGTTGTTAAAAAAGCAGATACGCAGCCGGCGGAAAATGCCCGGCGGCTGCAGAAATAATTTAAAGGAGGATAAAATTATGGCAAAGTATGTATGTCCGGTATGCGGTTATGTTTATGAGGGTGACAATCCGCCCGAAAAGTGCCCTCAGTGCGGCGTTCCTGGTTCAAAGTTTACAAAGGTTGACGAAAGCGCAGGTCTTAACTTTGCTTGCGAGCACGTTATAGGCGTAGGCGCAAAGGATCAGATCGAGGCTGACGTATACGAAGGCCTTAAGGCTAACTTTGAGGGCGAGTGCACTGAGGTTGGTATGTATATTGCAATGAGCAGACAGGCTATCCGCGAAGGCTATCCCGAGATAGGCGCGTTCTATCTGCAGGCAGCTTATGAGGAGGCCGAACACGCAGCTAAGTTTGCGGAGCTTCTCGGCGAGGTTGTTGACGTATCAACGAAGAAGAACCTTGAGATGAGAGCGGAAGCGGAGTGCGGTGCAACTGCCGGCAAATTTGAGCTTGCAAAGAGAGCCAAGGAGCTTGGCTACGACGCTATCCACGATACCGTTCATGAGATGGCTAAGGATGAAGCAAGACACGGAAAAGGCTTCGAGGGACTTTTAAAGAGGTATTTCGGTTAATCGTAGATAAGATTAAATACGATTCGATACAGCTCGAAACCCCAGTAAATAAGCCATTTTTGAGACTTGGTCACGAAACACGATTAGCGATTCGTCGTTAATCGTGTTTTTTCGTATTTAATTGTATCTCAAATTTATGTGGGCAAATTGTGGGCAAATCGCAAAAATCGGAGGTCAAAAACCGATTTGCCCACAAAAACGCCGGAAAACCGCATGGTTATGCGGTTTTTCGGGCCTTGAAGTTAAAATTTTTGTGGGCAAATTTTTTTGAGGCAATTTGGGCGTATAAAATTAAGATTCTGATGTTGCTACCGGTATAATTTAATTATCATCTGCTTTAAAGGAGGGCTTATTATGAAAGGCAGTGTCAGAAAACGAGGAAAAACATGGTCGTACCGAATCGATCTTGGGAAAACCTCAGATCAGAGAACCCAAATTGAAAAAGGCGGTTATAAGACAAAACGGGAGGCTGATAAAGCGCTTGCAGATGCTTTATATCAACTCAATAATACAGGCGATTATGTAGAGAACCAAAAGATAACGTTTTCACAAGTATTTACAGAATTTATGGAAACAGAAGCGCCTGCAACCCGGGCTTATGCAACAATCAAACGCTATGATTCGCTTTACAGAAATCATTATGCCGAAAGATTTGGTTCATATTATATGTATCAAATCACCCGTGCAATGATAGAAGATTTTATAAATGGAAAAAGAACATATTTAAGCGAGGAATATGTAAAAGGGCTGTTTAAAACACTGAAGGTCATATTTGGGTATGCGTATAAGAGAAAATATATGAAAAAGGATATTTTCTGCGAGATCACTCCCCCTCCCGATCCAAGGCATATAGGCGAGATTAAAACGTATACTCAGGAAGAACGCGCTGCAATGGAACAACGGCTGCACGGCACGAATTTAATTGTATCGTATTATATCGCTTTGAACACAGGTCTAAGAGAAAGTGAAGTTTTCGCTCTTCAGTGGCCGGATGTTGATTTTGAAAAGAAAAAGATAAAGGTATGCAAACAACTTTTGTTTCAGGATCATAAGTGGTGTTTTTGCCCTCTTAAAACCATCAATGCATATAGAAGCGTTATAGCCGCAAGTATCAGATAGATTGGGCGTGCGAATTTTTTTCTGTAAATTAAGCTTCTGTGGTAAAATTTATATTTTTCAGGGCAGGGCATTCGTCCTGCCCCAGCTACAATATATCATAAAAATTCCGGCATGTCAAGGGCGCCCTCAGGGCGTTCATTGAAGCAGCTTGCTGCGTAAACCCTTGATGTGACGGTATTTTTGTGATACCACTCATTCGGGCATCCTGCCCTCGTACATGATCGACAGCTCCCCATAGACCTTGCCCCAGTTTC
>DVLU01000104.1 GCA_018715365.1 Candidatus Ornithomonoglobus intestinigallinarum | reverse complement strand
ACCACAGAAGGCTTTAAATTTACAGACTTTTTTTCGCAGGCTCAGGTGCGGGGGCATACGCCCCCGCACCTGCGAGAATTATTTTTCTGCTTTATTTTTACTGTCAAGCGGCACAATGGCAAGCGTCTTTCCGAGCGGCACGAGCAGCTTTAAAACGGTGCTCAGCCGCGGGCTTGTTGTGCCTTTTTCGAGCCGCGCAATAACGGGCTGTTTAACGCCGCTCAGCTCCTCGAGCTTTTTTTGGCTCAGTCCCTTTTCGCGCCGCGCTTCGATAAGCTCCCCTATGAGGTCTACGCGCAGATTGCTCTCCGCAATTTCCTCGGGAGTCATGATCGAGTGCATAAATTCGAGCGCATCGCCGCCGACCGCAGCTTCGCCGCGCTCATTGAGGTCCGCGGCATATTCCCTGGCAACGGCAATCGCTTTTTTATATTCTTTATCTTTTATCATTGATTGCTTCCGCTCCTTTCTAAAAAATCACGTATAAGTCTTTTGGCTTTTTCTATTTCGCGGGCAGGTGTTTTTTGCGTTTTCTTTATAAAGTGAGATAATAAAATAAAGCTTTTTCCGTCATAGGCAAAAAACAATATTCTGTTGCGCACCGGGCGCAGTTCCCATATATCGCCCGATAAATGCTTTACATACGGCTCGCCGAGGCTTAATCCGTATTCGCTGAGCGCTTTTATATAGTCCCTTATTTTGTTTAGGTTTATCCGGCTGTCTTTATCTGTTTTTGACGACAGTTCCCGCAAGTATTCTTTAACCGGCTCTTTTCCGTTTTTATCCCTGTAAAAATGTATCTGATACAAAGCTATATTCCCCCTCGTTAATATATATTATACTTAAAAGTTATTAAAATGTCAAGGGGGAGAAGAATTTTTCCGAAAAAAAAGCGGGGACGCAATGCCCCCGCGGGAATTATTCATCTTCTGCCGGCTGCGGCTCGAGCACCTCAACCGTTATTTCGTTAACGTGGCGCGAATCGCGCTTTGTTACAACAACGCGCAGATTTTCGTATCTGAAGCTGTCGCCCTCATCGGGGATACGCTCGAATTTCTCAACAACCCAGCCGCCGACCGTTGAAATATCGTAATCGTTTTTAAGCCCGAACATATCAAACAAATTATCGAGATTTGAATTGCACAGGACCTTATATTTGTTTTCGCCGAGCTTTACTATGCTTTCAACAACCTCGTCGTGCTCATCCCATATTTCGCCGACAAGCTCCTCGAGAATGTCCTCGAGCGTAACAATGCCGACCGTGCCGCCGTATTCGTCTATAATAACGGCCATATGCGATTTTTCCTTCTGCAGCAGCGTGAGCAGCTGCGAAATCTTCATCGAAGGGATAACAAACACGGGCTCGCTCATCACCTGCTCAACAGTCAGCCCGTCGTTTACGGCGTTGTTGAAGTCCTTTTGATTCAGTATGCCTATGATATTGTCTATGGAATCCTTGTAAACGGGCAGACGGGTATAGCCGTTTTCGCGGAATACCTTTGCAACCTTTTCGTTTGAGTCCTCGATATCTATCGCAACAACATCCACACGGTTCGTATGTATGTCCACGACCTCAATATCGTTAAATTCTATTGCGTTGCGTATAAGCTCGCTTTCGTGAGAGTCTATGCCGCCGTCGTTCTGCGCCTCCTCAACCATTGTAAGCAGCTCTTCCTCCGTAACGCCCCTGTCGTCCTGCGGTTTAAAGAGCTTGTGAACAAGCTTCTGCC
Organism: Candidatus Ornithomonoglobus intestinigallinarum; assembly: GCA_018715365.1. GTDB lineage: Bacteria > Bacillota > Clostridia > UBA1381 > UBA1381 > Ornithomonoglobus_A > Ornithomonoglobus_A intestinigallinarum. The sequence goes on along the minus strand of DVLU01000104.1, from coordinate 71,966 downwards.
AGCCCGAAAAGATGAAATTGAGCGGCGAAAGGATGATGTTTATAACGCGCAGTATCGGCGCGGAAAACATCGCAAACGATTCCGGGGAATTTTTTGCCATGCTCTTCGGCGTTATTTCGCCGAATATAAGCACGATAACCGTCATAACAGCCGTTGACGCCGACGCGCCGGAATTTCCGAGCCACTTTACAAACATAACCGTAGCAAGCGCCGACGAGCCTATATTTACTATGTTGTTGCCTATAAGCAGCGTTGAAAGCAGCTTATCGTAATCCTCGGCAAGCTTCAGCACAAGCTTTGCCCTTTTGTTCCCGTTTGACGCCATGCTTTTCATGCGTATTTTGTTCATTGAAAAGAACGCTGTTTCGGACGCGGAAAAGTATGCCGACATCATAATCAGTACAGCTATAAAAATAATCTGACTTATACTGTCACTGTCCATCGATAAATCAATACCTCCGTATATATTTGAATTCGGGACTGCCGCTAAATGACGCGTCCCTCAGTTTATTATATCAGAAACAATGCAATGTGTCAACAAATTTAAGTATGCGGTGTGTAAAAAATACATTTGGCTGTTGCAAAATGGCGCGGCGTGTGATATAATAATAAGCGGGGACGGCACCCATAACAAAAAACAGAGAATAAAAAAACATCGCAGGAGGGGACGACACCCATGGCAAAAAACATTACTGTGATAGGCGAAAACGGAGATATATTGTACAGCACTTATCCTAAACGTGCTGCGGGACTTATAAAAAAGGGACGTGCGCGGAGGATAAGCGATACCGCTGTGCGCCTCTGCGCGCCTCCCGCTGCGTCCGCGGAAAACGCGGGCGGTATTATAAACAAGGAGGACGACGCAATGAATATATACGAGCTTTTCGACAATCAGCTTTCAAAAATGCAGGAGCAGCTGCGCGACGACCAGTCCGAAAACGCCGCAAAGGTGCGGACAGAAATATTAAAAACGCTTGATTCTCTCAAAAAGCGGGAGCAGGCCGACAGGGTCATAGACGTTGTGAAGGAGCAGCTCGACGCATTAAACGCATCGCTGAAAAACGATGATGCGCCCGAAAATGCCGCCGCAAGGGAGGTTACGCGCCAAAAGATTTTAAATGTGCTGGAGATGCTGCCGCATATGGAAGCAAAATCATAACAAGAGCATAACAAGGGGCTGTCGCTTTTAGCGCAGACCGCTAAACAGCTAAAGCTGTTTACCTACGAACAAAACGCACCGCTCGGAGTAAACAAATTACGCCGTCGGGTGCGTTTTGTCCGTTCTGCATCTAAAATCGAGCAGCCCTATTATATTTAATTACTTTATTTAATTTTTTAATTTTATTGCGCCGGCCGATCGCCGCGCAAAATTTTATGCTTCGTTCAGCAAATCATTCATATCATACATTCCGGCAGGCTTTGAAACGATAAACTTTGCAGCCTTAACGGCGCCGACGGCAAAGACTTCCTTGCTGTGCGCGCTGTGCTTTAATTCTATCACCTCATCCGTTCCCGCGAAAATGACTTCGTGCTCGCCGACTATCGTGCCGCCGCGGACGGCGTGGAGCCCTATTTCATGCTTGCCGCGCTTTTTCCGTACGCTGTGGCGGTCGTAGACGTATTCGGCGGGATACGAAAGCGTTTCGTCTATCGCGTCTGCTATTGCGAGAGCCGTGCCCGACGGAGCGTCTATTTTCTGGTTGTGATGCTTTTCCACTATTTCTATGTCAAAGCTGTCCTCAAGCAGCTTTGCCGCCTGCTTTGCAAGCGATATTATAAGGTTAATGCCGAGGCTCATGTTTGCGCTGAAAAATACGGGTATTTCCTCGGACGCCGCCTTAAACTCCTCTTTCTGCTCCGCCGTAAAGCCCGTTGTGCATAAAATCACTGGCAGCCTGCGCTTTTTGCAGTAGGCGAGCAGGCCCGTAAGGCATGACGGGTGCGAAAAGTCTATAACTACGTCCGCCGGACCGTCGTATTCGTTCGGGTCGGTATAGACGGGATACGGCATATCGCCCGTATCGCATACGTCAAAGCCGGCGGCGATTTCACATTCGCTGTCATCGGCGGCAAGGCGCGTTATAACGCGGCCCATCTTGCCGCAGCAGCCGTTCATGATTATTTTTATCATAAGTCATTCCCTTTCCGTTCTGTCAGGCAAGCGCTATGCCCGCGTTTATCATTGCCTGCTTTAAAGCTTCTTTGTTTGCCGGATCCATTTCCGTAAGCGGCAGCCTGAGATTGCCGGCGTTTATGCCCATCAGGTTGAGCGCCGTTTTTACGGGAACGGGGTTTACTTCTATAAACAGCTTGTTTATAAGGTCGAGCAGCTCAAGCTGCGCTTTTCTTGCCGCTTCGGCATTTCCGTCAAGATAATTTTGGCAGAGGTTATGCGTTTCCTCGGGCAGTATGTTTGCCACTACCGATATAACGCCCTTGCCGCCGAGTGACATTACGGGAACTATCATATCGTCGTTGCCCGAATAAATATAAAGCTCCGGAACGTGCGCCGCAACCTGCGCCGTGTATGATATATTGCCGCTTGCTTCTTTTATCGCAACGATGTTTTCGCGCTTTGCAAGCTCCTTGAGCGTCGGGATTGCGATGTTCATGCCTGTGCGCGACGGGACGTTGTAAAGTATTATGGGTATCGATACAGCGTCGGCAACGGCGCCGAAATGCGCGATAAGCCCCTTCTGCGTCGTCTTGTTGTAGTAAGGCGTAACCTGGAGCAGACCGTCCGCGCCGAGAGCCTCCGCCTGCTTTGAAAGCGATACGGCGTGAGCCGTTTCGTTTGAGCCCGTGCCGGCAATAACGGGTATCCTGCCGTTTACTTTTTTGACCGTGTATTCTATTGCGGCAAGATGCTCCGAATCGGGCATTGTTGACGCTTCGCCCGTTGTGCCGCAGATTATTATCGCGTCCGTTTTTTTGGCGATGTGCATTTCTATAAGCTCGCCCAAAACGTCATAGTTTGTTTTGTCCCCGTCAAACGGCGTAACTATTGCCACGCCGGAGCCTGTGAACGGTAATTTCTTTGCCATTATAGATCTCTCCTTTATAAAATAATAATCATTCGATTTCAAGATTTTCAAAGCTTCTCAGCGACATAACAACCGCCTGCTCCCTTGTCGCGTTGGCGTAGCCCTCGGCTTCTTCGGCGGGCGTTGTGTTTCTCGGCGCGAACAGGTTATTGCCTATGCCGCTCAGGACGTTGTATTTTACCATAAAATATACGCTCGGCTTTGCGTAATCCGATATCAGCGCGTCATCGTCGAATTTCTTGACGCCGGAATAATTTATCGTATATTCGTCATCTGTTTCAAGCGTCCAGTCGGGCCATTCGCTGCGCTTATATACGCGCGTGAGCATCGTCGCGAGCTGCTCCCTCTGCAAAAGCGCGGACGGCTCGTATGTTGTTTCGCTCATGCCGTTTACCGCGCCGATGTTGTATGCCTTCAGGATATAATTCCTGCTTTCGTCCTCGGCTATATCGTTAAACGGGCAGTCCGACGCCATAACGGCTCTGCCGCCGGTCATTGCCTCAAACAGCTTGACGGATACGGCCGCAAATTCGCCGCGCGTTATCGGGGCTGTCATATCTTTTCCGACAAGCACGTCGGGGATAAGACCGTTTTCGGCAGCCTCCTGCAATTCGGGCGTGGACCACTCCGCAGAATCGCTCCACGTTTCCCATTCGCATATATACGGACGGCGGCTGTTTGTGTTGTCATCCCATTGATATTTGCGGATATAATAGCTGCCGCCCTCGGAGCCGCGGTCACCGTTTACGATAACGGCATGATGCTGTCCGCCGCCGAGATTATCGGGCTGCGGAACGCCCCAGTTTGTGTATATTACCGCTTCGCCCGTGACCCATGAGGAATAATCGCCGAGCTCCTCGGCCGTGCCTATCCACACGTCCGCCGAATCGTTAAGCTCGGAATCCGCCAGAAGCTGTTCGATAAAACGCTGCTCGGCTTCGGAATTTATTGTCACAAGGTGTCCGCCCATTTCCTCACATTCGGCGCGCGCGTCCTCCCAGTTAAGACCGTCTGTTATAAGCTCGTATCTGTGATCCTCAAAAACGCTGTCGGCTATCTGCTGATAGCTGTCGTTATTTTTGTTAAGGACAAATTCCCAGCTTGAATTGCCGGATACAACGCCGCTGTAAACGCCGCCGTCAACCGTTCCCTCAAGCGAAACAAATTGATATGTCGACGGTTTTTCTATCCATTCGCCGCCCTCGACGGTCAAAACGCCGTTTTCCTCGCTTACCGTGACAGTGTACGAGCCCGACGCGGCGTTTGAGCGCCCCGGCATATTGTAAAACTCAAACACGCCCGTGTTATCCTCGTTTATTGTAAGCGTCAGCCCCGTCTGACCCTGGTTCGCGTAATACCAGCCCTCGTATGAGCCCGTATATTCCTCGGCATGCGCCGCCGTGCCGAATAACGCAATAAGTAGCGGCAGCGCAAGATAAATGAGCTTTTTCATATTGTTCTCCTTCCGTTACACATTCGGCGGTTATGCTGTGTAAAATCAATTCATTTAAAATCAATCCATGTATCCCTTTGCCGTCAGAAGCTCCGCAAGCAAAACGGCTCCGCCGGCGGCGCCTCTTAACGTATTATGGCTCATTGAAACCATTTTATAGTCATACTGCGTTGATTTTCTTAAGCGTCCGCACGATATTGCCATACCGCCGTCTGTTTCGCGCGCCGTTTTTATCTGCGGCTGATCGGGCGCTTCGGCTTCTGTGTAGACGTGTATAAACTGCTTCGGCGCGTGCGGGAGGCCGAGCTCCTGCGGAACGCCTTTGTATTCTCTCCACATATTCTCCATTTCCTCAACGGACGGGAGGTTTTCCCTGTCTTTGAACGAGAAGAATATCGCCGCGGTGTGGCCGTCCGAAACGGGAACGCGGTATGTCTGGCACTCGATGGAAAGCTCCGTTGACGGGACAATTTCGCCGCCCTCTATACGACCGAGTATTTTGTTCGGCTCAACCTCGGATTTCATTTCCTCGCCGCCTATATACGGAATGAGGTTGTCAACCATCTCGGGCCATGTTTCAAACGTTTTGCCCGCTCCCGATATTGCCTGGTACGTTGTAACAAGCGCATGGTCTATGGGGTATTTCATATTTATAACGGCCATTGCCGGCAGGTATGACTGCAGCGAGCAGTTTGATTTTACCGCAACAAAGCCGCGCTTTGTGCCGAGACGCTTTCTCTGCGCCGGGATTATTTCTATGTGCTGCGGGTTTATTTCGGGGATTATCATCGGTACGTCGGGCGTGTGCCTGTGCGCCGAGTTGTTTGAAACAACGGGGCATTCCGCCTTTGCGTAGCGCTCCTCGAGAGCTTTTATTTCGTCTTTTTTCATGTCAACGGCGCAGAATACAAAATCGACCTGCTCCGCTATTTTTTCAACGTCGTTTGCCGCGTCCATAACCACCATGCCGGCAACGGACGCCGGTATTTCCTCTTTCATCGACCACTTGCTGCCGACCGCGTCCTTATATGTTTTGCCCGCGCTTCTGGGCGATGCGGCAAGGACTTTTATCGTGTACCAGGGGTGGTCGTGCAGGAGCGTTATAAAGCGCTGGCCGACCATGCCCGTTGCGCCTATTATGCCGATATTGTAATTTTGTTTCATTGGAATCATACCTTTCTTTTATTTTGACGAGTTTTGATAAACAAAACAAAAAGCAGTAAGCCCGAGGGTTACTGCCTAAATTTCGCGGAAAATATTAAGCGATAGCCCTCCACTATTTGTTATAGTGACAGTTATATTGCTGTTTGCAATATACCCAACACGCACCCGCGCGGACGTGATGCGCATTTCGGCGAAATTCCCTTTCGCGGCGTTTCAAAGGCTCCGCAGCCTCCGCGCCGGTACTGATAAATTCCGCGCCTCTATCTTTTTGTATGCTGTTGTTTATTATACTATCACGCGATACGCGTTATGTCAAGTGTTTTTTGAGATTTTTTTGGATTTTTTCACGCCCCCCTCCGGCAAAAAGAAAAAATCAAAAATTATTGACACCGCGGGCCGTTTGATATATAATATACAATAGGGTAAATAAAAGGTTCGCGTCAAAAACGGCGCCGGCTATTGCCGCGGCCGTTTTTGATAATTGTCCGGGCCTTGTCAAAAATGACCGGAAGAGAGCAAAAACGAAAAGGAGAGATGAAAAATGGGTTACTATTTTGACGACACGCGCTCAATAAACGCTTACGAGGGCACAAACGCCCGCGCGATAATTTCGTCGCTTGCGCACAGATATATGGGGCAGAATCTCGAGCACGGGCTTTATTACCGCGCTTACACAAACGACGGTATAACGCGTACAACGGATTACCGCTATCTTGTTGATTTCAATAAAATATTCCCCGATGCGCCCGATAAATCGTGCGTTTGGGCGTTTTCGGAATTCTACAGCGGCGGCAAGGCGAATTTCGGCTTTGACATAAACTGCTTCGGACCGATGACGATTTTCCTGAACGGCGAGATAATTTACAAGTCCGATATATTCAAAGAGAGATATTCCGAAACGGCAACGCGTATTTTCTTTGACGTGGAGCCCGGCTGGAACGATATACGCATAAAATTCCAGAAAACGAAGGCGGGCTTCGGCGGACAGTTCGGCACGTGGATAGGCAAATGGGATATGTATGTGCTGATGCCGTCAAAGGAGCGCGACGGACAGGAGGGCTTTATCTTTACAGAGCCCGTCACACCCGATTTTGAGCCGAATTTTGAAATGGGCATGAGCGAGGCCGACGTAAACGCGAAGCTGTATCCCGCGCTCGAATGGGACGGCGAGCTCAAAGCAAAGGGTCAGCTTGAGCGTATCTACGGGCTGTGCCCCGGCAAATACGCAATGGGCGTTACGGAGGGCTTCTTTAACGAAATGGGCAGCGCCGTTTATAATTTTAAGATAAAAGCCGAGGGCGCGGCAACCGTTTATATCGATAAAAACGAAATATATTCGATAAAGAACGGCGAGGATACGTTTACCGTTTCCCTGCCGTTCGGAAAGCATACGATAGCCGTAAGGACCGTCTGCGGCAGCGGCGGCTGGGGCTTTGACCTCAAATGCGACGAGGTTGAATTTGAAAGCTTTGCGCGCGTTAAGGGCGCGCCCGACGCGTGGATGTACATGGGCCCGTTCGAGGCGGAGTTTGCGTTCCCGTTTGACAAGGCTCTCGATATGCACACCGTTATAGAAAACAATTACTGGAAGCTTGACGCTCCCAAAATGTCGGTAAGGCCGTATAACGAAAACACGCTTTTCGGAAAGTGGAATTATCCTCTGGGAGTTACGATGTACGGCATGCTCCATACGGCGCTTATTTTGGACAACGACGATATGAAAAACTATATCCGCGATCATCTGCAGCTTTGCATAGATACGTTTGAATATGCGCTGTGGGATAAGGAGCAGTACGGCGGGGCAACGTCGATACATAACCTGCTGACATCGATAGACAGCCTTGACGACTGCGGCTCGGCGGCCTCCATGATGCTTGAGGTCCACAAGTATCTCGGGCTTAAGGACGTGCAGAAGGTGGCTGATTATGTGGGCGACTATATCTTTAACCATCAGTCGCGCCTTGAGGACGGAACGTTCTTTAGAAAGGAAATGATGCACCACTTCCACAACATGACGATGTGGGCAGATGATTTGTATATGAGCGTGCCGTTTTTGGCAAGATATTATAAATTCACGGGCGATCAAAAGTATGCCGATGATGCGGCGGAGCAGTTCTTCGGCTTCAAAAAGCGTCTGTTCATGCCGGAAAAGAGCATAATGTCGCACGTTTACGATTTCAAGTATGATTCGATGACGGGCGTTCCGTGGGGACGCGGCAACGGCTGGGTTGTGTTCTCGATGACGGAGCTGCTTGAGGTTCTGCCGGAGGACCATCCGAGAAAGCGGGAGCTTATAGACTTCCTCAATGTTCTCTGCGAGGGCTATTTAAAGCTCCAAACGGAGGACGGAATGTGGCACCAGGTGCTTGACGATCCCGAATCGTATCCCGAAACGTCGTGCACAAGCATGTTTATATACGCGTTCTCGAGAGGCGTGCGCTTCGGCTGGCTGAAGAATCCCGAAAAATACGTCAAAGCGATATTCAAGGCATGGGAGGGGATTTCAAAAACGAGCGTCGATGCGGACGGAAACGTTTACGGCGTTTGCCGCGGCTCGGAGTTCTCGTTCATTGCCGATTACTATAAGTATGAGCTGGGCTGGAACCTCAACGACACGCACGGCACGGGTATTGTTATGCTTGCCGGCATCGAGGTTATGAGAATAAGCGAATTTTTAAAGTAATGTTTTCTTTTGCGGGGGCACGTCCCCCGCACCCCCGAGGGGAAATCGAAAGGAGATAAAAAATATGGTGTACCTTCTTCTTGCGGACGGCTTTGAGGAAATCGAAGCCGTTACGCCCGTTGACATACTGCGCCGCGGCGGCGTTGAAGTGACGACGGTATCGATAAAGGACAAGCTCGTCGCGGGAGCTCACGGCATAGCGGTCGAGGCAGATAAAACAATATCGGAGCTTGATGATATAAGCGATATGGAAATGCTGATACTTCCCGGCGGCGGCGGGCACGAGCTGCTTGACGCGTCAAACGACGTTCACGCAATGATAAATTACGCGCACGAGCGCGGCATATATATCGCCGCAATTTGCGCCGCGCCGTCAATACTCGGCAAAAAAATGCTTTTGAGCGGCAAAAATGCCGTTTGCTATCCGGGCTTTGAAAAATATCTCTACGGGGCAAACATATGCTCCGATAAAGCCGTAAAGGATGGCCGTTTTATAACGGGCAAGGGCCCCGGCGCGGCGGCGGAATTCGGCTTTGAGCTTTTGTCGGTGTTAAAGGGCGGCGAAACGGCGGAGAAGCTCGGGGAGATCATGCAGTATTAAAATGGTGCTCGATATAATTTTTGCGGCGCTTATGGTTTTTGCCGTCATAGCCGGCGCAAGGCAGGGACTTGTTAAATCCGTCTGGCGTATAGGCGCGTGGGTTATAACGTTTATTGCCGTTTACGCGGCAATGACGCCGGCGGCGAACTTTCTGCACGGGACGCAGCTTGCGTCGAAAATATACGATTCCGTTTACAGCGCCGCCGCTCCGGAAACGTCGTTGCGGGACGGACGGTCGCTTTCGGAAATAACGTCGCTGCCCGAATGGATCGTTTCGGGCGCGGACGAGGAATTCGCAAATATCAAAAACGCCGCGTCGGACGCGGCTGAAACCGCGGCCGAGGCAACGGCGCGCACCGTAACGGACGTGCTTGTCAAAATAATCGCCGCGGTGGGGCTTTTTATATTGATACGCCTTGCGCTTGCGCTTGTGTTTATCGCCGTAAACGGCGCGTCAAAGCTGCCTGTCGTAAGCGGCGCAAACGCGCTTTTGGGTGCGGTTTTCTCCGGCGTAAACGTACTGCTCGGCGTCTATCTTGCATTGGCGCTCGTGTCGCTTTTTGCGGATCCCGCGGTGTACGAGTATATGAACGGCTCGCGCATCGTTAAATATATGTTCAACAACAATATCCTCATGAGCCTTTTTATGGGGCTGTAGAGGATAATAAAATACAGAGAGGACTGATTGCTGTGCACAGTGATGTGGTAAAAAAGGGAGTTGAAAAAACTCCGCACCGTTCGCTTTTCAAGGCGGCGGGATTTACGGACGAGGAGCTTGAAAGGCCGCTTATAGGCGTCGTTTCGGCAAAAAACGAGGTTATACCCGGTCATATTCATCTTGATAAAATAGCGGAGGCCGTAAAGGCGGGCGTAAGGCTTGCCGGCGGCACGCCGATAGAATTCCCGGCGATAGGCGTATGCGACGGTATCGCAATGGGACATACAGGCATGAAATATTCGCTTGCAACGCGCGAGCTTATAGCCGATTCGATAGAGGCGATGACAATAGCGCACGGCTTCGACGCGCTTGTGCTTATCCCCAACTGCGATAAGATAGTGCCCGGTATGCTGATTGCGGCCGCAAGGCTCAATATCCCCGCGATAGTAGTTTCGGGCGGGCCGATGCTTTCGGTAAATTACGGCGGTAAATTCCGCGACCTGAACACAACGTTTGAGGCGGTCGGCGCGTTTAAGGCCGGAACGATAGACGAAAAGGAGCTTTGCGCGCTTGAGGAGGCCGCTTGTCCTTCGTGCGGCTCATGCTCAGGAATGTTTACGGCAAATTCGATGAACTGCCTTTCCGAGGTGCTCGGCATGGCGCTTCCCGGCAACGGAACCATCCCTGCCGTTTATTCCGAAAGGATACGCCTTGCAAAGCATACGGGCATGAAGATAATGGAGCTTTTGGAGAAGAATATCCGCCCGCGCGATATTATAACTCCCGATTCGATATACAACGCTCTGCGCGTTGATATGGCGCTCGGCTGCTCAACAAACTCGATGCTTCATCTGCCGGCAATAGCGCATGAGGCAAAAGCGCCGATAACGCTCGATTACGCAAACGAAATATCAAAGGAAACGCCAAATATCTGCCATCTTGCCCCGGCGGGTGAGCACCACGTTCAGGACCTGTACGCGGCAGGCGGAGTGCAGGCCGTTATGAACGAGCTTTCAAAGAAGGAGCTCCTGAAGCTCGATACGATAACGGTAACGGGCAAAACTCTCGGCGAAAATATAAAGGACTGCCCCGTAAAGGATTATACGGTTATAAGACCGATAGACAACCCGTATTCGCAGACGGGCGGCATTGCCGTATTAAAGGGCAATCTTGCGCTTGACGGCTCCGTTGTAAAGAGGAGCGCCGTTGCGCCGGAGATGCTTAAGCATGAAGGCCCGGCAAAGGTGTTCGACAGCGAGGACGAAGCGATAGACGCTATTTACAAGGGCAAAATAGTAAAGGGCGATGTTGTCGTTATCCGCTACGAAGGCCCCAAGGGCGGCCCCGGTATGCGCGAAATGCTTTCGCCCACGTCGGCCATATGCGGCATGGGTCTTGACAAGGACGTTGCGCTTATAACCGACGGACGTTTTTCCGGAGCTACGCGCGGCGCGGCCATAGGCCATGTTTCGCCGGAAGCAATGGAGGGCGGTCCGATAGCTTTCGTTAAGGACGGAGATATTATAGAAATAGATATAGACAAATGCACGCTTAACGTCAGGGTTTCCGATGAGGAAATGGCAAAGCGGCGCGAAAACCGGACGCCGCACGAGCCGAAGGTAAAGACGGGCTATCTTAAGAGATATTCAAAGCTCGTTTCATCGGCAATGCAGGGCGCGGTTATGCTTGACGACTGATACCGGCTTTTTGCGGGGGCTGACGCCCCCGCGCCCCGCTTCGGCGGGGATTTTTGTTTAAAGCGGTTTTTGCGCCCTTATATAGTGCATATTATACAATAAATATACATATTTATACATACTATCGTACAAATCATATCATAATCCGTTGCTTATTTGTTTACTTTTTTATCAAAAACATATTGCATTTTTATTCAAGCTATAGTATAATTATCTCTATAACGGGCGGCGCCCGCAAACGTTTACGCAAGAAGGAGAAGGTCTTATGCTTAACGAGGTTATTGAGCTTGACAAAAAATACTATATGAATATATTCGGCGACAGGCTTCCCGTATGCTTCACGCACGGGAGCGGGATGCGTCTTTTTGCCGACAACGGCAGGGAATACTATGATTTTTTGGGCGGCATTGCCGTAAACGCGCTCGGGCACGGTCATCCGGCGTTTATTGCGGCTCTGAAAAACCAGCTTGACAAGGTGATACACACCTCAAGCCTTTACTACATAGAAAACCAGGCAAAGCTTGCGCAGAAGCTTGTTGAAAATTCATGCGCCGATAAGGTCATGTTCTGCAACAGCGGCGCGGAGGCGAACGAGGGCGCAATGAAGCTTGCGAAAATTTATTTTTACAAGCGCGGCTCGGAGCGGTATGAGATAATAACGCTCAAAAGCTCGTTTCACGGCAGGACGCTTGCGACTGTTGCAGCAACGGGGCAGCCGAAGTACCAGGCTCCCTACAAGCCGCTTTTGCCGGGAGTTAAGCAGGTTGAGCCAAACGATATAAACGCCGTAAAGGCTGCCGCGGGCGATAAAACGGCGGCCGTTATGATAGAAACGATACAGGGCGAGAGCGGCGTCCATCCGATGAGCGCCGAATACCTGAGGGAGCTGAGGAATTTCTGTACGGAAAACGGCATACTGCTCATTTTTGACGAGGTCCAAACGGGCATGGGCAGGACGGGAAAGCTGTTTTCAAGCGACTATTTCGGCGTATATCCCGATATTTTCACAAGCGCAAAGGCGCTCGGCGGCGGCGTCCCGATAGGCGCGGTCTGTGCGGCCGAGGAGGTTGCGGCGGCGTTTGAGCCGGGCGACCACGGCACAACGTTCGGCGGCAATCCGTTTGCGGCGGCGGCCGGTCTTGCCGTATTTGATATTTTTGAGCGCGAGGGGCTTGTTGAAAACGCGCGCAAAATGGGAGAGTTCTTTATGGAGCGGCTCGAAGCGGTGCGGGAGAAGTTCCCGGATAAGGTTAAGGAGATACGCGGAGCGGGGCTTTTGATAGGCATAGAGCTTGCGCCGGAGACAGCAAAGCGCGTATCGGCAAAAATGTTTGAGGACGGCCTGCTTGTTAGCCTTTGCGGCGGGACAACGATACGCATCGCGCCGCCTCTTATAATAAGCAAAAACGATATAAATATGTTCGCCGCGGAGCTTGCAACGGCTCTTAAAAGCGTGTGAGCGAAAGGAGATGCAATAAAAAATGAAGGATTTGATAAGCCTGCATGATTTGAGCGCCGAGGAGGTAAAATCGCTTCTCGAACTCGGGCTGAAATTAAAAGACGAAAACAAAAAGGGTATAGAGCATCATATTTTAAAGGGCAAAACGCTCGGTATGATTTTCACGAAATCGTCAACGCGGACGCGCGTTTCGTTTGAGGTGGGAATGACGCAGCTCGGCGGCTATCCGCTGTTTTTGTCGTCAAACGACATACAGCTCGGCCGCGGCGAATCGATACACGATACGGCAAAGGTGCTTGAGCGGTATCTTGACGGTATAATGATAAGGACGTTTGCTCATTCGGACGTTGTGGAGCTTGCGGAGGAGGCCGACATACCGGTAATAAACGCGCTGACGGATCTTCTGCATCCGTGCCAGGTGCTTGCCGACCTTATGACGGCGTATGAGCACAAGGGCGGTCTTGAGGGCTTAAAGCTTGCGTATGTCGGCGACGGCAACAATATGGCTCATTCGCTGATGTACGGCTGCGCGAAAGCGGGGCTTGACTGCGCCGTTGCAACGCCCGCGAAGTATAGGTGCGACGCGGAGGTTGTTAAAAACGCGGAGGCGGATTTTGCGGCGGCGGGCAGGACGCTTACGCTTACGGAGGACCCGTTTGAAGCCGTTAAGGACGCGGATATTGTGTACACCGATACGTGGGTGTCGATGGGTCAGGAATCGGAAAAGGAAGAAAAAATAAAGGTATTCGGCGGCTATCAGGTAAACGATGAGCTGTTCGGCGCGGCAAAGCACGATGCACTCTTTATGCACTGTCTGCCGGCGTACAGGGGCTTTGAGGTGACGGAGAGCGTTATAGACGGCCCGCGCAGCGTTATATTTGACGAAGCCGAAAACAGGCTGCACGCCCAGAAGGCCGTGATGGCAGCGCTTATGGGCTGAGCTTTTTTGCGGAAGCCGAAAAAAGTGTTTCCTTCGGGAAAATAAGCAGGGAGGTATACCGATGTTTGCCGACTACCAGTCGTTTTTTGAGGTGCGGCTTGCAAATTACGGCGATGTGCCGTATATCTCGGCCATAACGCGCGAGGCGTTCACAAAATACAAGGATATGTGCGGCTCGGAGCATCTTGACGCGCTGTCCGAAACGGAAGCTGACATACGCCGCGACATCGATACGAAGCTTGTGCTTGTGGCGCTGTCGGACGGAGAGCACGTCGGCAGCGTAAGGATTGAAATAAAGCCGGATAAAACGGCGTATCTTACACGCTTCGGCGTTAAGATCGATAACCAGAATAACGGTATAGGCAAGTCGATAATGAATCTTGTTGACCGCATAATGCGCAAAAAGGGCGTAAAACGCATTTCACTGCACACCGGCTCAAAGGTGACGCCGCTTATACGCTTTTATTACGGTCGCGGCTTTTATATAAATTCAACGGACAGCTCGCGCGGTTATCTGAGAGCAGAGCTTGTCAAGGATTACGAATAAGAAATACGAGAAATAAACAGTATAATAAAGCATCTTTTTTCATATGATGAAAAGGGGTGCTTTTTATATGGCAAAGAAAATCACGGCGGTGCTTGCGGTAATCGCTTTTTACGCGGCCGTCGCCGCCGTTGTGTTCCGCGGCGCGGCGGGGAGCGTTTCTGTGATGAAAAGCGCGGAGCTGCCCGACGGCAGCGTACGGCTGCCGGTTATAATGTATCACAGTATTTTAAAAGACAGGGCGCGTTCGGGGAAATACGTTATAACGCCCGACACGCTCGACAAAGATATAAAATACCTTCACGAAAAAGGCTGCACAACCGTTTCGGCGGCGCAGGTAATAGACTTTGCCGAAAACGGTACGCCGCTTCCCGATAAGCCCGTTATGCTGACGTTTGACGACGGCTGCACAAATAATCTTTTTTATGCCGTCCCTATTTTAAAGGATAATAACGCAAGAGGGATATTTGCCGTCGTGGGCGCGTATACTGACGAATACACCGCATCGGGGGACACTAACCCGAATTACGGCTATATGCGCTGGGAGGATGTTTACGAGCTTTATGTGAGCGAAAACTGCGAGGTTGCGAACCATTCGTATGACTTTCACAAAAGCGCGGGCGGCAGGCGCGGTGCGCTGAGAAAACCGGGCGAGAGCGACGCCGTCTACAGAAAAGTTTTTGAGGAGGATACGCGCCGTATGCAGGAGGCGTGCAAAAGAAGCTGCGGCTTTTATCCCGTGGTGTACGCGTACCCTTACGGGCTGTATTCGGAGGAAAGCGTTGAGATCCTGCGCGAGCTCGGCTTTAAAATGACGTTTTCGTGCGAGGAGGGAATAAATACGGTAACGCGCGACAGGCGCTGCCTGGAGCTTATGAAAAGATACAACCGCCCCGCGGGACCCGGGGCGGCAGAATTTTTTGAGGATATTATAAGCCGCTATTAAAGCTTTGTTACGTTTTCTGTGACAATAACATCGCGGCAGTCGTGAGCGGTGGGCGAAAGGCGCATATCCTCCGCCGAAAAGCCGTCGATAAACCGCGCGTAAACGCCCCAGGCGGGAAGCGTGCCGAAAAGATGGAATTCGGGATATTCGCCGCCGAGCTGCGGTATTGTGTGCGGCACGTAATTTTCCGTGCCGCCGGGCATAAGAAGCTCAAGGCTTTCAAGGCGCACATTTTTGATGTGCGTTTTTTCCGTGCCGGAAATGCACACGGCCGCTTTTGCGTTGCCCCACGGCGCGCCCTTGTATACCGTTCCGGCGGCGTCCGAGCAGGAGCCGCGGAGATTTTTTATAAGCACGTTTTCTATCGATGACGGGGCGGCTTTTTGCCTGCCGTTTTGATACCGGCGCATACGTTCGCCGTTTGCGATAAAAACGGGTCCCGTTGCGTTTTTGAGGCGTATGTTTTTTATCGTTACGTTTTTTACCGATGCGCCGTCCGTCGGGCATATTTTTATTGCGCAGCCCATGCAGTCGTAAATAAACGAATCCTCGAACACGATGTCCGAAATGTCGCCGACGGATTCGGTGCCTATTTTAAAGCCCGCCCAATTTGTTGTTATAACGCAGTTTTTTGCCGTTATGCCGGAGCACGGAATATCGTCGGTCGATTTTATGCAGACGGCGTCGTCGCCGCTGTCTATCGTGCAGGAATCTATAACGCAGCGGCGGCAGCAGTCTATGTCGATGCCGTCGTTGTTTGCGTTTGCGCGGCTCAGCACAAAAAGCGATTTTACGCTTACGTCCTCGCAGTTGAAAAGATGTAGCGTCCATGCCGCGGGGTTTTTGAGCGTTATGTTTTCAAAGCTGATTTTTTTTGAATTCATTATCCTGACAAGGAACGGGCGTTCGCCGTGGTGCGGATGCGATTCGGGAAAAAGCGCGCCGCGGCCGTCTATGATACCGCCGCCGCTGATTGTTACGTTTTCAACGCCGTCGGCGTATATAAGGCTTCTGCCGCGCTCGTGGTCAACGGCGTCAACAAACAGGTTGACGTCCGCGGAATAATCCTCGAAGCGGCCGCTGCCCAATATAACGGCTCCCGGCTCAAGGCGCATTTTTAAGTTGCTGCGCAAAAACAGCGTGCCGCAGATATAAACGCCGCGCTCTATCGTGAGCTCCTCGCCGCATGACGCGGCCTTGTCGATTGCGCTCTGGATAAGGGCGGAGGCGTTTTTGAAAATGTGCGTGTCCGATTGTTTTATTGTTATCATATGACTGAATTCCTTTCCGGTTGGATTTGTTTTGTGCTTTTACTGCGAATACGAAAGCGGCAGCGTTATTGTAACCGTTGTGCCGGCGCCGCGTTCGCTTTCCACCGACAGTCCGTATTCCGTGCCCAAAAGCAGCTTTATTCGCCTGTTTACGTTGTTTATGCCTATATGTTTTGACGACAGATAAACGTCGGAGGACAGTATTTTGCGGACCGATTTTAACGTTTCGCCGTCCATGCCGGCGCCGTCGTCCGATATTTTGAATATAAGCCTTTGCCCCTCCGCGCGGGCGCTTATTTTTATCGTGCCCTTTCTGCCGGACGGGCGGATGCCGTGCTGGAACGCGTTTTCCACTATGGGCTGAAGCATGAGCTTTACAACCATGCACCCGCAAAGCTCCTCGGGAATGTCAAACACAAAGCCGCATTTGCCGGGATAGCGAAGCTCCATTATTTTTATGTAAAGCTCAAGATGTTCCTTTTCGGTTGAGAGCGGGACTATTTTTGTTTCGCTGTCAAGACCTATCCGCAGCATTTTGGAAAGGCTTACGGTTATGTCGGAAATATCGTTTTTGGCTTTAAAATGCCTGTACGCCATGAAGTTTATCGTTTCGAGCGTGTTGTATAAAAAGTGCGGGTTTATCTGCGCCTGGAGCGCCGCGGTGTAGGCGTTGTTTATAAGCGCAACGCGCTGCTCAAGCTCCACCTCGGCAAGGCGCTTGTCCTGTATCGTTGAATTTATGTTGTTTATGATAAACGATATTTCGTTGTCTATGCCGAGCTCCTTTTCGCCCGAAAAGTCGCTGCCTATCGCTTCTATTATGCTCTGTATCGGCTTAAAGGTGCGTATTGCAAGATACACCGAAAGGCCGAGCGCCGCGGCAAGGCCGAGCAGCAAAAGCGCAAGGAATATAAGCGCCGAGATAAGCGCCGAAGGGTATTCCTCGGCAGCCGGTATCGACACGTATTCGAGCCCGCTTTTCTGCGATGTGACGGAAAACGATTCGCCGCCGTTTTCCTCGGCAAGCGCGCGCCTGTCAAGGACGTAGGCATACTGGTTGAACTCGTTGAAAAGCCTGTCGGTGTCGCTTGAAACAAGCAGCTTTTTGTATGCGTCAAGCACGTAAATCTCGCTGTCCGCCGCGCCTGCCGAAAGCGCGTTCAAAAGCGTTTCTATATTCAGGTTTACTACAACGGCGCCGATTTTTTCGTTAAGCTCGTTATATACGGCAAGCGTAAACGAAAGGCAATACGGATAGCTGTCGTTTACGCGGCGCGGCTCTGCGGACAATTCGTTCCGCTGGAGCGACGCGAAATCCGAAAGCCATGATTTGTCGCTGAAATTTTCTATTGTGTCGCATACGCCGCCGGAGAGCACGTATCTGTTTACGTCGGAGTAAAGATATATGGAGTCTATATAGCTGTATGCAAAATACGACGAGCCGAGTATCCTGCGGTAATCGGCGTTTTTGTATAATTCCTCGCCCTCCGGCTCGCTCATAAATTCCGTAACGCTTTCGCTCCGCGCAACGGAATGGGCAAGCAGCGTTGTTTCCGCGTAAATGCTGTCAAACGATGTTGCGATGTTTGACAGGTGATGCTCATACATATCCGATATGCGGCTTTCGGCATCGTTTCTGTAGCTCTTGTAGAGGTTTGCGAAAAGCAGCGAAAGCGGCAGTATTATTATGAGCAGTATGGCAAGGAAATGCTTGAATATTATGCTGTTTGTTCTGTAGTTTGTAATGTATTTGAAAACGCTGTTTTCTTTCATGCTGCATTCATCCGTTTTTGATTTTTATCCGCCCATGCGGCTCAGGTATTCCGTGGGCGCAAGCCCCGTCACCTGCTTAAACTGCTGGGCAAAGTATTTCGGGTTTTTATAGCCGCAGAGCTCGCTTATTTCGTATATCTTGTAGCGGTTTTGCTTCATGAGCTCTATTGCGCGGGCTATGCGTATCGAGATAAGGTAATCCCTGAAGTTTTCGCCCGTATACTGCTTAAACAGACGCGAAAGGTACGAGGCGTTCAGGAATACGTAATTTGCAACGTCGTAAAGTGATATGTTGTCGGCAAAATGCTCGTCAATATAATCCTTTGCTTTTTCGATTATCATTTCCGAGGGAGAGCTTTTGGCGTTTATGTTCTCGGAAACGGCTGTTAAAAAATCTTTTGAGTTTTCCAATGTTTCGTTCCTGCTTTTTGAGTTTTTAAGCTTGTCCGCGTATTTTGAATACACGGACGAAAAATCCTTTGAAAGGGAGCTTTTGAGCTTGTCGCATACTATATCGGCAAGCTCCGAAAGCGCGGACGAAAGCGTTTTTTCGTCCATATGCGAAAACGTGCGCGCAATGTTGTCAAAAACGGCATTTATGCGCTCCGGGCTGCCCAGTATAAGCGAAAATATAACGTTCTTGTATTGCTCCATAAGCAGCAGGCGGTTTTTGCCTTCGCCGCCGGCGCTTTTGTCCGTCCCGGTCACGCCGCTTGAGAAGCATTTGTAAAAGTTGCTCAGGCTTCTGTAGGTGTGACCCGTCTGATACGTTATATCAAGCTCCATAAGCAACTGTATGCTTTCCTTCAATGCGTCAAGCTCCGCCTTTAACGTGTCCTCAAGATCGTCCGAGCTGCGGCCGCACACGGCAAGATAAAGACATTCGTAGCCGTTTATAAGTATGCTGTATATCCCGAACTGCTTTAAATTGTCGCGCAGGAAATTAAAAAGCGCCGTAAAAA
Source organism: Candidatus Ornithomonoglobus intestinigallinarum (assembly GCA_018715365.1). Lineage (GTDB taxonomy): Bacteria > Bacillota > Clostridia > UBA1381 > UBA1381 > Ornithomonoglobus_A > Ornithomonoglobus_A intestinigallinarum. Next base: position 52,771 of record DVLU01000104.1, on the reverse strand, counting down.
GCAGCTCCTTGCCGTAATTCCACTTTTCTTCAACGTAGTTGTCAAAATTGCTTACCGTTATCCAAAACGGGCATATGAAAATATCGTCCGAATTAAACCCCAGCTCCGCCGCGGCGGAGTCTATGCTTTCGCCGTCGGGAAGGCTGCCCATAAAAAGGTCGTAGAAAAACTGCGTGCGGCGCGCTTCGAGCGTTTCGGGGGAGCGTGCGGCGTCAAGCTGTGTTTTTATTTCCTTTAAAAGCTCCGTAACGTCATTAAAATCAGTGGGCTTTGTTATATAGTATTTTACGCCGTATTTCATGGCGCTTCTTGCATATTCGAAGTTTTTGTGCCCGCTTATCAGACAGACTATGGTCGGTATTGAATTGTCGTGTATGTATTTTGCGATGTCAAGCCCCGATGCGCCGACCATTACGATGTCTGTCAGAATAAAATCCACATGGCTGCGGCGAATGTAATCTATAACCTGATTTCCGTTTTCGCAGGTGCAGACAACCTTAAAGCCGAGCTCCTCCCAGGGGATGAATTCGACAAAGCCGCGGCGGATTATGTCCTCGTCGTCGGCAATCAAAACAGTGTACATGGTATTATGCGGTCCTTTCCGATTTGATTGATTATTTTTATGAAGCATTATAAATGTCTGTAAGCTCGCCTATATCGGAGCCGGAATTATCGGGCAGAGAAACGGAATACGGCGCAACGCCGCAGGCGTCTGTATAGTCGAACAGCATGCGCCTGAATTCCTTCGTGCTCGACGGTATTTTCATTCCGGCAAAGCTTTGCGGCGCGCGCATTTTTGCGGGGTAAACACTGTCTGCGCCGACGGAGGAAAGCGCGCTCCCGCCGTGCGGGACAAGCCCCTCAAACGCTCTGTATTCCCCGGAGATCCTTACGGCCGTGCCGTTTTCGCCGCGCGTATAATGCGTGCCCTCAAGCCCGAAGGTGAGGAGGTTGTAAAATTCGGAATCCGAATAAAACAGGTCGAGGACTTTAAGCGCGCTTTCGGTGTGTTCGCCGTCGGCGGGCAGTATGGCGGCGCTTTGCGTAAAGAGCTGCGTGGGGTGATAGCGGCAGTCGAGGGCGATATATGCAAAGCCGTCGCCCGTTTTGTCCATTATCATGGAATAGCCGTTTTCCGTTTCGCAGCCCCATGCGCCGCTTAATATATAGCTGTATTCGGTGTCGAAGCCGGAGCGGTACGTTATCGGCGTGTTTTCCTTTATATAGCCCTTTTGCATCCATTTTGAGTATGTATCGTAGCAAAGCCGCGTTGACGGCGCGGACAGCATATCAACGGCATCTCCCGTATCGTCAGAGAGGCTGCAGCCTATCAGCCCGTCGGTTGAAATAAACGGCTCATAGCCTATCATCGGGAAAATGCCCGATACGGCCGCAAGCTCTATTCCGTCGCGCAGCTCGCCCGCCGAAGCGGCCTTTGAAAGGTATGTGTTTATAATATCAAAAAGCTCCGCGCTTGCCTGCGTGCCCGAATTTACAACGTCAAGCAGCGCGTCGGTATCGATAAGCGGCAGCAGCTCGCGCGGTATTTTAAGGAACGGGATAAGCCCGCCGCTGTGGTCTGCCGCCGGTATAAAATACATCCTGTCGTATATTTTGTAAAGCGACCGGTCGTCGAGCGAAAGGCGTTCGTTTATATTCGGCGCGCCGGTGCGTATGGGCGCGTCAAGGAATTTGTAAACGTTTTCGGACGGATAATTCAAAAACGGCAGGACGCTGTCGCTTGCCCAAACGATATCCGCCTGTTCGCCGGCGGCAAGATAAACCGAGAGCTTTTCGGCGTATTCGTATATGCTGATAAATTTGAAGTCTATGGCTATATCGGGATATGTGAGCTGCAGCCTGTCGTTTACGGCGGCCGATACCTCTGCCGAGGCCTTGTAGGAGCCTGCCGTGGGAAGATACCATACAAGCGTTTCGAGCGGGCGGCTGTTTGCGGCGGAGCCCGGTTTTTCGCCGCCGCAGCCCGTCAGGAGCGCTGCGGCAAGCAGGGGCAGACATAAAAGTTTCAAAACGCGCTTCATAAAAAAACTTCACCTCTCTCTCGGCCGCAGAAGAAAAATCATTACATATATATTTTACAGCAAACGCCGTTGTTTATCAAGTTAAAAAAGGTATGTTCTTTTTACAAGTTTGCATACAAAGAAGTAAAACTATTGGGATTTACTAAATTAGTACGCCGGGGGTATAATATAATTATAAAAAATATACAACGGAACATATCGGAAAGGGATACATTATGACGATACGGCAGACGCTTATCAAAACCGCGGACAGAATGACCGCAATAAAAAACGACGGCATGGACGAGAGCTGTCCAATCGGGATAATAGACATATCAAACTGGGAGTGGCCGCAGGGCGTGGGAATGTACGGGCTTTTTAAACTGTACAAGGCGACCGGCGAAAAGAAATATCTTGCCTATCTTGAGGACTGGTACGACGGGAACATAAAAAAGGGTCTGCCGCCGAGGAACGTGAACACAACGGCGCCGATGCTTGCGCTTACATATATTTATGAAGAAACGAAGCGCGGGGATTATCTTGAGCTTATAACCGATTGGGCGCGCTGGGTGCATGAGGATATGACAAGGACCGAGGAGGGCGGCATACAGCACGCCGTAAGCGGCGAGGAAAACAGCGGCCAGCTTTGGATAGATACGCTCTTTATGACGGCGCTCTTTCTTGCAAGGGCGGGCGTGCTGCTCGGCGTTGATGAGTACAAGGAGGATGCGAAAAAGCAGTTTCTGATACATATAAAATATCTTTACGATAAAAAAACGGGCTTCTGGTTCCACGGCTGGAGCTTTGAGGGAAGGCATAATTTTGCCGAAGCGCTTTGGGCGCGCGGAAACTGCTGGTATACGATAGGCGCGTGCGAGATACTTGAAATACTCGGCATAAAAGACGGCGCGTTTTACGATTATATAACGGATACGCTTGCGTCCCAGGCGGAGGCGCTTTATAAAGCGCAGGACGAAGGCGGCGGCTGGCATACGCTGCTTAACGACAAAACGAGCTATATCGAGGTTTCGGCGGCGGCCGGTTTTTGCTGCGGGCTGCTTAAGGCGGTAAGGATGGGCTGCATAGATGAAAAATATAGGGAAACGGGGCTTAAGGCGCTTAAGTGCGTTATTGACAATATAAGCGGCGACGGCACTGTCGAAAACGTTTCCTACGGCACCGGCATGGGACGCGATCTTGACCATTACAGAAACATACCGCTCTGCCCGATGACGTACGGGCAGGCGCTTGCGGTGCTTGCGCTTATGGAGGGACTTTATAACGATGAAAACGCGTGAGGAGCTTTTAAACGAAAGGCTTGACGAGCTGCACGGGGAATACGACAAAGACGAGCGCTTAATAGGCGAGGAGCGCGAAAACCCGCTTGCGGCGTATCATTCGAAAATAACGGGGCGTGTTCACGGAACAAACAAATCGGCGGAATACGCCGCGGCGATACTTTACGCCGGGCAGACGCGGTATTACAAAAGAGCGGCGGACGTGTTTTTAAGGCTTGCCGAGCTTCAGGATACGGACAGGGACAGCGAAACGTTCGGGCTCTGGGCGTATTTTGCCGAGGAGGACCTGGGCAAAATGGAGGCCCCCGATTACAACTTTGCGGATTTTATAGGCAAGCATTTTATATATGCGCTTTCAAATCACCGCGATGCGTTTGACGATGAAACGGCAAAGATCATGGAAAACGCCGTAAGGAACGCGGCGCTGTGCAGCGTAAAAAGAAACGTGTCGCCCGATTACACAAACATAAGCATGATGAGCTGTATGACGATAACGGCGGCGGGAGAGCTTTTAAACGACGGTGAGCTTGCCAAGCGCGGCGCGGAGAGACTTAAAAAGGCGTATGAATACAATAAAGCAAGCGGCGCGTTTTCGGAATACAATTCATCGGCGTACACGCCGCTGGCCGTTGCCGAAATAACAAGGATGCTGATGTTTTTCAAGGATAAGGAGCTGCTCCGCATGGCGGAGGAGCTGCACGATATCGCGTGGGAGAACCTGTCCGTTTATTATTCGGACACGATAGGCGAGCTTGCGCCGCCGCAGAAGCGGTGTTACCGCGACCTTGACAACGGCGAGCTTGCATCGTTTATATATCTTGCAACGGGCGGGCGGTTCGGCTCGGCGGAGCGGGCGCGCGAAATGAGCGCGGCGTTTCTGATGCTGCCGATAAAGTGCCCCGAAAAATTTATAAAAAATTTTGAGCGGCGCGGCAGCCTGTTTATAAACAAAAGATACTACAGGCAAAACAATATACGCACCCCCGATGAGGATACGGTCATAATAAGAAGCCTGAAAAGCCCCGACCTTTGGGCGAGGACGTATATAACGGATAATTTCGCCGCGGGCTCGTTTGACAAAAGCGACCTCTGGGCGCAGCGGCGCAACTGCTCCGTTGTCTGGAACAGCGGAGGCGCTCACGGCAGCTTCAGGCTCAGATGTATAAGCGGCGGCCACGACTGCTGCTCCGGCGTTGCCGCGGCGGCGCAGAAAAACGGAGTTATAATCGGCTGCGCCGGGTTTGTAAACGATCACGGCGACCGCCATTACATACTCGATAAGCAAAAGGACGGGCGCATAAAAACAAATTATCTTGCGTTTGTGTTTGAGCTGACGGGCGGTTCGGAAAACACCGTTATAACAAAGGAAAACGGCGGATACGCCGTCCGCGGCGGCGGGATGGAAATACACCTTGCCGTTAAGGAATGGACGGTGGGGGAAAACGCCGGAAAAACAAGGCTTTCCGGAAGAAGGATAGAATTTATCGTTTACGAGGGCGGCGAAACGGTGCTTGATTTAAATGCGTTAAAGACGTGTGTTTTGGCTTTTGCGATGAGCGTAAACGAGGACCTGCCGGAGCTTGAGACGGAAAAAACGCCGGACGGGAGGTACAGGCTGTACGATGCGGGCGACAAAGCGTTCTGCGCATGTATGCCGGTTGATAAAATACGCGGATTTGACGAGTTTATGAGTGCGGACGGCACGGAATACGCGGAAAGGAATGATAATTAAAAATGAAAAAGAAACTTTTTGGAATGTTTTTTGCCGCGGTGATGCTGTTTACGGCGGCTGTTCCCAATATTCGGGCGTCGGCAGACGGCGGCGCGGACGTGTACGAAGCCGCGGCACAGTGCCTTTCGGAGCTTGGCGGCGCGGAATATACGGCGGAAACGGATCTCGGCGCAGAGGTGACGCGCGGAGAGTTCTGCGGCATCATAACGAAATATTTCGGTATAATGCCGGTGAGCGGCTCGCAGACGACGCCGTTTATAGACGTTGAACCGTCGCACGAGTATTTTGACGAAATAAGAACGCTTTACGATATGGACTATATATCGGGCGACGAAAACAGGCATTTTTATCCCGACAGGGCAATAACGGTGCGTGAGGCGGCGACGGTTGTCGTTACGGCGCTCGGCTACAAATACGAAGCAATGATGAACGGCGGCTGGCCCACGGGCTTTACGAGCGTTGCCGTAAGCCGCGGTATGCTTACGGAGAGCTTTGAAAATTTCGAGGTCAATATGACGCGCGGGAACATTTATAAAATGCTTTTCGACTGTCTTGAAGTCCCCGTCGTTACCGTAGAGGGAAGCGCGGGGAACACGGCGTACGTAACGTCCGATGAAAACACCGTGCTGTGGGTATATTTTAAGGCGGTAAAGGACGAGGGCCTTGTTACCGCAAACGAATACACGTCGCTCACATCGCCCGAGGGCGCGGGGGACGGCAGGATAGCGATAGACGATACGGAATACACGGCGGCAGCGGACGCAAACGATATGATCGGCCTTAACGCCGTGTATTACATATCATACAAAAACGACGATAACGGCGAGATTGTAAGCATATACGAAAGAAACAACAAAATAACGGAAATAGATTCAGGCAATATCGAGAGCGTGTCGCCGAGCGGCGTTGAGTATATGCCGGAGGGTGAACAGCGCCTGAGGACGGCGAAGCTTGACGATGACGCTGACATACTGTGGAACGGCAAGGCGTATACGGGCTACGGGACGCTCGAGGACGTAATGCCGAAAAACGGCACCGTCCGCCTTATAGATAACGACAACGACGGCGCCGCGGAAGTTATAGACGTAACCGATTACGAGAATTATTACATAAGCGCGCTCGATAAGTCGAACAGGATTGTTTACGACTACGGCGAATCGCGCAATATATCGCTCGGAAACAGCGAGGACACGATTGAAATATACGGCGCCGACGGAGCGCGGACAACGTTTTCGACGCTTAAAACGGGCGCTGTGCTGAGCGTTGCGAAAAGCCGCGGCGAAGGAGGCAGGCTCATAAGGGCGTATGTGAGCGAAGCCGCTGCCGAGGGGACGGTTGAAAGCGCAAGCGACGACGGATACACAATAGGCGGAACGCAGTATAAAAAGGCGCCCGATATGACGCGCGAAATAACGGCGGGAATGCAGGGTGTGTTTTATCTTGATATAACGGGCAAGATTGCGGCTTACGGCACGTCGGTCGATACGTCGTACAATTACGCCGTCGTATACAGCTCGGTCTACGATGAAAACGAGAGCATACATTATCTTACGCTGTTTACGCACGATGAGAAATTTACGCAGTATACGATAAACGGCAAGATAGTCTTTAACGGGCATTCGGCGTCGCCCTATGAGGACGCCGATGAATTTGCCGAAAAGCTGAAGGCCGGCAGCGTTATAAGGTATAAGCTGAGCGATGACGGCAGCGGCATGGGAGTAATCGAAACGCCGCTTGCCATGGTTGAGGATGCGGGCGGAAACAAGTCGCCCGCCGACAGCGATGATTTCAGAACGCTTTATGAGGGCTCGTCGTTTAAATACAGAAACGGCATGCTTGACGGCAAGCTTATAATAGACGACGAAACGGTAATATTCAGTATCCCCAAAACGGAAAACTGGAGCGACAAAACGCTGTTCGGAACGCTGACGACCGGCTCGTTCTCGGGCGGCTCGTCGTATTCGAAAAATTATAAAGCGTATGCAATAGGCGAAAACGCGGTAAACGACGCCGACGTTATGGTAATAGAGGACATGACGAAGGGCTCCATAGGCAACAACACAAATATGGTGCTTGTTACGGGGCTCGGCAGCGGTGTAACGACGGACGGAGAGGTGTGCACGATAATAGAAGGCGCGGCCGCCGGGAACACCGTTGAGTATTACTGCACGGAGGATACGCTTATAGAGGAAAACGGCCTTGCCCGCGGCGACATTATACGCGTCGGGCTCGATTCCACAAATACTGTAAAAAGCATACAGAAGATTTACAATGCCGACGGCAGCGCGTCGTTCGGTTCGCTTCTTGCTCCGAACGACGGCGTGTGCGAAAACACGGCAAGCTTCGATTCGGAATTCAGAGTTGCGATAGGCACGGTGCTTGATAAAAACCACGCATACATGAAATTCGAGATGCAGAAAAAGAGCGGCGATGAATTTTACGGTGATACGGCGCTTTGCCAGATTTCGGAAGCGACGGTGGTTAAGTTTAACGGCGCCGACGCATACAGCGTTCCAACGCCTTGCTCGATAAACGATATTATAGAGGGCGACACCGTTATAATAAGAATGAGGCTTGCATCGGCAAGGGAAATAATAATCCTGAGATAAACCGAGAGCTCATTCGGAAAGGACAGCCATGAAAAGAAAAATAATTATTGCGGCGTCATTGCTTGCCGCGGCGTCGGTGCTTGCGTCAAACGCGGCGCTTGCGTATGAGATAGAAGTGCGGACGGATTCGTTTTCGGTATCCGCGTCGCTTGTAAGCGACGTAAACACGGAGCGTCCCACAATACAGCTCCTTAACGGGGACAAAACAGAGGTTATATATATGGGCGAGGGCACAAGCCAAACAAACAGCGATTATACATACACGTTTTCGTTTGAAACGTTCGGCCTGCCGAAGACGCTCGAAACGGGAAATTATATTTTGAGAATAGGCGGCGACGGCGTTGAAACGAAGGAAACGACAATAGCGTTTGTAAATATAATCGATAAAAGCGACGCATTAAACGCCGTAAACGAAGCGGAGGACAAAACGGCGGCCGTTATTGAAAACAGCGGAAAGCTCGGGATAGATACCTCGGCGGTTGAAGCTCTGCCGGATGTGTGGAAGGACGTTATAAGCGATGCGCTTGCGGGAATAGACCTGTCAAACGACGGCACGGAGGAGCAGGTAAACGAAAAATACGAAGCGTTTCTCGAGAGCTACACGACTGCGGCCGAAAAGGCGGTTATCGCAGGCTCTGACGACAAGGCCGCGGTTGCGGAGGCAATAGAAAATTCCGAAAAGCTCGGCCTTGACAAGGAGGGCGCTTATTCGAAGCTTGACGATAAGACGGCCGTGGCGGAGGCTTTGATTTCAAGAGACCTTTCGCCCGATATTACGGACGATGAATTAAAGGACGAGTTTGACGGGGCGGTGCTTGTCTGCGTCATAAACCGGCTTGACCACGGCAGCGCAAGAGAGGAATTTGAGAAGTGCGCAAAAAGCGGCCTTATAGACCCCGATATGTCGGACTTCAACGCCCTGGGCGAAACGAACAAGGCAAACGTATTTAAGGACTTGAAGAAGAAGGGCATAACGGATTACACAAAGCTTGCCGATGCGTTTGAGGAAATCGCCGCGTCGTATAAAAAGCAGAACACAACCACCGGCGGTGGCGGCGGAGGAGGAAGCACAGGCGGCGGTGGCGGCGGAAGCGTTATCCAAACGCCGCCCGTACCGGATACGGTAACGCCGACGCCTTCGCCGGAGCCCGAAACGGACGGAGCTGCGTTTACCGATATGGCAGGCTTTGAATGGGCGGAAGAAGCCGTTGAGGAGCTTAGCCGCCGCGGAGTTGTAAACGGCGACGGAAGCGGAAAATTCAACCCGCAGAATTTTATAACGCGTGAGGAATTTGCGAAAATAGCCGTAACGGCGTTTGATTTGTATAATCCGGATGCGGTGTCGTCGTTTGACGACGTTCCCGGAGACGCATGGTTTTACACCTACGTTTCGTCGGCAAGGGAAAGCGGCGTTGTGACGGGAATAAGCGACACGCAGTTCGGCGCGGGAAACAATATAACGCGCCAGGATATGGCGGTTATGCTTAAGCGCATACTCGATATGACGGGCATAAGCGCTGATAACGGCGGCGCATCGTTTGCCGACGAGGAAAGCATAGCCGATTACGCAAGGGAAGCGGTTAGGGCGCTGAGCGGCCTCGGAGTGCTTAACGGAATGGACGACGGACGGTTTGCGCCCGGCGACAGCGTTACGAGAGCGCAGAGCGCAAAGGCCGTTTACGAGCTTTTGAAAATAACAGAGGGCTGAGGCGAAAGGAGCGGCAGCAGATGAAAATAAAGACGATGTTTATGCTTGTGCTTTTAATGCTGTTTTGCGGAGCAAATGTCTTTGCGGCGGAAAACATGATAGAGAACCCGTCGTTTACGTCGGATGTTTCGGGCTGGACGGCGCGCTACGGAGCCGGCGTAAGCTGGGATGAAAACGGTTATTCCGGCGGCTGCGCAAAGGTCGAGCTTAAGGGCGGCTTCAGCGCAATAGCGCAGACCGTGAATTTCAAAGCGGGCAAAACATACGATATAAGCTTTTATATAAGGCTTGAGGAGGGTTCGAGCACCGTCACCGTTATTCAGAATTTCGCAACGGGAGCGGGCGGCTGGAATTACCTTTTGTCAAACGAGCCGATAGATGAAAATTGGAAGAAGGTATTGATAACGTATAACTGCACCGGCTACAACTCAAAGGGCGGCGAGGTTGACGGAGACGGAACGCTTGAGTTCAGAATAGGAGACGGGCAAACGTCGCTTACGCATTATCTTGACGACGTAAGCGTTGTTGAGCGTCCGTCGGAGGATTCGTGGGACGAGCTTGAGCCGACGGCAACTCCCGTTCCGACGCCCGCGCCCACGCCGCTTGCCGATAACGGCGCGGAGGAAATATCGTTTTCCGATATGAACGGCCACTGGGCCGAATATTCGGTCAAGGCGCTTGCGTCAAACGGCATGATAAACGGCGTCGGAAACGGCGAATTTAAGCCCGACGCAGAAATGACAAGGGCGGAATTTGTTAAGCTTGTTATAGAAATGTTCAGGCTTGACCCGAGCAAATACAAAGGCGCATACGCAGATATAGACGGCAGCGAATGGTATGCCGAGGATATACAGACGGCAAAGGATATAGGCCTTATAGCCGCGCCGCTCACCGTGGGCGGCAGGTTCAGGCCGAACGAGCCGATAACGCGCGAGGACGCGGCCGTTATTTTGAATTATGCCGCAAAGCTTAAAAACGTAGGCGGCGACGGCGGCGATGACAAAAAGACGTATTCCGACGCGTCGGACATTTCTCTTTATGCCGCGGACAGCGTTGCAGCAGCTTCGGCGGCGGGCTTTATAAACGGCTTCGAGGACGGAAGCTTTAAGCCGAAGGAAACGCTTACAAGAGCGCAGGGAGCCGTTATGTATCTTAACCTTGCAAACGGAATAAGCCGCATTGCCATATTTGTTGACGGCGAAAACGGCAGCGATTCCGGCAGCGGCAGCCAGGGCGAACCGCTTGCAACGGTACAGGCCGCCAAGTCGATGGCTTCAAAATACAGCAAAAATATGAGCGCAAACATGTTTGTGTTTATAAAGGGCGGAGAATATTATATAGATTCCGCGCTTGAATTCGGCCCCGACGATTCGGGCACAAACGGCTATAATATAATCTATACGTCGTGGGGCGATGAAAAGCCCGTGCTTTCGGGCGGAGTTCATATAGACGGCTTCTCGCTTTACGACGCCGATATGAACATATACCGCGCAAAGGTTGACAAGAGCCTCGATACGCGCCAGCTGTTTGTAAACGGCATAAGAGCGACAAGGGCAAGAAGCACCTCGGGGCTTTCAAACTGCACAACGGATAACGGCGAGGTCGGACATACCACAACGGATACGTTCCTTGCCGGCTACAAGCACGTTGAGGATCTCGAAATGGTTTATTACGAGCAGTGGACAAATCCGCGCTGCGGCGTTGCGTCAATAACGCAGAACGACGACGGCACAATAACGCTCGTTATGGACCAGCCCGGTTGGAACGCGGTGAGGAACAAGGGCGGCACGTCGGTGACGGCGCCCGTGTATTACGAAAATGCCATAGAGCTTCTCGATGAGCCGGGCGAATGGTATCTCGATACCCACGAGGGCTATCTCTATTACATACCGCGTTCGTTTGAGGATATGGCGGCGGCGGATATTGTGGCTCCCGTAACGGAGAGAATGATAACGATAGCGGGCACGGTTGACGACAACGTCCACAATCTGTATTTTGACAACCTTGAATTTGCATATACAACGTGGCTTCGCCCGTCAACGAACAACGGCCATTCCGACGCGCAGAATAACCATATACGCCAGTCGGGAGTGCCGATAATGCCGGAGAGCGCACTGAGGGTTGAAAACGGAAGATACATAAAGTTTTACGACTGCAATTTCACAAAGCTCGGAATAACGGCGATTTCGCTTTTCGGCTCCGTTAAGGACTGCGATATAACGGGCAATGAGTTCTGGGATATTTCTGGCAGCGCAATATCGCTCGGCGAAGCCGATACGGGAGATTCGAACGTATGGAACCCGCAGGAGGAAAAGTACGTTATAAGGAACAATAAGATAACAAACAACTATATCCATTCAATAGCCGTTGATTATAAATCGGCGGCGGCAATATCGGCGGGCTTCCCCAAGGATACGCTTATCGCCCACAACGAAATTTTTGACGCCCCCTACAGCGGCATGCATATAGGCTACGGATGGGATACGAAGGAAACGACGGCGCTTGAAAATTTTGTTGTTGAGAAAAATTATATCCATGCCGTTATGAGCGACAGGATATACGACGGCGGCGGGATTTACCTTATGGGCGCAACGGCGGGAACGATGGAAAATCCCAATCTTGTCCGGGAAAATTATTTTGAGAGCATAAGAAACTATTACGGGGCATTGTATCCCGACGAGGGCACGCAGTATTGGAAGCTTACGAAAAACGTCATAGACCTTACCGATACTCCGTACTGGTACGGAAACGGCAACAACAGGGGCGAATCGAAATGGCTGCACTGCTGGGCGTCTACAATAAGAAATATGCAGTATGTCGATAATTATTCGACAACGGCAAACAGGACGTACAACGGCACAAACTCGGTTTTCGAGGAGGCAAACGTTTACCCCGATGCAAACTGGCCCGAGGAGGCGCAGAGCATAATGGACGAGGCCGGCCTTGAGCCGGAATACCTCGCGCGCTATAACGATACGTGCCAGGAGGTAACAATAGACCAAGACGAATACGACGTAAGAAGCGGCGAAACGTTTAAAATAGGCCTGTCGGGCATCGGCAGAAAGAAGCAGTCCGCCGAGGTCGATATGAGCCATGTCTATTTCAGAAGCCGCAATCCCGAGGTCGCATCGGTTGCCGCAGACGGTACCGTGACCGCCGTTTCGCAGGGACAGACGCAGATAATATGCGATATTTTAATAGGCGATCTTATAAAAACGCATGAAATAAGCGTCACCGTTGACGATATTTTGACGGAGGTAAGGCTCAACACAAGAAACGTGCGTATGCAGGAGGGCTCCGATTACGAAATAAAAGTTACGGCCGAATCGAAATTCGGACGTGAGCTTACGCCCGAAAACGTAACTCTCGATATAGCCGACACAAGCGTGCTTTCAAACGACGGCATGGTCGTTAAGGGCGAAAGCGCCGGCGAAACGACACTTAAGGTTACAGTCACCTACGACGGCGTAACTCTTGAAACGGAAGTCCCCGTCACAATATACGCAATGGGCGAAACAATGGAGGACTTCGGCTACGACTTCACCGAGGAGCTTGCGCACCCCGAGGATTGGACAATGGACAACAACGTCGTAAAGGCAAAAATCACAAACGGCATGAGCATTGCAACGCCGTCGTCGTTTATAGCCTACGCGGCAAGCGAATTTAAAGACGAGTTCTTTAATTTCGATATTAAAATAAACGCCGAAAGCGGCTGGCCCTCCGTATGCTTCAGGGCAAGCGACACAACAAGCCCGTATTCGAGTTCAAGCCAGTACATGCTGACCTTCGGCCAGGGCTACCTCGAGCTGCAAAGATTTAACGACGGCGCAAGAACAGTAATATACGGCAACCAGTCCGGCTATGAATCGCTTGCCGGCGACAGAGTTGAGTGCAATTTCGAATACGGCAAAAAATATACCGTAAAATGCGGCGCGCGCAACGAAAACGGCGGCGTGAGAATCGTAGCATACATAAACGACGTAAAAGTGATAGATTATCTCGATACCGGCGAAGACGCGCTTACGGAACAGGGGTATTTCCAGGTATACTGCAGATCCGGCAATATGGAACTCACTTCGCCGACGCGCTAAGCGGCGCATCTTGTCACTTTCAAGAGCTTGAAGTATAAACATACGTCGGCGCTCTTTCAAGCAACAATCTGCTTGCTTATCGCGCGGCGAGTAATAAAATGCTAAGCGGCGCATCTTGTCACTTTATCAACTCTTAAGGCCTTCTTTGAGGCGGAACGGAGAGAACAATGAAAAAAACATTTAAGCTTATAAGCCTGCTTATGACGGCGGTTTTGGCGGCGCAGCTTTTTGCCGCGCTGCCGGCCGCCGCGGACGGGGCGCTCCCCGATAAATGGATACGCGAAAGCTTTGAATCGAGCGATATAAGCCATATAACGGCCGTAAATTCAACACTATCGAGAAGCGCCATGCGGACATACGGCGGTTCGGCAGGAGCGCTCGGCGTTTCAGTAACAAAAAACGCGGGCGCGCCGTCGTTTGAAATGACGCAGAAAAAAGGCGTTACGTATGAAATATCATGTATGATAATGATGAAGGAAACGCCGCTTATCGACAGAGTGCAGTTTGTGTTCCAGGCGCCCTCGGCCGATAATCCGGAAAAGAAGGCATACACCACGGTGAGCGTAAACGACGCGGGCTTAAAAGCCGGCCGGTGGACGCGCGTTTCGGCGAGGTACGTATGCGATGGTATGGGCAAGCTTGTCGGCGTGACAAACAGAGTGCCCGTCACGGAGGACGGTACGCTCGATATAAGAATAGGCGACGGCAATATCGCATCAACATCGCCAAACGGCAGCACCGTCGATTATTATCTTGACGATCTCGTTGTAATGCCGGTTATGAGAGCCGACGACGGCAACATCGTTTCGGACGGCGATTTTGAAAGCGCCGGCGCGCTCACTTCATGGAAAATATCCTCCTCCGCAAAGGTAAGCGTTGAAAACGATGCGGACGGAAGCTACGCAAAAGTCGGCGGCAGCTGGAATATGTCGAATTTGTCGCAGCAGGTGCCGGTTGAATTCAATACCGATTACACCGTTTCGTTCCGCCTGAAAACGGACGACGAGCAGACGCTCAATTCACAGGTGCAGCTTATCTTTGACAGGCACGGTTCAAAAACGGATGATACGATAAAAAGCTATGAGTATCTCCGCGATGAAAACAACATGACGATAGGCTCGCAATGGAGCGAATATAAAATAAATTACAGATATAATTATGACGGCAGCGGCGAAGGCTATCCGACGATGTATATAAGGATAGGCAGTGGGGAGCCGGAAAAGGTCGAATATTGCATAGACGATATTAAAATAACCGAAAACGGCGCCGGCGCGGCGCAGCATATGACGCTCACGCTTGCCGGCACGGCAGCGGCGGGCGAAACGATACGCGCCGATATGGATTATTCGGGCGATGAAGATATTGTATGCTACGCCGCCGCGGTAAGACGCAAATCGGGAACGGAATCGGCGATAGTTTACACGGAGGAAACCTCCGAGCCGTATTTTGAATATACGGTAACGGAAAATGACAAAAACAGCTATCTTGAATTTTCGGCATACGCCGTAACGGCTGACGGAGCGCCCGTATCGTTTGCATCGGCGCAGACCGGAAGGACGGCAGGGGAGGCAAGCGTTGTCACGCTGTTTGAAAACGCGGTATGGACGGAAAACGACAAAACGCTTTCGGCTTCCGTAAAGGCCGAGGCGGGCGCGGAGCCGACGGAAGCGTTTGCGGCGCTTGCCGTGTACAACGGCGACGGCGCTCTTGCCGGAGTTAAGCTGAAAAATATAGATATACAAAGCGGCGAAAAGGCGGAATACCGCCTTGAAGCGGAAGCGGACGGCGCTTCGGCGGCGGTGCTTGTGTTTGACAGGCATACGATGGAGCCGCTTGCAGAGCCGCAGAGGATCGAAAAGCTCTCGGGCGCGCAGCTTGTATACGTTGATCCCGATGCGGGAAACGACGGCGGCGCGGGAACGTATGATGAGCCGCTTATGACGATAGGCGCGGCCAAGGAAAAAGCGGCAGCGCTTGCCCCGGAGGGAGATGTTTATGTTTTCCTCAAGGGCGGAACGCACAGGATAACGGAGCCGGCGGCTTTTACGCCCTCCGATAACGCGGGCGATCACAAAATAGTTTTCACCTCATATGAAGGCCGTGCCGAAATATCGGGCGGAGTAAAGGCCGAGGGCTGGGAGCTCTTCGACAGCGAAAAAAATATTTACCGCTCGTATGTGGGTACCGGGATTGACTTCAGGCAGCTGTACGTAAACGGCATACGCGGCACAAGGGCAAGAAGCGAAGCGGGGCTTACAGACGCCGTACACACGGCCGCGGGCTATGTGTGCGATAATCCGGAGCTTGCCGAGTTTGCACATCCCGAGGAGCTCGAGATGGTTTACTACGTCAAGTGGTCAAATCCGCGGTGCGCCGTTGAATCGGTAAGCGAAAGCGGCGGCGAAACGGTGATAAAAATGAATCCGACGGGCTGGAACAAGATACAGAATAAGGGACAGTCGTCGGTAACGGAGGATTATCTGCCGGCGTATTACGAAAACGCCTACGAGCTGCTTGATGAAGAAGGCGAATGGTATCTTGACAGGCACGAGGGGTATCTCTATTACATACCGAGATTTTTTGAGGATATGGAAACGGCCGACGTTGAAATTCCGGCTGCCGAAAAGCTTCTGACAATACGCGGCACGGCGGACAGAAACGTCAAAAACATAGAGTTCAGGGATATTGATTTTAAGTATTCGACGTGGCTCAGGCCCACTGAGCAGGGCTATCTTGCCGATACGCAGAACAATTATCAAAACGGCGTTGCGGGCTCGCTGCCCGATGCCGCCGTGGAGCTTTCAAACGTAAACGGCATTGCGTTTTACGGCTGCGAATTTTCAAAAATAGGCATAACGGCAATGAAGCTTACTGAGGGCGTTAAAAACTGCGTTATAGACGGAAACGAATTTTACGATATTTCGGGTTCCGCGGTATCTCTCGGAGTGCCGTCCGGCGATTATGATATTTATATAAATCCGAAGGACGAAAAATACGTTGTAAGAAACAACGCTGTAACCGATAATTACATACACACAACGGGCGTTGACTACAAATCGGCGGCGGCGCTTTCGGCGGCGTTCCCGAAGGATACGGTCATAGCAAACAACGAGATATTCGACAGCCCCTACAGCGGGATGTCGCTCGGTCACGGCTGGGCAACGTATGAGGACAGCGGCACGGCAACGGAAAACCTTGTTGTTGAGAAAAACTTTATACATAACGTGTTAAACGATAAGGTCTACGACGGCGGCGCGATATACACCATAGGCAACACAAGCGGAAACGGGTATAATTACGTGCGCGGAAATTATATTAAGGACGTCAGGAATTTCTACGGGGCGCTTTATCCCGACGAGGGCTCGCAGTATTGGGAGTTCAGCTCAAACGTCATGGATCTCAGCGCATATCCGCTGCTTTACGGCGCCGGCGGCGGCAGCGGCACGCCCACAAAGTGGCTGCATCTGTGGACGGATTCGATAAAGAACAACAGATTTTTAAATAATTATTCAACAACGTCAAACAGCAGAAACGACGGAATAAACAACGAGGTCCAAGAGCCCGCCGTATGCGACGCATCGTCGTGGCCGCCCGAGGCGCGGGATATTATAGATGAGTCGGGCATAAGCGACGAAACGGCAAAGAAGCATAATTCGGGGCTTAAGGACATTGAAGCAATGACGGAATACACGCTCTCCGCAGGCGAAACGGCGCCGCTTGTTATAACGGCGCTGACCGGCAAGGGCGAGCTGTATGATTATGAATATTCCGATATTTATATAAAGAACGCCGATCCCGATATTATCGAGGTTACGGACGATTTTAATATAAAAGCGGTCGGAAGCGGCACGGCGGAGCTTTGCTTTGCCGTCGCCGAAAAGGGAATATTAAGAAGCTTTGCAATGACGGTAAACGTCAAATAAGCATCACGGAAGGAAGATGAAGCATGAAAAGAATTTTTTGCGCGGCACTGACGATCGCAATGGCGCTGCCGGTGTTTTCGGCGCTGCCCGTATCGGCGAAGCCGTATGCGGAATATCCGTGGGTATACGAGGACTTTGAAAAGGATGAGCCGATAAACGCCACGGCGTCGAACGCCTCCATAGCGCGTGCAGCCGGCGGCGTCGGCGGAACGCAGGGCGCAGCGAGGATAACGGCAACGCGCGATTTCGGCACGGCAAAATTTCCGTTCCGGATAAAAAAGGGCACAACCTACAGGCTGTCGGCATGGGTGAAAATGGTCGGCGATATTCCGTCAAACAGCAGCTTCCATTTTATAATATACACGCATCAGAAGCTTGCCGACGGCAGCCCCGCCGAAAATGCGAGCTGCTTTAACGATATTTCGGTAAGCAATATCCCGTACAGCCAAGACGAGTACGTTTATATCACAACAACGTTTACTTACGAGGGCACGGGACGGCTGAACAGCCAGACGGTTGAAACGTGCGACGGCGACGCGACGGTCGAAATGAGAGTCGGAAACGGCCAGCTTGTGTCAACAAACGGAAACCCGATAGATTTCCTTTTGGACGATCTTATCGTGGAGCCGGTAACGGAGGAGGGCGGCGACGCCGTTGTCGATACGTCGATAGGCTTCAAAAACGGCAATTTTGAAACGGGCTACGACGACACCGCATGGTCAAAATCAAGCTGCACAACCGAGCTTGTTGAGGGCGCAAACGGCACAAAAAACGGCGTTATGATAACGTCAACCGGAAATTACGGCTGCATAAAGCAGCGCGCGCCGATGGAATTCAACAAGGCGTACAGAATATCACTGTATGCAAAGGCGGGAGACGCGGCGACGGTCGGCAAGGAATTTAAGCTCATAGTTGACCGCAAGGACGGAAAAACCGACGATTCGATAACAACAAATTATGAATTCCTGCCGCAGACGGCAATAACAAGCTCGCCCGAGAAGCTTGTGCTTACGGACGAGTGGCAGAAGATAGAGATGATTTACAAAAACAGCCTTGCGACGTTTGAGCAGACAAAGCCGTATGTGTACCCGAGAGTGGGCTCGGGAACGGGTCTTGAGTGCTACTGCATAGACGAGCTTGAAATAGAGGAGCTGCCCCAAATGGTATATAACGGCAGCTTTGAAAACGGTCTTGACGGCTGGAACGAAGACGGCGCCGCGGCGGAGGTTGTTTCGGACGCCCCCGAGGGCGCTTCGCAGAGCGTTAAAATAACGGAAACCGCCGATTACGGCGGCTTAAAGCAGGGCATAGCCGCAAAGCAGGGCGGAAAATACAAAATAACGTTTTCGGCAAAGGGCGAGAGCTGGGATTCCGGCTCCGACGAAATAGAAATATATCCGCTTATGGACAGGTTTGCGTCAAATTCAACGGACAGCTATGAAGCGATGTACGAAACGCTGACGCTTCCGGACGGTACGCCGGCGATGCTCACAAAGGAATGGCAGACGTATGAATTTGAGTATGACTGCAATATAGAAACGGACAGCTACAGAGTGCCGATATTCTATTTCCAGATAGGCGACGGCGAGCAGCATGCCGTTTATCACATAGCAAACATTGAGATAACGGATATGACGGAGCCCGATGAGCCGGATATACCGGACGAGCCGGAAACAGCTCCGGAGGTGCGCGGCCTTAATATTTCGGGACAGCCCATAGAAGGCTTCCCGGTTGAGCTTACGTACGAAATAAGCGGTGATATTCCGGGCGGGCTCGTAAAAATAATGAGGTCGTTTGAAGGCCGGTATATAAGCCTCGGGAGCGCGTTTCTTGACGGAACGCCCGTATCGTACACTCCCACGGCGGCCGACGCGGGCGGAACGGTAAAATTTATCGCAATGCCCATAAACGGCGACGAGGAGCCGCTTACGGTGAAATCGGCGGAAACGGCGGCCGTTACAAAAGCGCTCGATATTGCCCCGGAATTTGTTTCGGGCTTCGGCAGCGGCACGGTTAAGGCAAGCGTAAGAGTTACAAACAACGAGGGCGACAGAGCTATGACGGCAGTGCTTGCTCTCTTTGACGAAACAAACACGATGGTGCGGATGACGGAGCAGCCGATACATTCGGTATACGGCGCGGAGGATACCGTAACGCTTGAGCTTCCGGAGGACGGGGCTCAAACGGCAAGAGTGTTCGTTTGGGAGGGCGCTTCGGCGGCCGGCACAACAATGGCTTCGCTTATCGGAAATATAAGCATAACAAAATAAGCAAAGTACGGGCGGCGGCGCACGTTAGGGAGGCGTGTCCGCCGTCCGGGGAACAAAAAAAGATTTAAAATACAAGGAGGGGTTTACAGTCATGAAAAAACAAATTCTGGCGGCGCTCACTACGGCTGCGATGCTTATAACGGGCGCGGCTCCCGCATCGCTTGCGGAGGAGAATACCGACCCGTTTGCGGGAAAGGACGAGGTAAATATAGTTTATCTCGGCGGCTCGATAACGCAGGGCGCCGGCGTAAGCGACAAGTCGCAGTGCTGGGCCAGCAGGATAGGGGAGTATTTCAAGGAGAAATACCCGGATAAAACCATCAATAATTATAACGAGGGCATAGGCGGCACGGGCTCGGATATGGGAATCATGCGTCTTGAAAGAGATGTTTTAAGCCGCAATCCCGATTACGTGTTTATTGAGTTTGCGGTAAACGATATAGGAAAAACGGCGGCCGCAAGGCATATGGAAAGCATCGTAAGAAGCCTTTGCGAGCTTGACGAGGTTCCGTATGTGACGTTTGTTTATACGGCAAAATACGATTCGGCAAACAAGCGCCTTCAGAACAATTCCGAAGCGCATCATGCCGTTGCCGAATATTACGGAATACCGGAAATAGACATGAAGCCGGCGCTTGAGGAATCGATCCTCAGCACAGGCACGATGGAGGACGAGGACAACGTTAAAAAATGGCTTGTTGACCTTACGCACCCGACGGCCGACGGCTACGATACATACACAAAAACAATACAGGCGGCTCTCGAAACGGGCGATTGCTACGCAAGGCCGCAGCAGAAAACGGCAAAGCTTGATATAAACGCATCGCCCCTGAGCACAAAGTGGACGGCGGCAAATGGAGCGAAGGCAACGGGAACGTGGTCAGAAAACGAAAACGCAAGCTACGGCTGCGGGCTCACGTCGTCAACGCCAGGCGATACGCTTGAATTTACGTTCAGCGGCCCCGTGCTCGGTATCCAGCACAGGATAGGCAAGGAGTGCGGTCAGTACATGCTGAATATCGACGGCAGGGACGTCGGCACGATAGACACATATTATTCAAAAACAACGTCGCAGGGCGTTTTGGGCTATCAGAATTTTGCTTTGGGCGCCGGCGAGCACAGAGTTAAAATAACGGTGCTCGGCACAAAGAACGAAAATATAGCGGACGGCACCGTAACGCCCGTTGCGTTCGACTGGTTTGTTGCGGAGCAGAACCCTTCGCCCTACAGATGGATAAACGAAAACTTTGAGGACTGCGATTTTTCAAGGCTTGTTCCTTCGGGAGATATGAGCTATGAGTGGTCAACGGACGAAACGGCGCTCGGCTCAAACGGCGCGATGAAGGTGACGTTAAACGGCAAAAACGCCGCCGGCCCGAGCTGGAGATGCGAAACCGTAAACGGCACAACGTATAACGTTTCGGCATGGGTAAAGGCAGCGAACATAGACGAGTGGACGATAGGCGAAAACAGCGATAAAGTAAGATTTGTGTTCCAGCCCAAGGTGCTGAACGAGGACGGCTCGTGGGGCAGGAGCGAATGCTACACGGAGTGCGTTGTTATGGAATCGGGCATCACAAGCGGCGAATGGGTAAAGCTTACGGCGCAGTATGTATGCGACGGCAAGGGCAGGCAGGTCGGCGTGACGGACCGCGTTGCCGCGAGCGATATTTCGAGAGTTGAAATACGCGTGGGAAGCGGAAACGCCGCATCGGCCACAGGCTCGGAGGACGTTCCCGCGATACTCTATATAGACGATTTCAAGGTGGAACCGGAAAGCATCGACCCCGTTGAAGAAACGGATCCCGGAAATATAATAGAAAACGGCAGCTTTGAAAACGCCGATATGATGGATTCGTGGACAAACGACGGAAATGCGTCGGTTGAGTACGCCGAGGGCGGCGCAAACGGCACCTCGGGCGCGGCTCTTGTGAAGGGCACGGCAGAGGGCCAAAACAGCGTCGGCATAAAGCAGAAGAGCATTCCCGTAAGGGCAAACAGAGCGTATAAGGTATCGTACTGGGTAAAGGCCGCAAATGACGCGGCGCTGGGCGCGTATCCGCAGATGATAGTCGAGTATAAAGGCAAGCAGACGGATAAGGATAAAGACGGCAACTATTATTACCCGAATTACGATATGTGCGCAGCCTACAAAAACCTCCCCGCGCTCACAAACGAGTGGCAGAAGGTAGAGTTTATATATAAAAAGGACGGCGTAACAAACGATATCTGCATTTATCCGAGTATGTATATCAGGCTCTACAGCAGCGAAGGCGGCGGGGCTGTATACAGCGGAGATCATCCCGAGTTCTATATTGACGAAATAAGAATGGATGAGCTCGATATCGTATACGACGGCAACTTTGCCGTTGATCCCACATCGCAGAAGATAAGCGCAACGTCAAAGTATCAATACCCGTGGGCACAGAACGGAAACACAACGGGTCTTGAATGGATACAGGACGCAGACGCCGACGGCACAAATTCGTATATCCGCTACAGGCAGTCCGGTATGAACGATCTTCAGACATACGTTGACCTTGAGGAGGGCGAAACGTACAGGCTTTCGCTCTATGCAAAGCTTGATAATTGGGAAACGCAGGCCGCCTCGGCGCTGAAGGACAGCGGGCTTTATATTACGGCGATACTGAATAAGGCAAGGGGCGACCTCAATGAAACGTACACAAGCCAGTACCAGTATCTGCCGTGCAGCAGCACGGGCGAAACGGACATACAGCGCTGGATGCTTTCGGACGAGTGGCAGCATTATGAGTGCGAGTTTACCGTTCCCGTTCAGCAGAGCGGCGCAAAGCACAGAAACGGCTATATGAGCTTCAGGCTCGGCACGGGCGGTGAAACGGCGACCTACAGCCTTGACGGCGTAAAAATAGAAAAGGTTTCGACAGGCTCATCGCCGATACCGGCGCTTTCAAACGCGCGCGTTGACGGCGAGGCGGTAAAGGATATGCCCGTTACGGCAAGCGTTGATTACAGCTGCTCATCGGACTGCGCGGCGTATATCTGGAGAGCGAGCGTCGGGGACGATGAAACGGGCTATATAGAAAAGGCATACGAGGAAACGGCGGAGCCGAGCTTTACGTACACGCCCGACGCGTCCGACGTCGGCAAAAAGCTGCGCTTTGAGGTAAGGGCCGTTGCGAACAACGGAGAATATTCAAATATTGTTTACGCCGACGCCGGCGTTGTTGCGGAAAGCCCCGTAGTATACGAAACGTCCGCGGAGGCGGCGTTTGAAACCGAAAGCTGGACTACAAGGCTTGAGGGCACCGTGACGCTTACGGCGGGCGAAGGCGGCGCAAGCTTTATGTATGCGCTTGCCGTATACGGCAGCGACGGCGAAATGGAGAGCGTTGAGATAGAAAACAAGACGCTTGAGGAAAACACGACCGAAACGATAGAGCTCGGCGTTACGGTGCCGAGAGGGGCGTCCGAGGCAAAAATTATGGTTTGGGATGCGGACATGAAGCCGTATTGCCCGGCGGCGGTAATAGCGAAGTAAGAAAACATGCGGGGCGGGCGGCAATGCCGTCCGCCGCAAAAAAACAGCATGCCGCGTAATGCGGCGGAAACGGAGGATTTAACGTGAAAAAGAATATTAAAAAGCTTATCGCTTTTTCGGCGGCGCTTGTTATTGCCGCGGGAGCATTGAGCGGCTGCGGCGGAAACGATAACAGCGCGGCAAATATAGACATAGACGCAAACGATATGAACGCAAGCCTTGAAATATCATGGATGGGCCTGCCGTATAATCCGTCGGCACAGGAGGGGACGTATCCCGAAACGGTGCTCGAGGAGAGGTTTAATGTGGATATAAAGCCGATGTTCCTCGACCAGACGAATTATAACGACAAAAAGACGATGATGATAGCCGGCGGCGAGGAGGTCGATCTAATATACGAGCTTGACCCCGCAAACGTTAAGCAGGACGCGGAACAGGGGCTTTTGCTTGAAATACCGTATGAAACTATAGAAAAATACGCGCCGACGGTTTATAAGATTATATGCGAGGAAGCGCCCGAGGCATGGCTCTATTCGAGAGTGGGCGACAAAAACTACGGCATACCGAACCTTAACTACGCAAACGCAAGATGCAGAAGCGGTGTTTGGAGAGTTGACTGGCTAAAAAACGTAGGCATAGAAAAGATACCGGA
Organism: Candidatus Ornithomonoglobus intestinigallinarum; assembly: GCA_018715365.1. Lineage (GTDB taxonomy): Bacteria > Bacillota > Clostridia > UBA1381 > UBA1381 > Ornithomonoglobus_A > Ornithomonoglobus_A intestinigallinarum. Next base: position 28,947 of record DVLU01000104.1, on the reverse strand, counting down.
AACGATAGACGAAATGCACGATGCGCTCTATAAGTTCAGGCATAACGACCCCGACGGCAACGGCAAGCAGGATACCTACGGAATGTCGAGCGATATAACAAACTGGCACACGATGTTTACCGATATTTTCGGCGCTTACGGCGTGCTTCCGTTTGACTGGATGGGCGAAGGCGAGGACGTTGAGTACGGCGGCTTCAAGCAGGGAACGTACGATGCGCTCGAAACGCTCCGCACCTGGTACGGAGAGGGTATAATAGACCCCGACTTTATAACGGATAATATATTCTCAACCGGTAAAGACAAGTTCCAGAACGGCATTGTGGGCTTCATGAACCAGAACGGCGGTTATTGGGATCCCGACGATTCAAATTCGCTTGTGAACGTTATGAAGCAGATAGACCCCGAATCGGAAATAGCAAACAGCCTTCCCGTCAAGGGCCCGGACGGACAGTCGGGAACGTTTGCGTGGGGCGCGCCGAGCCATGTGGTATCTTTCGGCGCACAGCTTGCGGAGCAGCCGGAGAAGCTTGTAAGGCTGCTTACGATGTTTGAAGCTATGGTTACGGACGAGGAGCTTGTTAAGAGCTTAAAGCTCGGCGAGCAGGGCAAGCACTGGAAGTTCAAGAACGACGCGGAGGGCTTCGGCGGCGGAACGGAATTTATTTCGCCGTATGACGACGCTTCGCAGCAGAAAAACGAGTGCCTTGTTGCCGAATTCGGTTCGCCCTCGTTCTTTGTGCCCGTATCGGTAAGCTACGATGAAGCGATGAAGTTTACGGAATCGGCAAAGAAAGAGGTACTTGAAACCTACTGCCCGATAGACCTCGGCTTAAACGACGCGTTTATGAAGCCGGATACTCTGCCCTCGGCGTCGGAATATTTTGAGGACCTGAGAACAAAGCAGATAAACCTTATGGTTGAGGTTATAACGGGCGAAAAGACTGTTGACGATTACAAAACGGAGTTCGCGCAGATTTGGAGCCAGGGCGGCGGCGAAACGCTTGAAGCCGAGGCAAAGGAAATGGGAACTCTCATTGACCAAATATATGCGGAAGCGGGAATTTCCGAAACGGGAGCTGCTGAATAATGAAATCAAACGCAAAAATAAAAAACACCGCCGCGGCAGCGGCGGAGGAAAAAGGGACTTTGGGCACGAGAATAAAGCATACGGCGCTGCAGTATAAAAAGCATTACCCGCTTGTGCTTATGATAGTGCCGGGGCTTATTGCGCTGATACTCTTTAATTACCTCCCCATATACGGTGTAACGATAGCCTTCAAGGACTTTAAGCTCCTTGAAGGCATCACCGGAAGCGACTGGATAGGCTTTGAAAATTTTGCCGAGCTGTTTTCCGGGACGGATTTTTTGAGGGTTTTGAGAAACACGATTGTAATAAGCCTGCTGAAGCTTGCGTGCGGCCTGCCCGCGCCGATAATCCTTGCCCTTTTGCTGAACGAGGTCAAGCATACGGCGTATAAGAAGCTTATACAGACGTTTACGTATATGCCGCATTTCTTCTCATGGGTTGTGCTTTCCGGTATCATAACGATGATATTCTCAACATCGGGCCCGGTAAACAGCATTATACAGGCATTGGGCGGACAGCCGCTTTCGTTCTTCGGCGACAGCGGGCTGTTTGTGGGGCTTGTTGTCGGCACGGCCGTTTGGCAGAGCGTCGGCTGGGGCACGATAATTTATATGGCGGCGCTTTCGGGCGTTGATGAATCGCTCTACGAGGCTGCCGTTATAGACGGCGCGGGACGCTGGAAGCAGGCGCTTTATGTGAGCGTGCCGTGCATACTGCCGACGATAGCGACGGTGTTTATCCTGAACCTCGGTTCGGTATTGAACGCCGGCTTTGACCAGATATACAATATGTATAACCCGACGGTATATGAGGTTGCGGATATTATAGACACGTACGTTTTAAGACGTCTGCAGGAAATGGACTACGGTATAGGTACGGCAGCCGATTTGTTTAAGTCTGTGGTCGGGCTGATGTTTGTGCTCGGCGGAAACTGGCTGACAAAGAAGCTCAGCGGAGACGAAATGGGAATACTGTAAAGGAGGAAAGGCATGAAAAGGATTTTTGCGGCGGTTACGGCGGCGGTCATGCTCGCCCCCGCGGCCGCGTTTGCCGCGGTTACGGATGCGGGCATAGACGAGTATACGCTGTATTCGTTTGAGGATAAAAACGTAAGCGGATATGAAACTGCCGGCGGGGCAAAAGCGTCGGCGGACGCCGGCTTCGGCGGCGGGACGGCTCTGAAGGTTACGCTCGATGACGGAACAGGATCGCCGGGCGGATATAAAAACGGCTCGGTGAAGCTGCCCGTAACGCTGAATAAGGGCACGGCTTATAATATTTCGTTTTATTATAAGCCGCTTGACGGCGGAAGCATAACGAAGGCGCAGCCGCTTGTTTATGACGCGAATGAAAAATATAAATTCCTTGACGTTGTCAGTACGGAAGCACCGATAGGCGGCTGGTATTACTACAGCACACAATATACGCCGGACAAGGTGAGCGGCGATGAGAACCATACGGACGGCGAAGGAACGATAGAGCTGAGAATAACAAGAGAGGGCGAAGGCAAAGACAACTCCGCGTATCTGCTTGACGATGTTACGGTCGAGCCTGTCAAGGGCTACTCAAATGTGCTCTTTGAGGAGGATTTCGAGGGAACGAGCAGTATGACGGCATATGATCTCAATGCGACTGTTAAGGTTTCGGAAGATAACAGCGGAAATAACTATGCGAAAGTAACGAGTATAGGCGAATCCGCAAAGGTGGCTCCGAGAATAAAGAGCAAGCATAACATTAAGTTTGAAACCGGAAAAACATATGATTTTACTTTTGACGCTTTCGGAATTTCGGATGATGCAAAGGTTAAATGTATGTGGGGCATGGACGGTCTTACGGGAACGTATTTCTATAACAAAGAGAATGAACAAATGAGCGTTGGCGAATGGAAAACATTTGAGTCGGAGTATACGGCGACGGAAGACAAAGAGAGTTATATTTTTGCAAGCGCTCCAAGAAATTTCAAAGGCTCGTACGCCATAGACAATATAAGGCTTGAGGAGGCTGTGCCGCAGATAAGCTCCGCAGTCATAGGCAAAGCGCAGGTCGGAGATAAGCTCGACGTAACCGTATCGGGCGATGGGGGCTTAAATTACAAATACAGAATCATGACCTCATCGGACGGAAAAAATTACATAACCGTTGCTGACGGCGAAAATGTGCAAAGCATTGAATATACGCCGTCGGCTGCCGACGCGGGCAAATATATAAAGGCCGTTGTTACGGGCTATGACGGCGATCATGCGTATAACACCGTCGAAACGGAGCCTGTGCAGGTTTCGGGATCGGGAGTATCGTTTACAAGCGGCCTCGGCACGGAGCTTACGGCAAGAGTTTATCAGCAGGAAAAAGACAATGCGTTTGCGTTTATAGCGGCGTATGACGGCAGCGACAGGCTTATCGGTATCGATACGGCTGTGATAAAGAAGGGCGAAACGGAGGAGCTTTCGCTCAGCGTTTCGGATAAGCCCGCAAGCGCAAAGGCGGCCGTGTTTGATTCGCTTGCCGAGCTTAATCTGCTGACAGCGGAAGCAACATTAAAGTGAATTGAGGAATTGCAATGATAAAGGTTTCAAAATCAAGAAAGGTATTTAACGTATTCAATTACACCTTTCTCGCGCTGCTGGCGTTCACAACGCTGTATCCGTTTATATACACGCTTTCGATGTCGCTGAGCACAACGCGCGCGGCAACGGAGGTCGGGCTTCATCTGTACCCGAAAGAGGTGTCGGTAATGGCGTATCAGATGGTGTTCAAAAACAAGGATATAGTTGTTTCTTACGGGAATACGCTTTTCAGAACGATAGTCGGAACCGTAATGGGACTGCTTGTCACAACGCTTTTTGCATATGCGCTTTCGAGAAAGGAAATGCCGAACAGGAAATTTTATACGGCAGTCATACTGTTCACAATGCTTTTCAACGGCGGAAAAATACCGACGTATCTCGTGCTTAAATCGCTCGGGCTGCTCGATAACATATGGGTATACGTGCTGCCGAATCTTATAAGCGCGTATAACGTTATTGTGGCAAGGTCGTTTTTCCAGTCGCTTCCGGCGGAGCTCCATGAGTCGGCAAGCATAGACGGCGCGGGAGAATTTACGATATTCTTCAAAATAATAATTCCGCTGTCGATGCCGATAATTATGACGCTTGCGCTGTGGATGGCCGTGTTCCATTGGAACGCATGGTATGACGCGATGATGTATATGACGGATAACGCAAAAATAACGGTTCAGTGTCTGCTGCAGAGAATTATCCAGGAGAATAATTCGGAGCTTATAAGCCAGGGTATCGTAAACCCCGACGCAATGCAGTATACAACCGAAACGGTGAAATCGGCGACCATTATAGTTTCGATACTGCCCATACTTGCATTCTATCCGTTTGTTCAGAAGTATTTTATAAAGGGCGTTATGCTCGGCGCGGTAAAGGGCTGACGCACGGTAAAAGGTTTTTGCGAAAGGAGAGCGGAGCAGAATATGAAAGCATTATACAGGCTTGCGGCGTTTGCCGCGGCGGCCGTTATGTTCGGCTGCACATCGTTTGCGGCGGAATATAACGAAGCGAACAAAAGCGTTTCGCCGTCGGATATAACGGCAAGCTATCAGACAATGGCCGTTATAGGCGGCGATAATAAAGTCTATTATATGAACACGTCAAGCGGCGGCCTGGGCGCGGGCTTTGAAGCGGCAATGAGCGCGGGGCTTGCGAACGGAAACTATACGCTCAGGCTTAAGTTTATGGACGGAACGGTTAAGGACGAAACGTTTGCCGTCGGCGCACAGACGCCGTCCGAAATAACAATGACAGAAGTTGATGCTGTAGCAACGGGAACGACCGAAATAAACGGCGAAGCGGTCGAAGTGGAAAGCCGCGGCTATTATTATACGGGCAGCATTTCGGGCGAAAAAATACACGTGAGCTTTACATACGACGGTAAACAATATTCGTACACCCACGGCGGCGAGCTGCCGAATGTTGACGGAAAAATAGGCGTTCAGATAGATAACGTGCCGGTACAAGGCGTGGAAAATATGACGGTAACGATAAAGTAAATGCGCAGGAGGAAAAGCTATGAAAAATAAAAATAATTTAAAAGCATACGAGCTGCCGCGGATAAGCATAAGACCGTTCGGCAGCGAAAGCGTTGTAACCGGTAGCGGCATAATCGCATCGCTGACGGATAAAGGCCTTACGGCAGAAAACACCGTAAAGATAGACTTCATCGATATATTGAAGTTTGACGAATAACGGAGATTTAAAAGGGGGCGCAAGCCCCCTTTTAAAATATTAAAAATCAATTTTTGGCAGTGTGGCGAAGCCTTTTTCAAGGTCCTCGTCCGTTGGGATATAATCGGTCATATTGCCGTCAAGATACGCGGCGTATGCCGTCATATCAAAATATCCCGTGCCGGTAAGCCCGAACAGTATCGTCTTTTCCTCGCCCGTTTCCCTGCAGCGAAGCGCTTCGTCTATTGCCGCTCTTATGGCGTGCGATGATTCGGGCGCGGGGAGCGTTCCCTCAACCTTTGCAAACTGCACGGCCGCGTCGAACACCTTTGTCTGCTCGTAGGAAACAGCGCTCATGTAGCCGTCGTGATACAGCTTTGAAAGTATCGGCGACATTCCGTGGTATCTCAGGCCGCCGGCGTGGTTTGGCGACGGCATAAAGCCGCTGCCGAGCGTATACATCCTCATCAGAGGCGTTGTTTTGCCGGTGTCGCCGAAGTCGAACGCGTAGCGTCCGCGCGTCAGCGACGGGCATGACGCAGGCTCAACCGCAACAAACTGCGTGTTTGTTTTGCCGAGGATCCTGTCCTCCATAAACGGCGATATAAGTCCGCCGAGATTTGAGCCGCCTCCGGCGCAGCCGATTATTATATCGGGCCGGATATCGTATTTTTTGCATGCGGCATACGTTTCCTGGCCGATTATTGTCTGGTGCACAAGCACGTGGTTTAACACGCTTCCCAGAACGTAGCGGCAGTTGTCCGTTTTTATTGCCGTTTCCATTGCTTCGGATATTGCGCAGCCGAGCGAGCCGCCCGTTCCGGGATTTTCGGCAAGTATTTTTCTGCCGACCTCCGTTGTATCCGACGGCGACGGGATAACCTCACCGCCGTAGGTCCTTATAACGTTTTTGCGGTGCGGCTTCTGCTCCGCCGATACCTTTACCATGTATACCTTAAGGTCGATGCCGTAGAACGCGCATGCCATCGACAAAGCCGTGCCCCACTGCCCGGCTCCCGTTTCGGTTGTCAGGTGCGTAAGCCCCTGCTTTTTTGCGTAGTATACCTGTGCGGCGGCAGAATTTAATTTGTGCGAGCCGGAGGTGTTGTTTCCTTCGAATTTGTAGTATATCTTTGCCGGGGTATCGAGCGCCTTTTCGAGGTTGTACGCTCTTACAAGCGGCGACGGGCGGTACATTTTATAGAAATCCATTATTTCGCCCGGGATGTCTATGTATAAATCTTTTGTGTTCAGCTCCTGCTCGATTAAATCGTCGCAGAATACGGGCCGAAGGTCGTCAAACGTGCACGGCTTGCCCGTTGCGGGGTTTATGAACGGGTCGGGAAGCTCCTTCATGACCGCTCTCACGTTGTGCCATTGCGTTGGCATCTCACTTTCGCTCAGGTAAATTTTGTAGGGGATTTTTGCCATTTCGGGTCACTGTCCTTTCATGAAATTTTTTGCCCGATGAGAAACGCAAAAGAGAAATAAAAACGCTCTGCCAAAAATATACATCGGCAGAGCGGAATAATCATAAATAAAATCATATTAAACTATTCTCATCTTATCTCTGCTCAACTATTATGCCCCTTGGGCGCTCAACTGTTCTCATCTGACTATTATAATACACGATGCGCCCGTGTTTGTCAATAGTTTTTTTAAATTTTTTTCATTATTTTTCGCGCAGGCTTTTTAAAAGCGCTATTTCCCTTGCGTAGCCGTCAACGTCGTTTGGCGTTTCGAGGAAGAACGGCAGGTCCTTAAGCGCCGGGTGGTTTATTATGCGCGTTACGGCGTCGAGCCCGAGATGGCCCTCGCCTATTTTTTCGTGCCTGTCCTTATGCGATTCAAACGGGTTTTTTGTATCGTTTAAATGTATTGCCTTAAGGCGGCCAAGCCCCAAAACCTTGTCGAATTTTTCGAGCACGCCGTCGAGGTCGTTTACTATATCGTAGCCCGCGTCGTATACGTGGCACGTATCGAGGCATACGCCGAGCTTGTCGGAAAGCTCCGTTTTGTCTATGATTTCGCGAAGCTCCTCAAACGAACGCCCTATTTCCGAGCCTTTCCCCGCCATTGTTTCGAGCAGGACGGTCGTTGTCATCTGCGGCGTCAACACGCGGTTTAAAAGGCCGGCTATAAGCTCGATGCCTTTTTCGGCGCCCTGGCCGACATGGCTGCCCGGATGGAAATTGTACATTTGATTGGGCGTGTATTCCATGCGGAGAAGATCGTCGGACATTGCCGTAAACGCAAAATCGCGTACTTTTTCATCGGCCGAGCAGGCGTTCAGCGTATACGGCGCGTGGGCGAGTATCGGCGCAAAGCCGTGCTCCGATGTATATTCGAGAAATTTTTGTATATCGTTTTCGTCTATTTTTTTTGCGCTGCCGCCGCGCGGGTTGCGCGTAAAAAACTGAAACGTGTTCGCGCCTATCGAAACGGCCTCCTTTGCCATGTGCAGATAGCCCTTCGATGCCGAAAGATGCGAGCCTATATTCATGATGTACCTCCTTAATTTAAAGCCGCGGCAAATATTAAAAACTGCTTGATTTTCGCGGGCTGTTATAGTATAATTAAAATGGCGGCGTATACGGCACAGCCGCCGCTATGCTGTTATTATACAGCATATGAATTTAAAAGTCAATAACGGCGCGCAAAAAGCGCGTTTATGCGAAAGGAATTTATTCGATATGATAACCGTAACAAACGTAAGTCTGAATTTCGGAGGACAGAAGCTGTTTTCCGACGTTAATTTAAAATTTACGCCCGGCAACTGCTACGGCGTTATAGGCGCAAACGGCGCGGGAAAATCGACGTTTTTAAAGCTGCTGTCGGGCGAGCTTGAAACGACGACGGGCGACGTTTCGATCGATCCCGGCTGCCGGATGTCGGTATTAAAGCAGGATCATTTTGCGTATGACCGGTACAGCGTGCTCGATACCATAATCATGGGCAACAAAAAGCTTTACGACATAATGAAGGAAAAGGACGCGCTTTACGAGAAAGAGGATTTTTCCGACGAGGACGGCATGAAGGCGGCGGAGCTTGAAGCCGAATTTGCGGAGCTTGACGGCTGGGAGGCGGAATCGGACGCTTCGAAGCTCATCCAGGGGCTCGGGCTTGACGAGAGCATTTTATATATGACGATGTCGGAAATAGGCGCGGGCGAAAAGGTGAAAATACTGCTTGCGCAGGCGCTTTTCGGCAATCCCGACATAATCCTTCTCGACGAGCCGACAAACCATCTCGATATTGACGCGATAGACTGGCTCGAGGATTTCCTGCTCGATTACGAGGGGACGGTTATTGTTGTTTCGCACGACAGATATTTTCTGAACGTTGTCTGCACGCATATAGTGGATATAGATTACACAAAGATAAAGATGTATGTGGGAAACTATGAGTTCTGGTACGAATCGAGCCGTCTTATAGAACGCATGATAAAGCAGCAGAACAAGAAAACAGAGGAAAAAATAAAGGAGCTGCAGACGTTTATACAGCGCTTCAGCGCAAACAAGTCGAAGTCGAAGCAGGCAACGAGCCGCAAAAAGATGCTCGATAAGCTTACGGTTGAGGAAATGCCGGCGTCATCGAGGCGTTATCCGTTTGTCGGCTTCGATATGGACAGGGAGGCGGGGCGCGACCTGCTTATGATAGACGGCATGTCAAAAAGCTTAAACGGCGAAAAGGTGATAGACAACCTCACGTTTACGATGAATCACGGCGATAAAATCGCGGTGATAGGCGACAGCGAAATAGCGGTAACGGAATTTATGAAGCTGCTTGCCGAGGAAACGGAGCCGGACGAGGGAACGCTTAAGTGGGGCGTTTCAACGTCGCGCAGCTATTTTCCGAAGGATAATTCGAAATATTTCGACGGCTGCACGCTGAACCTGATGGATTGGCTCAGGCAGTTTTCCGCGCCGGGGTTTGAAACGCAGAACGATACTTATATACGCGGCTTTTTGGGCAGGATGCTTTTTTCGGGCGATGATGTGTTTAAGGAGGTCAGGGTTTTGTCGGGCGGCGAAAAGGTGCGCTGTATGCTTGCGCGCATGATGCTTTTCGGCTCGAACGTGCTGATTCTCGACCAGCCCACGAACCATCTCGACCTCGAGAGCATAACGGCGGTAAACGACGGGCTTAAGGCGTTTAAGGGAAACGTCATCTTTGCGTCGCACGACCATGAGTTTATGAACACCATCGCAAACAGGATACTCGATATAAAAGAGGACGGGCGCGTTATAGACAGGATGTGCACGTATGACGAGTATCTCGAAATGAAAAAGGAAGGAAAGGTCTGATACGGTATGAGCATCGCCGATAAAATATTTATTCAAAACTGCAGGGATATTATAGAAAACGGTTTTTCCGACGAAGCGCTTGACGTGCGCCCGAGGTGGGAGGACGGCGCCCCGGCGCATACGGTGAAAAAATTCGGAATAGTAAACCGCTATGACCTGTCAAAGGAATTTCCGATTCTGACGATACGCCGCACGTATCTCAAGTCGGCAATAGACGAGATACTTTGGATCTGGCAGAAAAAATCCAACAACGTCCGCGACCTCCACAGCCATATATGGGATCAGTGGGCTGATGAAAACGGCTCAATAGGCAAGGCCTACGGCTATCAGCTCGGAGTTAAGCATAAGTATCCCGAGGGCGAATTTGACCAGGTGGACAGGATACTGTATGATTTAAAGCACAACAGCGCATCAAGGCGCATAATGTCGAACATATACGTACATGCCGACCTGCATGAGATGAATCTCTATCCGTGCGCATACAGCATGACGTTTAACGTTACGGGAAATAAATTAAACGCGGTGCTTAACCAGCGCTCGCAGGATATGCTAACGGCAAACAACTGGAACGTATGCCAGTATGCGGCGCTGCTCCATATGTTTGCGGCGGTCAGCGGCTTTGAAGCGGGTGAGCTTGTGCACGTCATTGCCGACGCGCATATATACGACAGGCACATACCGATTGTCGAAAAAATAATACAGAACGAACCGTATCCGGCGCCGGAGCTTAAAATAACGCCGAGAAACGATTTTTATGAGTTTGACAGGAACGATTTTACGCTTGAAGGCTACAGGTATCATGAGCTTGACTGCACGATACCGGTTGCTAAATAGCGGCAGGGAGTGATAAAAATGGCAGAATATATTTGCGGCTTTAACACCGTCGGCGTTCCGTCCGATTTTATAGAGCGTGTTATGCCGAAGCTTAACGGGACGTTTGTTAAGGTATATCTTTTTGCGCTTAATCTTGCGTCGAGAGGGAAAAACATGAGCGATCTTGAAATTGCCGAAGCGCTCGATCTGCTTGAAAGCGACGTTGTCAAGGCGTTTGACGCTTTGGAGGAGCGCGGCTGCTTAAGGCGGACCGACGGCTTTGTTATATTCGGCGCCGCGCCGGCGGATATGCCGGATTTGACGGAGCGGGCAGAGGAGAGCGCGGCCGCCGATGCGGAGGAAGAAGCGGCCGGCGGAGAGCGCGAAAAAAAGAGCGCGGAAAGCATAAAGAGCATTATAGAGGGGAACAGGACGCTTGCGGAGCTGTGCCAGCTTGCGCAGCAGACGCTCGGCAGAACGCTGAGCGACAGCGATATAGAAACGCTTTACTGGTTTTACGACGGGCTCGGCTTTTCGCCCGAGGTTATACTTATGATACTCGAATACTGCGTGTCAAAGGACAAGCGCAGCATGAAATATATCGAAAAGGTTGCGATAGGCTGGCACGAAAACGGCGTAACAACCATAGACGCCGCCGAAAAATATATGAACGAAATGCAGGAAAAGAACAGCTTTTCGGGCAATATGCGCCGCCTTTTCGGCATAGACAGACCGTTTTCGAAAACGGAGGAAACGTATCTTAAAACGTGGCGCGACAGCTACGGCATGAGCGGGGATATGATAGCGCTTGCGTATGAATATTGTATTATAAATACGGGGAAGCTGTCGTTCCCGTATATGAATTCCATTGTGGAAAATTGGTTCAAAAAGGATATTTTCACTGTGCCCGATGCCGAAAAGGAGCATGCGGCGCATAAGGCGGGAACGTATTCCGGCGAAGAAACGGAGGAAAGCGAAACCCGCAGGGGGGAAAAGGGGCTTAATTATGATAAAATCGAGGAGATCATGCGCAAGAAATACGGCGGCTGAGCATATAGCCCTGGCGGCGGTTTTATCGGCGATGCTTATAGCGCTTTTGCCGACGGCAATAAGCGCCTATGACGCCGTGACGGAGTGTATGACGCCGCCGGAAAGCGGTATGGAAACGTATATAAGCAGCGATGAGCTTTTGCTGACGGACATGGACAGGTCCGAAACGGCTGCGGAGCTTTTCGCGTTTGCCGAAAGGGCGGAGCCGTCGCTCGATTTCTCGTATCTTAACGGTACTTTTACGGCCGAGGTGTATAACGCTCCGCCGGACGCCGTGCTTGTCATGGGCGATTACGATGAAGGCGGCGCGCTTTTAAAGGCGAAAATCGTAAGCGATGTCCGGGCTGAAAATGAGCTTGAAAATAAACTTGAAGTCGAAGGCGCGTATGCGAAGGCGTTTTTGTGGGACGGTGATATGAACGCTCTCTGCGAAAGCGTCACAACAAAGACAGACTACACCATAGTCGAAGGCGCTGAAGGCGAGTGGGAGGTGTCGGAGGACGGGCATACGCTGTACAGCTATCTCGGCAGCGGCACCGACGTTGTTATACCGAACAGCTACAGGGGAAAGAGGATAACGGCGGTTTACAACGCGCCTGCCGTAAGCAATATGCCGAGCGAGTTAAACATCGCCGATTTTTACAAATACAATATTTTCGGCGGCAGGACGGATATAACGTCGGTCACGCTTTCCGAGGGCATAACGGAAATATACCATTTCGCGTTCGCGGGCTGCAAAAACATTTCGTCGCCCGTGCCGGTTTCGTCCGAAACGACGCTTTTGGGCAACGCCGCGTTTTACGGCTGCGAAAAAATGACGGGGAGCGTTGACCTCTCGGGCGTCAAGGCGCTCGGCGGGCTGTATACGTTTTTGGGCTGCGCGTCGCTTGACGGCACTCTGACGCTTGCGAATGTCGGCGTTGTGCCCGATTATATGTTTTACGGCTGCTCAGGGCTTAACGGAGCGCTTGTTATTCCGGAAAGGGTAAAGGAGATAGGCGTTTTGGCGTTCGGATTGACCGATACGCCGCCGGGAAACGGCGGCTTCACGTCGCTTTTGCTGCCGCCGGAGCTTGAAAGCATTGGTGACGCGGCGTTTCAGTATCAAAGCAAAATTACGGGTGAGCTGACGCTTCCGGCGAGCGTTGCGTATATAGGCGATTTTGCGTTTGCCGATTGCAGGGGGCTTTGCGGAGCGCTTGTTATTCCCGAGGGCGTTGCGGAAATAGGTGATTTTGCGTTCGGTTTAAACGGCGCGCCGCCGGGAAACGGCGGTTTCACGTCGCTTTCGCTGCCGTCAACGCTTAAACGCATCGGCTTTGCGGCGTTTCAGTATCAGTCGAGGATAAAAAACGAGCTTATCCTTCCGGAGGGGCTTGAGCATATAGGCGATTTTGCGTTTAATCACTGTGCCGGATTTGCAAATACGTCGCTGCAGCTGCCCTCGTCGCTTGAAACGATAGGCGGCGACTACAATGTTTCGGAAAATACGGGTTACGGCTGTCACGTTTTTTACGACAGCTTTAAAAAGGTGACGGAATTTGTTGCCGGCGGCGATAATTTCAAGTCGTATGACGGCGTGCTCTGCAGCGCCGATATGAAGCGCATTGTCGCTTATCCCCCGGCAAAGGCGGACGCCGAATACCGTATTCCTGAGGGCGTGGAGCAGACGGACGAAATGGCGTTCGGCTATTCGAAAATAAAGGACGTTTATCTTCCGGACAGCTATGCTGTGAGCGAGGAGGTGCCGCAAAACGTGATAAACGATATGGCAAACAATCTTGCAGTATCATTTTATCATTATAATTCGATAGAAAACGTTTATGTGAGTGATACAAACGAAAATTACACAAGCGCTGACGGCGTGCTTTATTCAAAGGATATGAAGGAACTGTGGTACGTCCCGACAAAAAAGACGGGCACGGTAATAATTCCCGAGGGCGTTGAAACGATCCGACAGGGGGCGTTCTATATAGAATCCGCATCGGGCGGCGAAACGTACACGGGAGTGTATATACCGGCGTCGGTTACGCATATAGCCGAAAAAACGATAGCGGCAATAAACAAAAAGCTTGAGGTAACGGTCAGCCCGGAAAATGAATTTTACGAGGCGGTAAACGGAAAGCTTGTGCCGAAAGCCGGCATATGATTTTAAGGAGGCGGCGGTTACGGAAACGACGGAAATAATTTTAATAATACTGCTTGCGGTGCTTATCGCGCTTGTAACGGTATTCGGTATTTTGATTTTGCGCCGCGGCGGGCGCGGTGCGGCTGAGCGGATAGAAAAACGCATAGACGATTCGTTCCGCGCTTCGGCGGAGCTTTTCAGGGATACCGTTTCGGGGAACCAGCAAAGCATAGGCCGGATGCAGACGGCAAAATTCCGCGAGATGGATATTGTGCTAAAGGATATGTACGATACAATGGATACGCGGCTCGATTCGCTTGCGAAAAGCATGGGAGAGATACATTCCCTTGCGGGCGGAATAGATGATCTGAAGCGCGTGCTCACAAACGTTAAAACGCGCGGTATTGTGGGAGAAATACGCCTCGGCGCGATTCTTGACGAGATCCTTGCGCCGGAGCAGTACGGGGAAAACGTATCGGTCGTCAAGGGAAGCAGCAACGTTGTCGAGTTTGCGGTAAAGCTGCCGGGTAAAGGCGGCGGCGCGGTGTATCTGCCGATAGATTCAAAGTTTCCGCTTGATGCGTATTACAGCCTTTGTGCGGCGCGCGATACCGGCAGCGGCGGCGAAGCGGCCGAAGCGGAAAAGATTTTGAAGGCGCGCCTTAAGAGATTTGCAAAGGACGTAAGCGAAAAGTATATTTCGCCGCCCGATACAACCGATTTTGCGATTATGTTCCTGCCGGTCGAGGGACTGTATCTTGAAAGTATAGAGAGCGGCGCGGCGGAGGAAATAATGCGCGAATACAAGGTGACGGCCGCCGGGCCGACGACGCTTGCGGCGATGCTGAACGCGCTTCAAATGGGCTTTCGCACGCTTGCCGTCGAAAAGCGTTCGGCGCAGGTTTGGGAAACGCTTGCCGACGTCCGCACGGAATTTGAAAAGTTCGAAAAGACGCTTGAAAACGTCAGCAGGGGCCTGCACCGCGCCGAAAGCGAGCTTGACAGCGCCGTCGGCGTGAGGACGCGTGCAATAATAAGAAAGCTGAAGGATATAGAGGGTTCGAAATGAGAAATGTTTTGATAACGGGCGGCAGCCGCGGCATAGGCAGGGCGTGCGTCGAACGCTTTGCGGCCGAGGGGGAACGCGTGTTTTTTACGTATAAAAGCAACTCCGCAGCGGCGGAGGAGGTTTCGGAAAAAACGGGAGCGATTGCCGTAAAGGCCGGCGATATCGGGCTTTTGAAAGAAACGGTCGGTAAATACGGCAGGCTCGGCGTGCTTGTCAATAACGCCGGCATTGCGGGGCAAAAGCTGTTTCAGGATATAACCGAGTGCGACTGGGATGAGATGTTTGATACGAACGTGCGCGATATGTTCCTTGCGGCAAAAGCGTTTTACGATGATTTTATACATGAAAAATACGGGAGGATAATAAATATATCGTCCGTATGGGGCGTGTCGGGCGCAAGCTGCGAGGTGCATTACAGCGCGTCGAAGGCGGCAGTGATAGGCTTTACAAAGGCGCTTGCAAAAGAGGCCGGGCCGTCCGGCGTGACGGTAAACTGCATTGCCCCGGGAGTTATAGACACAGATATGAACGCGCCGCTCGGGCGTGAAACGCTGAACGCGCTTGCCTGCGAAACGCCGCTTTGCCGGTTGGGAACGGCAGGCGATGTTGCGGAGCTTGCGGTGTTTCTGGCGTCGGATAAGGCGTCGTTTATAACGGGGCAGGTCATAGGCTGCGACGGCGGCTTCGGCATTTGACGTCCCCGTCGGGGTTCCAAAGGGGCGGAGCCCCTTTGAAGAAAATAAAAAATAATGTCAAACAGCTTGACATTACCCATAATTCGTGATAGAATGTAGACAAGAGGATAACCACAGGCGGTTATCCTGCGATAAGTTATAAAAGGTTAAAAAACCGTCTACTTAAGGCAGGGTAGGCGGTTTTACTTTTTTATATGTTTTACTATCTCGTATATGATAAGAGCCCTTATTATATCAAGCGTAATAAGCAGCCTTATAACATCAAGCAAGATTTCATTCATAAGCGACACCTCCATTCTTAAAAGGTGTCAGGATAACCGCGTACCCTCTTGTCGTGAGTTTATTATATCATATTATGTTGAAAAAAGTCAAGGGAATTTTGCCTGCCCCGGGGTTCTAAAGGACGGCTAATAGGGTAGCGCACGTCATCTGTCTGCGGAAGGGCCTTAACGCGCATCGTGCGTTACCAGCCCGGAGCAGACAGTGACGGGCGCAAAAAAAACCGCCCCCTGGGGTTCCAAAGGGGCGGAGCCCCTTTGAGAAAAGAAGAATAAAAACCCCCTTTAGGCAGCAAACCGCCCTCCGGGGGTTCCAAAGGGGGCATCGCCCCCTTTGAAGAAAATCAAATATATTATCCTTGAGCCCCTTGATACTCCGAGCTGCCGAAGGCTATAATATAAAGGAATATCAGCCACAGGAATATCAGCCCTACCGTGTATCCGGCGCCGTGGCCGAACGCTTTTGACAGCTTGTAATAAAGTATGATGCTCATTACAAGCGCGGCGACGTATATAAGCCAGCCGAGCAGGAGAAGCAGCATGCTGTCTCCGCAAAGCGTCATGATAAGCGAACCGACAAACGCGATAATCAATACGATCCAAAACATCGACGGCTTCCATGATATTTTGTAAAGGATGTATGTGTTGTATACGGGAATAATGGCCTTCCAGCCGCGTTCACCCGCTTTTGTGAAAATCCTCCACATCGGAATTACTGTAAGCACATACGCAAGTATGCCGCCTATCACAAGACCGACAAGCATGGACATTATCAAAGCGGCAACATCGCCGCTTGCCGCCGTACCGTTTAAAGCCGCAGGATTCATAAGCATAAAATCACCTCGTTATATTATTATGTAATTATATATTTTGCGGAATATTCCGCAAATATATTATATCACAATACAAATAATTATGTCAACGATATTAACAATTTGTAAACTAAGTGAAATGCGCAGTTAATATATTACGTGTGAAAACGGTACGCGCCGATAAATCCGCCCCCGCCGATTATGGCATTAAAAAACACGCTTTTTGAGTGGATGCGATGATGGCAAACATACCTTTTTATAAAATCTCTTTATTTTTTCATTTTTGCTATTTTTCTCTTTACAAAAATACAAGCATGACGTATAATATAAGTACAGTTAATTGAATCAATAGAAAAAGCTGCCGCGAATGGTTGACGGCGATGTTATTATTGTGCGGTCACAGCCCGACGCGGAAAGCGAAGA
Organism: Candidatus Ornithomonoglobus intestinigallinarum; assembly: GCA_018715365.1. Lineage (GTDB taxonomy): Bacteria > Bacillota > Clostridia > UBA1381 > UBA1381 > Ornithomonoglobus_A > Ornithomonoglobus_A intestinigallinarum. Next base: position 12,056 of record DVLU01000104.1, on the reverse strand, counting down.
GATTGCGGTTGTGATTGTCAGCGGCGACGGCGCAGCCGTCAAAAAAATAAAGAAGCCGGAAAACGCCATAGCGCTTATGCCGTTAAATCCCGCATTCGACCACTGTATACTCGAACGAGGATATAGAAACGCTCCCGGTGCGTATATTGGGCAAGGTGGTTGAATTAAGAGGAAAGTTTTAAAATAAAAGGAAGATGGATAATGCTTTTTTGGAAACAGAAAACCATAAATATTGCGCCTTTGCAAAAAAACAAGTATCTGGCAATATTATATATCGCGTGGAATTGTATAAAATTGTCACTTTTGTTTATTGACGGTTTTTGCTTAATGTTTGCGCCGCTTGTTTGCGCTGCTTTAATTGTAAAAGATAGCAAAAGTGTATTTGCATATATATTAGGCATATTATCTATTATTGGTTTCTACTATAACTTCTCGAAAAACATCTTTGGTTTTCTCGACGGCCCGATGGAAAATGCGGAGCTCGACTTAAAAGAAAATTTAGCAAGCTTGCACTACCACGCAAGAGCAATACGTGTTTTCAAAAAATACAATAAACTGGAAACTATAGGCAATGCACATGACGCAAACTTTATAGAATTTTTTATGGCCAGGTATTATGGCGTGGAGTTGGATTTGAATGTTAGTGATCCACATTATATCAAAGGATTCCCGTATATGCACGAATTCGGGAAAAAATACTAAACAGTAAATAGGATCAACTCTAAAGAGTCTATAGAAAAAACACAAAAATCAAACAAAAAAGCGAAATGTGAGGGAGATTAAAAATGAAAAAATACTCAAGCACAAATTTAAATGTACCAATGAAATTTTATTATGTATATCTATATGGAATACTCCCTGCAATAGTTATTATTGATATTATAGTAGCAATTGGACATATTTATTTAGAGCACTATCCGACCATAATATCCCAAACTATTAAAATAATAATCAATGTCTGTATATGGGCAGGATTGTTTCAAAGGAGATACTTTGGATATATTTTAAATAAAATATGTTTGATTTTGGCAATATCGTTATGTGGTCTGATGGTTGTGCCAATATGCGCATATTGCTTTACATTTGGAATTACAATGGAAGTAATTGCATTACAATGCATCTTGTTGACGATTGCGTTGTTCTCAATATTTATTTTGATTTATTTTGAAAAACGTAAATATTTGTTGGGGAAAAAGCCGCTGCATATTGAGCACATAAATAACGAACAAGCGAGCCCGCAGCAGGTACAAACGATTACATGTATATGCGGTAGCTGCGGTAAAACGGCGAAAATCAGCTACGCCGCTCAAACCGGTGGTTCATGCACGGTGTCGTTTGTTTGCCCCTATTGCCGCACAAAAAATGTTGTTCGAAACGGCAGCAGAGAAAAATACAATAATAATCATTTTGACTTTGAACCATTACATGCATACGAGCAGACGCATGGACGCCGGCAAAACAAAAGCAATATTAAGGCTTTTATAGCCCGCAACAAAATACTCTGTATAGTTTCTGTTATCGCTGTTTTGCTTATCGCGGGAGCTTTTGCGGGCGGCTATTTTGCAGGGCAGAACAGTATAATAATAAATCACAGTCATACGGTTTATGTGTCATCGACCGGCGGGAAATATCATCTGTATGACTGCAAATACATAAACAAGAGCAAGATACTCGCAAGGACTATAGAAACAGCCCGCAAAAAAGGCTATGAGCCCTGTTCACATTGTAATCCGGACAGGCTGATAAACAAGAAATAAAATCATAATGTATAAACGGAGGTAATGATTATGGCAGATGATGAAATTCAAGCAATAGCAGTTGAGGCAGAGGTTGTTGATGAAGAATCGGCAGCTGAAAATGACCGCAATGGAGTTATCATTGGTAAGCCTTATATAATTATTGCTCTAATCTCCATTATTGTGCTTATATTGTCAAACGCATATTTTATTTATCTAAGCATAGACAATTCTCGAACAATAAGCAATTATCAGGCAAAAATACAGGAACTTAAGGATACGGAGCAAAAATTGTCTGCAAGTGAACAAAATATTGAAAGTTATAAAACTACAATCGCGGAGCATGAAAAAACCATCGCCGAACAGGAAAGTACAATCAGTTCATACAAGACAGAGATAGATAATTACGAAACACTGCTTGCCGATATAGCAAAAAGCAATTCCGAACGGAATAGTGCGGCATCGGCGCCTGCGAGCAACGGCGGTACAAGCTTAAATATATATTCCGCATCTGCCGAAAATGAAGATGTATGCGCCGTCCCGGATTGCAATAATAGCCCGCAGCGAAACAGCCATTACTGTTTCCGTCATGAATGTTTGGAAGTAAGCTGCCATGAGAAGCGCGCGAATGATTTGTGTCTTTATTGTATAAATCATAAATGCGCAATGCCGGATTGTAACAGCGGACAAGCATACAACAGTTATTATTGTTACAGACATAAACAATAACATAAAACAATTGCAGGACATATGCAACAGTTTCCGTTTTGGAAACAGTTCATAAAAAATCCGTGCAAAAACGTTTAAGAGCATTTCAAAACACAAAAAAACGGCTTAAACACTGCGTTTAAGCCGTTTTTGGTCGGAGTGACTGGATTCGAACCAGCGGCCCCTTGAACCCCATTCAAGTACTCTACCAAACTGAGCCACACCCCGAAACACTATAATATTATACCACATATTTTGCGTTTGTCAAGGGCTTTTTTGAATTATTTTTTGCTTTATTTTTTTATTTCCCTCAAAGGGGGCTCCGCCCCCTTTGGAACCCCCGAGGGCGGCGGTTGCGGGCTTGCAAATGCGCGCGGTTTATGATACAATATAATACATCCGATTATGAAAGGAACGATACATATGCTGCATTTCAAAAAAACGGTTTTACCGATCGCCCTGCTTTCGGCGCTTGCCCTGATTTGCCTGTCCGGCTGCGGCGGGGACGCGCCGGACTATACAGACGCGGAAAACTGGGCTTATCTCGAACAGACAAAACCCGCCGATGCGGACGTATTTTTCGTCTGCCCGACAGTCTACGGCGGTGACGAAGCGTCGCCCAATATGGCGATGGACGACGACGAAACGCGCGCGTCGTTTGTTGGCGCAACAAACATGGAAAAAGGCATTTACGACGCGGACGCGCGGTTTTTTGCGCCGTATTACCGTCAGGCGGGACTGTGGGTGTATTCGCAGCCCGAAGCGGAGCGTGAGGAATATCTCGCGCTTGCCTATGAGGACGTAAAGGCGTCATTCCAAACGTATCTTGACGAATACGGCGGCGATAACCCCATAATTCTTGCGGGATTTTCACAGGGCGCGGATATGTGCCTCCGTCTTGTTAAAGACTTTTTCGGCAACGAAGCGCTTGCGGACCGCCTTATTGCGTGCTATGCGATAGGCTGGCAGCTGACAGAAGAGGAGGTGAGCGCATATCCGCAGCTTAAGCCCGCCGGGGGAGAGGACGACACCGGCGTTATTATAACGTTTAACACCGAGGACCCGGGCGTCACCGGCTCGCTGACCGTCCCCGAGGGCGAAACGACGCTTGCGATAAATCCGCTCAATTGGAAAACAGATTTGACGCCCGCCGACAAGAGCCTTAATCTCGGCGCGTGCTTTACAAACTATGAGGGCGGCATAGACAGCGAAATACCGCAGCTCACGGGCGCGTATATCGATCCCGACCGCGGCACGCTCAAGGTCACGGATATCGATCCCGCCGACTACCCGCCGTCGCTCGACCTGTTTGAAGACGGCGTTTACCACCTTTACGATTATCAGTTCTTCTATAAAAACCTTCAGCAAAACGTATCGGCGCGCACGGACGCATATTTTAGCAGCGCCGCCGATGATGCGGCGTAAGCTGCCGGCAAGGGGCTGCGATGAAAGCGCAGCCCCTGTTCGTTCTTAATGAGCCGGGTCCTTGTTTTTTTGGATTTTTAAATATGCGCGAAAATTCTTCTCGGTTTCATCATTGTTACAATTATAAGTCATTTTGCTCATAACTATATACTTTTTCAGCCGCATGGATTATAATGTAATATGTACAGCTATGTGTGCGCGGGGCTGTCCGCGCTTATACGGATAAGGAGGATTACCGTGAAACAGGGAGCAAACATTCTGCTTGCCCTTATGCAGCTCAATATCGGCGGCGCGGAAACGCACGTTGTGGAGCTTGCAAAGGAGCTTAAGCGCAGGGGCTTTAACGTTATTGTTACGTCAAACGGCGGCGTATACGTTAAGGAGCTTGAGGAGGCGGGCATAAAGCATTATTCCGTCCCGCTCCAGAACAAGAACCCCTTCAACATGATTCGCGCGTCAAAACGCCTTGCATCGATAATAAAAAAGGAGCGCATAGATATAGTACATTCTCATGCGCGCATACCGTCGTTTATATTGGGCAAGCTTCATAAAAAGATGAAGTTCCCGTTTGTTACAACGGCGCATTGGGTGTTCACAACAAAATACGGGTTAAAATATATTACCGACTGGGGCGAAAAAACAGTAGCCGTTTCCGAGGATATAAAAAAATATCTTATGGATAACTACAAGATCCCCGAGGGCGATATATGCGTTACGATAAACGGCATCGACACGGAACGCTTTTCGCCGTATACCGATGTTTCCGACGTTAAGGCGGAGCTTGACATAAAGCCGGACGAATACGTTATCGTTTACGTAAGCCGCCTTGACGAATCGCGAAGCCTTGTTGCCAAGCAGTATATAAACATCATGCCCGAAATCGCGGAGCATGTGAAAAATCCGCGTCTTATAGTTGTCGGCGGCGGCGATGATTTTGAAAACGTCCGGCACGCGGCCGCAAGGGTAAACGGCGCGCTCGGCCGCGAAGCGGTAACGCTCACGGGCCCGCGTACCGATATAAATAAGCTTGCGGCGCTTGCAAAGCTGTTCGTCGGCGTTTCGCGCGCCGCGCTCGAAGCAATGGCGGCCGAAAAGCCGGTTATAATCGCCGGCAACGAAGGCTATATAGGCCTTTTTGACGAAAGCAAATTAAAAACGGGAATAGACACAAACTTCTGCTGCCGCGGCTGTGCCGGGAGCACGGGCGACCTGCTTTTGAACGACACCTTGAAATTCCTGTCGATGACGGAGGAGCAGCAGGCGGAGCTCGGCAGGTACGGCAGAGAGCTTATAAAGAAGAAATACAGCGTTGCGCGCATGACGGACGACAGCATAAGGGTCTACGACTGGGCGCTTTCAAAGCAGGACGAGATCCTTATTTCGGGCTACTACGGCTTTAAGAACAGCGGCGACGACGCACTATTGAAAGCAATAACGGATGACCTTAAAAAGCATATCGAAAGCCCGAATATCGTTGTGCTGTCGGCGTCGCCGAAGGAAACGGCGCGCGCATACAGGGTAAAATCGATAAACCGCCTTTCGCCGTTTGCGGTGTACAGGCACATGAAAAAGGCCGGAATGCTGATTTCCGGCGGCGGGACGCTTATCCAGGACAGGACAAGCACAAAATCGCTCTGGTATTATCTTGCCGTCATAAAGGCGGCAAAGCGCATGGGCCTCAGGGTGATGCTTTATTCAAACGGAATAGGCCCGCTTAAGCGCGAGCAAAACATAAGGATAACAAAAAAGATACTCGATGAGGTGGATCTCATAACGCTCAGGGATAAGGAATCGCTTGAAACGCTTAAGCGCATAGGCGTGTCAAAGCCGAAAATGCTGCTTACGGCAGACCCTGCGCTCACGCTGACAGTCCCCGACAAGGCTGCCGGAAGGAGGATACTTTTCGAGGCAAAGGTCCCCGACAGGCGGCTGCTCGGAATATCGGTCAGACGGTGGAATACGCTCGGCAGTGATTTTGAAAGCATAATGGCGCGCGTATGCGACAGGGCCGCTTCGGAATACGGGCTCTACCCCGTATTTTTGCCGATGCAGGCGTCGAAGGATATGGGAATATCAAAAAGCATCGCGGGCAAAATGAAGGAAAAATCGACGGTTATAGAAAACCATCAGTCGGTAAACGATATGCTTGCGCTTGTGGGCAGTATGGATTTCTGCATCGGTATGCGGCTTCATATGCTCATGTATGCGGCAATAAACAGCGTGCCGCTGATAGGCATAGCATACGACCCAAAAATAAACAGCTTTATGAAAAACATGGGTCAGGCCACGTGCATAAACGCGGACGAGCTCACGGAGGAAAGGCTGTTTACGATGCTTGAGGAAACGATACGCGACTGCGTTACGATAAAGGACGGATTAAAGCGCAGTTATACGCTGCTTGAGGAAAAGGCGCGCAGAAACGGCGCGCTGGCGGCCGAGCTTTACAAAAAAGGAAGTGTTGACATTTGAGCAGAGAAACGGGCAAGGGCTTGCTTAAAACGGCAGTGTTTATGGCGTTTGCCACGCTTTTGTCAAAGGTCCTCGGGCTGATACGCGATGCGCTGATCGCCGCGTTTTTCGGCACGGGGCTTGAGGCCGACGCGTTTATGACCGCGTCGAAGGCGCCGACAACGCTCTTTGACATTGTAATAGGCGGCGTTATATCGGCGACGTTTATACCGGTGTTCAGCGACGTTTTGGCAAGGCGCGGCAAAAAGGACGCAATGGAATTTATGAATAAGTTCGTTACGATGGTATTTATCGCGACGGTGCTTATATCGGCCTTCGGAATGATATTTGCCGACCCGCTCGTAAACCTCCTTGCGCCGAACTATACCGGCGACAAATTCGACCTCACCGTGCGGCTCACGTTTATAATGTTCCCGATGATAATTTTCACGGGCTTTGCGTTTTCGTTTGTCGGATTTCTGCAGTCGATGGGTGAATACAACATACCGTCGATAATCAGCCTTGTTTCAAACGCGGCGATTATAATATATTTTGCGCTGTTCGGCAAGAAATTCGGCGTTGTCGGTCTGGCGGTGACGATGGTTGTCGCGTGGAGTTTGCAGGTTGCCGTGCAGGTGCCGTCGCTTTTGAAATTCAAATATAAATTCCGGCTCGATTTCAGGCTTAAGGATAAGAATATCCTTAACGCCCTTAAGCTTGCCGGGCCGATGCTTATAAGCACATGGGTGCAGCCTCTGTACAGCATCGTCAATCTGCGCCTTGCGTCGGGTATCGACGGGGCGTATTCGTCGCTCGAATACGCAAACAGACTGTATATAGTCGTAACGGGAGTGTTTTCGTTTGTGGTAACAAACCTGATATTCCCGAAGCTTGCAAAGGCGAACGTTTCCGACAGCGGAGAGGACGCGCAGACGCTTATAACAGTATCGCTGCGCGCAACGGCGCTCGTTATCCTGCCGCTTACGGCGGGGATAATGCTTTTGTCCGCGCCGATAACAAAAATAATATACCAGTCGGGCGAAATGACGTCGAGCGGCGCGTCCGTCATTGCCGGGGCGCTTTCATGCTACAGCGTCGGCATGGTCGGGCTTGCCGTAAACGAGATACTTTCCAAATACTTCTTCTCGATAAACGACAGCAAAACGCCCATGAGAAATTCAATACTCAGCATGGTTTTTAATATTATCCTGGCATACGTGCTTTTCGGGATATTTAAAACGTACGGGCTTGCGCTGGCGGCCGCGGGCGGAAGCATATTCAACGCCTTTTTAAACGGCGTGTGCATTATCCGCCGCCGCCCGGGAATGATAAAGCGCGCCGACGGCGCTGTGTTTGTAAAGGCGCTTATCGCGGCAGTAATAATGGCCGCCGCGGTGTTCGGCGTTTACAGCCTTGTATACGATGCGGACGCGGGGCGCCTCGGACAGATAATAACGTGCGCCGTATGCGGTGTGTCGGGCGTTATTGTTTACGCCGTATGCGTGCTTCTCCTGAAGGTTGACGAGGTGCGCGCGCTTATAAAGAGAAAATAAAAACGGCGCAGGACGCCGTAATAAATACGGAAGGGAGAATATAATGAACAGTCTTATTTTAACGTCGCTTGCCGCGTTTTTCAAAGCGTTCGGCAGGATGTTTAAGGAAAGCTGCGTATGCAAAATACTGCTTGCAATATACGGCGCTTTCTCAAACGGCTGGAAAAACAGCTGTATTATGCGTTTTATCGGCTCGACCGATAAAGCTATGTACGCAGGAAAAAGCGTCGTTTACAAAATATTCAGGCTTCCCGCTGCGTTTTGGGAATCGCTGCAGAAAAAAACGGGCGCGGCGCTCAGGCAGAAAATCGATACAAGCGTTCTCTGCGCCGCGGGGCGCTGCTATGTAAACGCATTTATGGCGGTGAACACGCGCTTCTGGGGCGCGCTGCTTTTATGCGCCTGCCTGGCGTATACGTTTTTCAGGCTGACGGCGCTTCAGCCGTATTCTGCCCCGGTGCTCGCGGTCGGGGCTTTGGGCGCGGTGCTGCTTATATTCAAGCGGAACCTTATGGCGTTTTTAAACGGCTCAAGGGTTGTCGATTTTGTGAAAGCGGCAGCCGGCTTTAAGGATCTGAGCTTTGAATTTTACGATGAAAAAGAAACAAACGGCAAAATGAAAACAGTCCTCGGCATTATTGCGGGGCTTGTAACGGGCGCGGCAATGTTTGTATCGCCGCTTATCGGGCTTGCGTTCCCGTTTGCGGTATTCGGCGCGGCGCTTGTGCTGTATGCGCCGGTGACGGGCGTGTATGCCGCCGTATTCCTTGCGCCGATAGCACCCACAATGGCGCTTGCGGGCGTCTGCATATGGACGGGAATATCGTTTTTGATATACGCGCTCACAACGGAGAACTTTAAAATCCGCGTGGGCGGCGTCGGGCTCGGGCTTATGCTGCTGCTGGCGGTGCTCTTTGTGTCGTCCGCGTTTTCGTTTGCCGTATTCGGAAGCCTTAAGGTATGGGCAATGTATTTTGTGTTTGTTATGTTTTACTTTGTTATAATAAACACTGTAAAAACAAAGGATCAGCTTTACGGGCTGCTTAAGGTGTTCGTTTTCTCCGGCGCTATAGTTGCTCTTTACGGGCTTATGCAGTACGTTTTCGGCTGGACGACGTCAAACGCGTGGATAGACGAAACGATGTTTGAGGATGAAACGATGCGCGTTTATTCGACGCTTGCAAACCCGAACGTGCTCGGCGAATATCTGCTGCTCGTTTTGCCGGTATGCGCCGTATTTATGATAAAGTTTAAGGCGAACACGCTTGCAAAATGGGCGTATCTTGCGATGTTTGCGCTGCTCGGCGTATGCCTTGTGCTCACGCAGTCGCGCGGCTGCTGGCTCGGCTTTATGCTCGCCGCCGTAATATTTGTAACGTTTTACGAGGGCAGGCTATGGGGGCTTGTGCCGATAGTGCTTGTGCTTTTGCCGTTTGTGCTGCCGGAAACGGTCATAGACAGAGTGCTTTCGATAGGCAATATGGAGGACTCGTCAACGTCGTACAGGGTGTATATATGGCTCGGGACGCTCGGGATGCTTAAAACGTACTGGCTCGGCGGCATCGGCATGGGCGAAGCGGCATTTTCGCAGGTCTATCCGTTTTTCTCGTATAACGCGATAATTGCGCCGCATTCTCACAATACGTTTTTGCAGCTTACGGTCGAGGCGGGAATAGGCGCTCTCGCCGTGTTTGTCATAACGCAGTTTGTGTTTGCGAAAAAGATGGTTAAAACATACCGCCTGGGCTACGAAAAGAGCTGGTCATCGACGGCCGCGCTCGCGATAGGCTGCGGCGTTATCGCATTTCTGGCGCAGAGCATGTTTGACTATACATTCTATAATTACAGAGTTATGGCACTGTTCTTTATGGTAATGGCAATGGGAATGTCGCTCAAATATATAAAGGAGGGAGCAAATTGATAAAGGTTATTGAGGTTTCCTCCGATACAAACATAGGCGGCGCGGGAAAATGCGTGCTCACGCTGCTCGAGAATTTTGATTACACGCAGTTTTCGGTTAAGGCCGTGCTGCCGAAAAACAGCCTGCTGAAGCCCGAGGTCACGGCGCGCGGCATTGAGGTTATAGAGGTAAACGGCATTGCCGACAAGTCGCTCGACAAAACGGCGATAAAGGAGCTTGAAGCCGTATTTAAGCGCGAAAAGCCCGATATAGTCCATACGCACGGCAGTATGTCGGCGCGTATTGCCGCAAGGCGCGCCGGCGCCAAGGTTGTGTTCACGCGCCACAGCGTGTTCGAGCCGTCGCCGCGAATATCAAAGGGCATAGGCAAGCTTATAAACGGGCTTGTGAACAGCCATTACGCCGACGGCATAATAGCCGTTGCGGAGGCGGCAAAGGATAATCTGACGGCAACCGGTATCCCGGAAAAGCGGATACGCGTAATATTAAACGGCGTCAAGGGTCTGAAAAAAGCAGATGAAAAAGAACGCGCCGAAATAAGAAAACGCTTCGGAGCGGGAAACAAAAAGGTCGTTTCGATAGTTGCGCGGCTTGAGGATATAAAGGGTCACGAATATTTTGCGGAAGCCGCCGATATGCTCTTAAATGACGGCATTGACGCAAGGTTTTACATCGCCGGCACGGGAAGCTATGAGGAAACGCTGAAGGAAAAAGTCCGCAGCATGGACCGTGAAAACGATATAATCTTCACCGGCTTTATAAAAGATGTTGACAAGCTTATGAATATAACAGACGTTCAGGTGAACGCGTCCTACGGCACCGAGGCCACAAGCCTTGCGCTCCTCGAGGGCATGAGCATAGGGATCCCGGCCGTCGTATCGGATTTCGGCGGGAACCCGGGCGTTATAAAAAACAACGCAAACGGCTTTATCGTGCCTAAGCAAAACAGCAGGGCGCTTTATCTGAAGCTTAAGGAGCTTCTGACAAACGACAGGATATATAAAAAGCTCTCCGACGGCGCGGTGAAAATATTTAACGAAAAATTCACCGCAAGGGCAATGACGGAGCAAACCGAAAATCTGTACAAGGAGTTAGTGAGATGAAAAAGAGCAAGTGGACAATAATAGACACCGTTATAATTATAGCGGTTGCCGCAGCCGCAGCAGTGGCATGGGTGATGTTCGGACCGAGCATGCGCAGCACCTCCGATCAAAAGGTGACGTTTACCGTTATGATACAGGACAGGGAAAAGGGTCTTGCCGCGGCAATGGCGGCGGGCGATAACGTAACGCTCAGCCTCACCGAGAAAGACGGCGGCGTTATAAAAGACGTAAGAACGGAACCTACCGTCGTTATGGTATACGACAGCATAAACGGCGTTTACAGAAATGAGGTAAACGAGGAACGCGAGGATATATATATCGATATAGAAGCCGACTGCGCCGTAAGCGATATTGCAATAACAACGGGCGACACCGAGATCAAGGTCGGCCAGGATATTCCGGTGCGCGGCAAGGGCTACGCAACAAACGGATATATCATCGGCATAAATGACGAAGGAGGTGCGCAGTAATGGATAAGAACGGAAGAATAGGCGGAAAGCTGAGCATAATAGACCTCGGCGTTATAATACTTATCATAGCCGCAATAGCGGGGCTGTGCGTCCGCTTTATGTCGGGCACAACAACGGCCGTAACGTCGGACGCGCGGTTCAGATACGTTGTCAAAATAAATTCCGTAAGGGAATACACCGTTGAAGCGCTCAAAAAGGGCGGGATAACAACCGATAAAAAGTCAGAAATCGAGCTTGGCGAAATAACGGACGTTACCGTCGGCGACGCAAAGATGCAGTCAACAACGGCAGACGGAAAAATAGAATGGTCAAACCTTCCCGACCGCTACACCTGTAACGTCACAATAGAAGCCGACGGCAGGGAGTCGGAGGACGGATATATCCTTGACGACACAACAGAGCTGTCGGTGGGCAGAACGGTCGATATCGTAACAAAATACGTTAAGACGACGGGCGAGATAATTAGTGTTGAAGTAATAGAATAACACAGCGGGCCTGTCGCTTTTAGCGCAGACCGCCAAACAGCTGAAGCTGCTTGCCTACGAACAAAACGCACCGCTTGGAGTACACTTTTCAGCACTTTCGGCAAAAGCCGAAAGCCGACCTTCGGTCGTCCGCGCCATCTTGCGCGGTGCCAATACGCCGTCGGGTGCGTTTTATCCGTTCTGCATCTGAAACCGAGCAGCCCTGTA
>DVLU01000103.1 GCA_018715365.1 Candidatus Ornithomonoglobus intestinigallinarum | reverse complement strand
TTGACGAATGCAAGCGAAACGCACGCCGTCTTCGTGAACGCAATAAAAATTTATTGCTTGTGTTGGGGCGAGTGGTGTGCGTGAGCGAAGCAGAGGAACTGTCTCGCAGAACAGATAACAGTTGCCTTTTTTATCAAAAAGGGCTCCGCCCCCTTTGGAACCCCCGGCTGCTGCTTTGGGGGTGTGGGGGCGAAGCCCCCACGTAAACAGTTATTTTTGTACTTTGGAGGCCAGTTCCAAAAGCTTCTGCGCTGATTCGATTATTGACATTTCGGGGAGGTTTAGGCTTTTCAATTCCTCGTATATTTCCATTGCCGTGCGCTCCTCCGCCGTGACCTCGCGCATCGGCGGCGCGGCGTCCGTGCCGTGCTCCGCGCCGGGATACGGCTCGCCCTCGGGCATATAGTCGGCACGCGAATAAAAATCAATATCTATATTTTTCTCGTCGCTTGAAAATTCGTCGCTTTCGATGTCGAGCGTGAGCTGCTCAAATATCGGCTCGCCGCGCTTTGGCATTGTGCTTTCGAGATGCTTCAAAATGCGCTTTGCCGCCGTTATCACGGGCCGCGGCACGCCGGCAAGCGCCGCGACCTCTATGCCGTAGCTCCTGTCCGAGCCGCCGCGCACGATCTTCCGCAGAAACGTTATTTCATCGCCCTTTTTCTTTACCGATATGCTGTAATTTTTTGCGCCGTCCATTTTGCCCTCAAGCTCTGTCATTTCGTGATAATGCGTTGCAAAAAGCGTTTTTGCGCCGAGCTTTTTCTTGTCGCATACGTATTCGGCAACGGCCCACGCAATCGACAGCCCGTCGAAGGTGCTTGTGCCGCGCCCGATCTCGTCGAGGATTATGAGCGAACGGTTCGTTGCCGTTTTTAAAATGTTTGCGACCTCCGTCATTTCGAGCATGAACGTGCTCTGCCCCGACGCGATGTCGTCCGATGCGCCGACGCGCGTAAATATCCTGTCAACTATGCCTATATGCGCCGCTTCGGCGGGGACAAAGCTGCCCGTCTGGGCCATCAGCGTTATAAGCGCCGTCTGGCGCATATACGTCGATTTGCCCGCCATGTTCGGGCCGGTCAAAATTATCAGCCTGTTTTTTTCGGTGTCGAGATGCGCGTTGTTCGGGACAAATATCGAGTCCTTTGCCGTAAGCTCAACAACGGGATGCCTGCCGCCCGTTATTTCTATAACGCCGCTGTTGTCAACGGACGGGCGCGAATAATTGTTTTTTGCGGCAGCCTCCGCAAACGAGCAAAGACAGTCGAGCACGGAGAGCGACGAGGCAAGCGCGTGAAGCTCGTCGGAAAAGCCGAGCACCTCGTCAACGGCCTCGTGATAAAGGTGCAGCTCAAGCTCAAGGAGCTTTTCCGATGCGCCCATTATTTCGTCCTCTATTTCCTTCAGCTTTTCCGTTGTGTAACGCTCGCTGTTTGCAAGCGTCTGGCGGCGGATGTAGTCGTCCGGGACGTTTTCCGACTGTGAGCGCGTTATGTCTATATAATAGCCGAACACCTTGTTGTAGCCTATTTTAAGCTTTGAGATCCCGGTGCGCCCGCGCTCCGATTCGGCAAACGCTTCAAGATACGCGCGCGCGTTTTCCTTTATATCGCGCAGCTCGTCAACCTGCCTGCTGTGCCCCTGCTTTATCATGCCGCCGTCGCGGATTATTGCGGGGGCGTCGTCCTTTATTGCCGACTCGAGGAAAAGCCACAGCCGCTTAAGCGCGGCAAACGATATTTTCATCGTGTGTATGATCGGCGATTTTGCGCGCGATATGACGTCCTCGAGCATCGGCAGCGCGTTCAGCGTGTTTTTGAGCGCAAGCATGTCCTTCGGAGTTACGGTTCCCGCGGATGCGCGCGACATTATCCTGAAAATATCGTAGGAAGCGTCAAGCACCTCGCACGCCGACCCGCGGAGGTCAAAATCGTCCTTCAATTCGCCGACCGCCTCGAGCCTGCCGTTTATTTTAACGACGTTTACAAGCGGCTTTTCTATCCATTGCTTTAAAAGGCGCGCGCCCATGGACGTGCGCGTTTTATCGAGCGCCCAGACAAGCGAACCGTCGCGCTTTTTCTCGCGCATTGTTTCCGTAAGCTCAAGGTTGCGGCGCGTTGACGCGTCAATGTCCATGTAATCGGAAATGCTGTATATGCTTAGCCTTTTTATGTAAGGGACGCTTGATTTCTGAGTGAGGAAAAGGTATCTGAGCATTGCGGCGGCGGCCGTTGTTAAAATGTCGTTCGGTTCGCCGCCGTCCGTTTCGAGATGCTCCTTAACAAGCTCCGCGGCGCCGTTTGTATCAAAAATATCCGGGTGCGAAAAATCGGGAATGATGTTTAATCTTGCTGTTATTTCGCGGTTAAGCTCCGGCTTTCCGCCGGAGTTTGTTATCATTTCGCTCGGCGAATACCTTGCGGCTTCGTTTATTATGCCGCTTAAGGAGTCTGTTTCCGCACCGAAAAGCTCACCCGTGGAAACGTCGCAGAATATAAGCGCCGCGCGCCTTTGCACAATGTAAACCACGGCAAGGTAGTTGTTGCTTTTTTCGTCGAGCAGCTCGTCCTCTATAAGCGTGCCGGGCGTTATGACGCGCACAACGTCGCGCTTTACTATGCCCTTTGCCTTTTTGGGGTCTTCCACCTGCTCGCATACGGCGACCTTATAGCCCTTGGAAATGAGCTTTGAAACGTACGGCATTACGCTGTGGTACGGTATGCCGCACATCGGAGCGCGCTCCTTTAAGCCGCAGTCCTTGCCGGTGAGCGTTATTTCAAGCTCGCGCGACGCCGTAAGCGCATCGTCAAAGAACATCTCGTAAAAATCGCCGAGACGGTAAAAAAGGATGCAGTCGCCGTATTCCTCCTTTGTGAGAAGGTACTGCCGCATCATCGGCGACAGGTTTTTCATATCTTCATCGCTTATGACAATTCCGGATTTGTGCTCCGCCGCGTTTTTTTTGTCCATTTTCTTTCCTTTCCGATTCGGATTCAACCTCCGACTATGATTTGTGTTACGCTTTTCCGGGTCCTGCGCCGCGGTTTTCGCAAAACGGCGCAATCAGTGGCAGCCGCCGCACGTTGAGCAGTCGCTGCACGAGCATGACGGGTCATGGCCGGTGATGTAGTAGTTGAGGATCTGGTTTATTTGGTTTACAACGGCGTCGAATTCCTTTTTGGCTTCTATAAAATTGCGTATCGATTCGCTTTTTTGGCAGAGCTCCTCAAATGCCTCGTCGTTTTTCTTAACGGCCTCCTCCTTTGTGATTTTGCCGTTCTGCATATCGCGCGCAAGGTTAAGGCGCGTGAGGTTGTATTCCTTCATGAGCGTCTGAGCCGTTTCGTCGGCCGCCTGAGCGATCTCGGCAGCCTTTGCCTTTTTCATTTCATCGCTGTTCTGTATCATTTCTCCGAGTTCGCGTGTTTTTTCGAAAATATTCATGGTGGTGAGTCCTTTCTCTATTTATATTTATTTATATGTTTATATTTAAGCTTTGCCGTTTTGCGGAAAACTAAACAAGCTCGCCGTTTAAGCTCCACGTGTGCGCTTCGGTTATGCGCACGTTCACATATTTGCCGATAAGCGGCTTGCCGCCTTTGAAATTTACTATTTTTGAGCTTGCGCAGCGTCCCGTAAGCATGCCGGCATCATTTTTTGAAACGCCCTCGACAAGCACCTCCTCGATGCGCCCGACGTACGCGTCGTTTTTGCGCTTTGATATTTCGTTCTGCACCTCAAGCAGCCTGTTAAAGTTTTCGTGTATCCGCTTATCGCTTAAAACCGGCTTGAGCTTTGCCGCCGGAGTGCCCTCGCGGCGCGAATAGATAAACGAAAATATCGTGTCGAATTCGGCTTTTCTCAAAACGTCGAGCGTTTCTTCAAAGTCCTCGTCGGTTTCCGTCGGGAAGCCGACGATAACGTCGGTCGAGAGCGCCGCTCCCGGCAGCTCGCGCTTTGCGCGTTCTATTTTTTCGAGGTATTCCGCCTTTGTGTAGCGGCGGTTCATGTCCTTTAATACCTTGTCGGAGCCCGCCTGGAACGGCAGATGCAGCTGCGGGCAGACCTTATCGCATTCCTTCATCGCAAGCAGCAGCCTGTCGCCGAAATCCTTGGGGTGCGACGTCATAAACCGTATGCGCTTAACGCCGTCTATGTCGTTTACGGCGCGCAGGATGTCGCTGAAATCAACGCTGCGGTCAAGGTCCTTGCCGTAGGAATTTACGTTCTGCCCGAGCAGGCAGATTTCCGATTTTCCCATGCGTACAAGCTCTTTCACCTCGTTTATAACGTCCTCGGGCTCACGGCTGCGTTCTCTGCCGCGGACGTGGGGGACGATGCAGTACGTGCAGAAATTGTTGCAGCCGTACATGATGCTGACCCACGCCGACGCGCCGTCCTTGCGCATAACGGGCACGTCCTCGGCGATCGCGCCGTCGGAGGGCGCGTTGTCGCAGACCGTTTGCTTTTCTGTTATTGTTTTGTATAAAAGCTCCGGCAGCCTGTAGAGCGCGTGAGTGCCGAAAATCAAATCGACGTTTTCGTATGTTTTTTTGATTTTTTCGGCAATGTGCGGCTGCTGAACCATGCAGCCGCAGACGGCCGTTATCATGGACGGGCGGCTTTCCTTCATATGCTTTAATATGCCGAGCCGTCCGAACACCTTTTGCTCGGCGTTTTCCCTCACGGCGCACGTGTTGTATATTATAAGGTCGGCGTCGTTTTCGTTTTCCGTAAAGCCGTAGCCGCATTTGCTTAATATGCCGCGGATGCGCTCGGTGTCGTTTTCGTTTTGCTGGCAGCCGTATGTGCGCGTGCAGGCGAGCGGCGGCGAGCCGCAGGCTTGTGCGGCGCGTGCGTTCTGCTCGGCGAGCTTGGCGGCAAAGGCGCGCTGGCGCTCCGTTTCCTCGGGCGTTATGTGCTTTGGCATTTTGTAATCTCTCCTAATGGTTTTTCTTTTTTTCAAAGGGGGCTCCGCCCCCTTTGGAACCCCCGGGTTTTTCTTTTTTCGCGCCCGTCACTGTCTGCTCCGAGCTGGTAACGCACGGTGCGCGTTAAGGCTCTTCCGCAGACAGATAACGTGCGCTTTTAAGCTGCTGTCCTGCGGGGGTGTGGGGGCGAAGCCCCCACGTAAAAATAAAAACTAAATTTTCAGTGAGCGGCGCAAGCCGCGAACGGACGGCGGGCAAAAATAACCGCCGCCCCCTTTGGAACCCCCGGACGAACCCCCGCCCCGCGGGGTACCCGAATTATATCTCGTAGTCCACTACTCTGCGTTCGCTGACGTTGGGGCGCACGTAGTTTGCTCCGACGGATTTGTGGTCGGGGTGGTTTATATACGCCGCAAGGTCCGCCGCCGTTTCAAACGACGAAACAAGCACGACGTCCGACGCGGAGTCGGTCGTGTTTATATTTATCCCCACTTCAATGTCCTTTATAACGCTTATCTTGTCCTTCAGCGCCTCAAGCTGCTCTTTTATGGCGGCGGCCTTCTCCGCCTTGTCGGGAGCGTCGGCAAGACGCCACATCACAATATGCTTTACCATTTACTTCATTTTCCTTTCGATTTTTATACTGTCGCCATTGTATTATACCACCTCGGAAAAAAAATTTCAATGAATTTTAAAGAATAAATTGTTTTTCTTGCAATATGGTGATATAATAAAACAGAGTACGTTCATAAATTGGATATTTATCGCGCTCAAAAACCCTGCGGACGCCGGAAAGGATTATATTTATGAAAACAAAAACGCTTTTAAAGACAGTCGCCGTTGCGGGCGGCGTGCTGTGTGCTGCAAAGGGTCTTGACGACCGTATAGAAACAACGGAGTATAAAATAAAATCAAAAAAAACGGGCAGGGGCTTTAACGGGTTCAGGATAGTGCAGGTTTCGGATTATCACTGCGACAGCGTGCCGGGGCTTATCGACGAGATCCGTGCGCTGAAGCCCGATATTATTGCTTCGACGGGCGACCTTGTTCATGACAGCGGCTCGTATATGCCGGGAGTGCGGCTTATGGAGCGGCTTATGAAGATCGCGCCCGTGTATTCCGTAACGGGAAACCATGATTTATGGCGCGCCGATTATCATGAGCTTGAAAAGGAGCTTGACGCGCTCGGCGTTAAAACGCTCCATAACGAATGCGAGTTTTTAACGCGCGGCGGCGATGAAATACGCATTGCCGGCATAGACGACCCGTTTTCGCGGGACAAGTCGTCCGTTGAGGAGCATATGGAAAACGCGCTGGCAAAAATCCCGCGGTACGAGGGCTACACGGTGCTGCTCTTTCACAGGGCGAATCTTATGGATATGCTTAAGCACCGCGGCTTTGACCTTATCCTTGCCGGGCATATGCACGGCGGGCAGTTCAGGCTGCCGTGGGGCACGGGCGTATGCGAGCCGCGTTCGAGCTGGGGCTCGGGCGGGCGCGCGCTGTTCCCGAAATATTTTGCGGGAATGTATGAAGGCGGCGGCACAAAGATGATTGTGAACCGCGGGCTGGGGAATCCGATGATAATACCGCGGCTGTTCAACAGGCCGGAGATAACGGTTGTTGATTTTGTTTGCGATTAAAATTCCGCGGGACGGTTTCCGCGGGCGGACAGCCTCCGCCCGGAGGGAAACCGAAGGCGAAAAGCTGACGGCGGAATAAAAACAGTAAGAAGGAGAAAAGACAATGGACATTCAGGAACAAAACAGACGGCTTTTGAAAACGATCTATACCTGTTTCCCGGAGGGGAAGCACAAGGTGCTCACAATGAGCTATGACGACGGACGGACATACGACCGCCAGCTTGTTGAGATATTCAACAAATACGGCATAAAGGGCACGTTCCACCTGAATTCGGGAATAGGCAGCGAATACGGCAGACGCATACCGATGAGCGAGGTGAAGGAGCTGTATAAGGGCCATGAGGTTTCTTGCCATACATATACGCATCCCACAATAGCACGCTGCCCGATGGATCAGGTAATACAGCAGATAATCCTCGACCGCCGCATACTGGAGGAGGCGTGCGGCTATCCCGTGAGGGGGATGAGCTATCCGAACGGCTCGTACACAAAGGAAATCGTTGATATACTGCCGGCGTGCGGAATAGAATACTGCCGCGTTGTGGGCAGCACCGACGATTTTGCGATGCCGGAAAACTTCCTTGTATGGAAATCGACATGCCATCATAACCACAACCTGATGCAAAACGCCGAGCGCTTTGCAAACCTTCATAAAAAGCAGTATCTTTACATGATGTACGTCTGGGGCCACAGCTACGAATTTGCGCCGGAAAACGGCAACAACTGGGATCTTATCGAGGGCTTTTGCAAATATATAGGCGGCAGGGACGACATCTGGTACGCAACAAACATCGAAATCGTCGATTACATGAACGCCGCAAAAAATCTTAAATTCGGCGCGGCGGGGAATATCGTATACAACCCGTCGTCAACGCCCGTCTGGATAAGCGTAAACGAAAGGACGGTCAAAATAGACGGCGGCGCGACCGTTGAGATATAGAGCGGGCGCATGAAGGAATGGGAGCTGTTTGAGCCGGTCAGGAAGCTTTTTGAGGCGGCGGGCTATGACGTGAACGCCGAGGTCAGGGACTGCGACGTTACGGCCGTAAAGGACGGAGAGCTTGTTATCGCGGAGCTTAAGAAAAATCTGTCGGTGGCGCTTCTGGCGCAGGGCGTTAAGCGTCAGCGCTGCGGCGCGGACGTGTATATTGCGGTGCCGAAGCCCGGAAGGTATTCGCCGAAAAAGATGCGCGATACGTTTGCCGTTATAAAAAAGCTGGAGCTCGGGCTTATATTTGTAAATCTTTTGGGCGATAATTCCTATGCCGAAATCGTTTTTGAGCCGCGGGAATACAGGCGGCCGAAAAACGACGCGAAAAAGCGGCGCGCGATCCTTGAGGAAATAGGCGGACGCACGGACGACGTGAACATAGGCGGCGTAACGGGGCGCAAAATCGCAACGGCGTATACGGAAAAATGTATACATATAGCGTGTATTCTTGATAAATACGGCCCGCTTTCCCCAAAGCAGGTGCGCGAGGCGGGCGGCGACGAAAAATGCCGCAATATTTTATATTTTAACGTATACGGCTGGTTTGAGCGCGTCGGCAGGGGCGTGTACGGCATAACGCTCGAGGGCAGGCGCGGGCTTATGGAATATCCGGAGCTTGAGCGGTATTATACGGAGCTTGTTGAGGCGCATGACGGGCGGCAAAAAGCAAAGGATAACACAGGGCTGTTATAATTAACTGCCGAAAGCGGCGGGACTTATACAATTAGCTGCCGCAAAGCGGCGGAACGGAGGTAAAAATGGCAAAAAGGCAATCGAGGCGCGAAGCGCGCAGGGCGGCGTTTACGCAGATATTTCAGTTAAGCGGCCGTGACGGAGAGGACGCAAACGAGATTTTGGGATTTATGCTTGATGAAATGCCCGAATGTGAGGATAATCTCGGATATATAACGCAGGTTGTAAAGGGCGTTGACGAAAAGGCGGAGGAGCTTGACGCGCACATTTCGGCGCATCTTAAAAAGGGCTGGACGATATACCGTATTTCAAAGGCGGCGCACGCGATACTTAAGCTTGCGGTGTATGAGATGAAATATGTTGACGACGTTCCGCCGAAGACGGCGATAAACGAAGCCGTGGAGCTTGCGAAGGAGTACGGCGCAGACGGCGATCAAAAGTTTGTAAACGGCATATTGGGAGCTATTTACAAGGACCTTACCCCCGGCGGGGAGCAGTAACAACACGGGGATTTCAAAGGGGGCGGCTGTTGTCTGTTACGCGAAATGTTCGGTGCAGCAAGCGAAACGCGCGCCGTCTTCGTGCGTAAAATAAAGTTTTTTCGCCTGCGGTGGGGCGCGTGGTGTGCGTGAGCGCAGCAAGGCGATTTTTGAGCGGAACAGATAACAGTTGCCTTACACAGCGACGGGGAGGAATGTATGTGCAGCGTAACATCCTTTCCGAGGAAGGGGTGATATGTGACGCGCTGTCACCGCCTTTGAAGAAAAAAACAAACCCCGGGGGTTTCAAAGGGGGCGGAGCCCCCTTTGAGAAAAAAACAAAACAGGAGAATAAAATAAAATTGGAAAAGCGTATGGAGCCGAGAATCGCGACGGTGTCGCAGATAAACGGCTATGTTAAAAAAATACTCGACAACAACATAATCCTTAACAACGTTTGGGTAAAGGGCGAGCTGTCGAATTTTAAACGCCACTATTCCGGGCACATATACGCAACGCTTAAGGACGAAGGCGGCGTGCTGAAAGCCGTTATGTTCCGCGGCGCGGCGGAAAAGCTGTCGTTTATGCCGCAGGACGGCATGAAGGTTATGGCGCGCGGCAGGGTGAGCGTTTACACAAACGGCGGCGTGTATCAGCTCTACATAGAGGAGCTTCGCCCGGACGGCGCCGGCGAGCTGTACGCGGCGTTTGAGCGTTTAAAGGCAAAGCTCAGGGACGAAGGGCTTTTTGACGAGCGTCATAAAAAGCCGGTGCCGCGGTTCCCGTCGCGGGTCGGAGTTGTTACGGCATCGACGGGCGCGGCGGTGCGCGATATTATAAACGTTGTAACGCGCCGCTGGCCGGCGGCGGAGATAATTCTTTATCCGGCGCAGGTCCAGGGCGCCGGCGCGGCCGAAAGCGTTGCGGCGGGGATAAAATATTTTAACGATACAAACGGCGCCGACGTGCTCATAGTCGGGCGCGGCGGCGGAAGCATAGAGGACCTGTGGGCGTTTAACGAGGAGCTTACGGCGCGCGCGATATTCGAATCGGAAATACCGCTCATTTCGGCAGTCGGCCATGAAACGGATTTTACGATAGCCGATTTTGTCGCCGACCTGCGTGCGCCAACGCCGTCGGCGGCGGCCGAAATAGCCGTGCCTTCGTGCGCGGACGTGCTGCATATTATCGATATGAGCCGTTCGCGGCTTTGGAGAGCCGAATCGGCGCGGCTGCAAAATCTGCGGCTCAGGCTTGGCGCGCTGAAGCTGAAAACGCCGCAGGAAATAATAAACGACGATCTCCAGCGGCTCGATATGCTCATGCGACGTATGGCAAACGGGTTTGAGATCGCGGCTGTCAGGAACAGGAAAACGCTCGGCACGCTTGCGGGGAAGCTTGATGCGCTCAGTCCGCTCAGCACGCTTGCGCGCGGCTATGCGATAGCGGTGCATGACGGCGGCGTGATAAGGAGCAGGGACGACGTTGCGCCGGGCGATGAGTTTACGCTTAAGCTCCGCGACGGGGATATAGACTGCACGGTCGTTTGATTTTTACGCGGGGCTTCGCCCCCTTTGAGAGAAAGGAGAAACGCATTATGGCAACATTTGAAGAACAAATATCAAAGCTTGAGGAAACCGTCCGTCTGCTTGAACGCGGCGACGTGTCTCTCGACGAATCGCTCGCGCTTTTTGAGCAGGGCGTGAAGCTCGCAAAAAGCTGCAGGGAGCAGCTCGATAACGCGGAAAAGAAAGTGAAAATACTCGTAAACGGAGAAAAAGAGGACTTTGAAGTAAATGAAGAACAGGCTTAACGGCGACATCGCCGAAATAAACGCGGCGCTCGAAAAATATATGGGCGTCCCGAACGAACCGCAGAAAACAATATACGAAGCAATGCGCTACAGCCTTTTTGCGGGAGGCAAGCGGCTCAGGCCGGTGCTTATGCTCGAAACGGCAAAAATGCTCGGCGGCGATGCGGACGTCGTTATGCCGTTTGCGTGCGCAATGGAAATGATACACACGTATTCGCTTATCCATGACGACCTTCCGGCAATGGACAACGACGATTACCGCCGCGGCAGGCTCACCTGCCACAAAAAATACGGCGAAGCGATTGCGATCCTGGCCGGCGACGCGCTCCTTAACAGGGCGTTTGAAATAACGTCGTCGGCGGGCGCGGGCGATCCGGCGCTTTTGCTGCGCGCCGTGTCGATGCTTGCGCAGTCCTCCGGCGCGCGCGGCATGATAGGCGGACAGGTGATAGACATAGAAAGCGAAATGCGCCCCATAACGCTGCAGGAGCTTGAATATCTGCAGCTTTTGAAAACGGGCGCGATAATACGTTCGTCATGTACCGTGGGCGCGCTGCTGTCGGGCGGCTCGGAGGAGGACGTCGCGGCGGTTGACGAATTTGCGAAAAATCTCGGCCGCGCCTTCCAGATACGCGACGATATTCTTGACCGCATAGGCAGCGACGAGGAGCTCGGAAAGCCGACGGGCTCGGACGAGGCGGAGGGCAAAACGACGTTTGTGAGCATGCTCGGCATTGAAAAATCGGAGGAGCTTGTGGCGGAGTATTCCAAAAAGGCGGCCGAAGCGCTTTCGAGGTTCGGAGAGCGCGCGGATTTCTTAAAATGGCTTGCCGATTATCTTGTTTCGCGCCGCAGCTGAAATATAAACGTACCTTAAAAGAGGAGAATACGCAATGAGTTTTTTTAAAGAGCTTTGGGAGAACGAATGGCTTATAACGGCGCTTATCGGCTGGTTTGCCGCGCAGCTTTTGAAGATACCGTTTACGCTTGTGACGGAGAAAAGGCTTATGGTGTCGCGCTTTTTCGATTCGGGCGGCATGCCGTCGTCTCATTCGGCGTTCACGTCGGCGCTTGCCGCCGGAGTGGGGCTTACGGAGGGGTTTGACAGCGTGAGCTTTGCGCTTGCGTTTGTGCTTGCGTTTGTTGTGATGTACGACGCGGCCGGCGTAAGGCGGAGCGCGGGAGAGCACGCAAGAATACTTAACCGCCTTACGGAGCATCTCCGCCTTACCGAAAACGGGAAGGAATTTGACAGGCTCAAAACACTTCTCGGACACACGCCGCTCGAGGTTATATGCGGCGCTGTGCTCGGCATTGCCATTGCGCTTATACGGCATCTGTAAACAGCGGACGCGCCGTTTAAATACAAACAAAATCCAAAAAAGGAGAGAGTATCGATGAAAAAATTTATGGACAGGGACTTTATGCTTAACAGCGAAACGGCCGTGCGGCTGTATGAAAATTACGCGAAGGATATGCCCATATGCGATTATCACTGCCATCTCAGCCCGAAGGCGATGTATGAGGACAAGCAGTTTAAGAACGTTGCGGAAATACTGCTCGGCGGCGACCATTACAAATGGCGCTATATGCGCTCCTGCGGCGTTGACGAGGAATACATAACGGGCGGCAAAAAATGGCGCGAAAAATTCGAAGCGTTCTGCGCCTGCCTTCAGTATGCGATAGGCAACCCGCTGTATCACTGGACGCATCTGGAGCTTTCGCGCTATTTTAACATAAACGAAACCGTTACGGCAGAGCGCGCCGGCTCGATATACAGCGCGGCGAACAAGTATATAGAGGATACGGGCATGAGCCCGTCCTATCTCATAAACAATTCAAACGTTGCGTATGTCTGCACAACGGACGATCCGGTGGACGACTTAAAATACCATAAAAAGATAGCGGAAAAGGGACATATAAAGGCAAAGGTGCTGCCGGCGTTCCGTCCCGACGCGGCGATAAACATCGAAAAATCAAGCTTTGCGCCGTATATAAAGCGTCTTTCCAAGGCGGCGGGGACGGAGATAAAATCGTTTAAGGACGTTGTTGCCGCGCTGTATTTGCGCATCGAGTATTTCCATGCGGCCGGCTGCCGCGTAAGCGACCATGCGCTCGATAAAGTGCCGGCGTTCGGCGGCTCGGCAAAGAAGGCGTTTAAGAAGGCGATAGCGGGAATGCCCGTTTCGCGCGAGGATACGGAGGCGTACAAGGCGGAGCTTTTGTGCGCGCTTGCGGCAAAGTACGCCGAAAAGGGCTGGGTTATGCAGCTGCATATGAGCGCGATGCGGAACAACAATTCCGTGATGTTTAAAAAGCTCGGCCCCGATACGGGCTTTGATTCGATATACGACGGCGAAATAGCCCAAAACCTGTCGCGCCTGCTTGATACGATGAACGAAAACGGCGCGCTGCCGAAAACGATATTATACACGTTAAATCCGAAGGACAATTACGTCCTGGGCACAATGCTCGGCAATTTCCAGAGCGCCGGCGTAAAGGGCAGGCTGCAGTTCGGCTCGGGCTGGTGGTTCAACGATCAGCGCGACGGCATGGAGGCGCAGCTGCGCGCTCTCGCAAACCTCGGCGCGCTGCCGAATTTTGTCGGTATGCTGACCGATTCGAGGAGCTTTTTGTCGTATACGCGCCACGAGTATTTCAGGCGCATACTGTGCAATCTTATAGGCGGCTGGGTTGAGAACGGCGAGTTCCCGGACGATGAAAAGACGCTTGAAAAAATAGTTAAGGATATTTGCTTCGAAAATGCGGAGAAGTATTTCGGGTTCAACAAATAATTTTCCGGAAAAGAAGAAGGGGGCGGCTTGCCCCCTTCCCGTTTGAAGCCTCAAAAAAATACAGGAAAGACTTTGAAACATGAAAACAAAAACAGCATATATATGCCGCGAATGCGGATACAAAACACCGAAATGGATGGGCAGATGCCCGTCGTGCGGACAATGGAATACGATGGACGAAACGATCGTTTCCGACAAAAAGCCGGCTCCGGCCGCGGCTGCCGTGCAGCGCGCCGCAGTATCGGGCGGCGCCGCGGCGGCGGCAGTCCCAAAACGCCTTAATGAGGTTGAGCACAGCAGCGAAGCGCGCTGTTCAACGGGCATAAGGGAGCTCGACAGAGTGCTCGGCGGCGGTATAGTGCGCGGTTCGCTCATACTTGTCGGCGGCGATCCCGGCATAGGGAAATCAACGCTGCTTTTGCAGATATGCGAAAACATAGAGAAAAAAATACTTTACGTTTCCGGCGAGGAATCGGAGGGGCAGATAAAGCTGCGCGCGGAACGCCTCGGCGTGAAAAGCGGGCTTTTGTATCTTGTGTCGGAAACGGACGTTATGAAAATAACGGAATATATTGCGTCGGTAAAGCCGGAAATAGTAATAATCGACTCGATCCAGACGATGCGCCGCGACGACATTGCTTCGGCAGCCGGCAGCGTGCCGCAGGTCAGGGAGGCGACGAACGTATTTATGCACATTGCAAAGTCGGCGGGCATTGCGATGTTTATAGTCGGGCACGTAACAAAGGACGGCGCGCTTGCCGGCCCGCGCGTGCTTGAGCATATGGTTGACTGCGTGCTCTATTTTGAGGGCGACAGGCAGATGTCGTTCAGGATACTGCGCGCCGTGAAAAACCGTTTCGGGTCAACAAACGAAATAGGCGTTTTTGAAATGCGCGGCAGCGGCCTTGAGGAGGTGGCGAATCCTTCCGCGATGCTGCTTGAGGGACGGCAGCAGAACGTTTCGGGCAGCGCCGTGATATGCGCGCTCGAGGGGTCGCGCGGCGTGCTTGCCGAGGTGCAGGCGCTTGTTACGCCAACCGGCTTCGGAAACCCGAGGAGGATGTCGAACGGGATTGATTTAAACAGGGTGATACTGCTTATTGCCGTGCTTGAAAAGCGCGCCGGAATGAACCTGTCAAATTCCGATGTGTATATAAACGTTGCCGGAGGGCTGAGGATAGACGAGCCGGCGGCGGATCTCGGCATATGCGCCGCCATTGCCGCAAGCCAGTCGGATACGCTGCTGCCGCCCGATATGATATTTTTGGGCGAGGTCGGGCTCGGCGGCGAATTAAGGGCCGTTTCGCAGCTTGAAAAGCGGCTTGCCGAAGCGGCAAAGCTCGGCTTCTCGACGGCGATAGTGCCGAAGCGCTCGCTCGGGAAAATCCAAAAGCCCGACGGGATCGTCCCCTACGGCGTTTCGACCGTCAGGGAGGTTATGACGCTGCTGAGAAAGAAAAAATAAAAAAATACCCCCGTTTTTTATGCGGGGGTGCGGGGGCTGCTGCCCCCGCGTATATGTATATTATTTTTATATTATTTCTTTGCTTTAAGCAGGTCGCGTATTTCTGCCAGCAGCTCCTCCTGAGTGGGGCCTGCCGGAGCGGCAGCCTCTTCCTCTTCCTTTTTCTTCAGGACCGAAAGGTTTCTTACCGTATTTACCGCCTTAACAAGCGCAAATACAGCAACTGCTATTATAAGGAAATTGATTATTGCCTGTATGAACAAGCCGTAATTAAGCGTTGCCGAGCCGATCTGCACCGAAAGGTCGCTTACGTCGGCCTTGCCCGTGAGCATATTTATTACCGGCGTGAGTATGTCGTTTACAAGCGAATTTACTATGCTTGTGAACGCACCGCCGACAACAATACCTACTGCCATGTCTATCACGTTTCCGCGTGATATAAATTCTTTAAATTCGTTGAATATTTTCATTTTTTTATACCTCCCGGTAGTCGTGGTTTATGGGGGTTCCAAAGGGGGGCGAAGCCCCCTTTGAAAAAATTAAAACTTTAAGCTTTTTTCGATAAATGCTTCGATCTCGTCTATTTTTATGCGCTGCTGCTCCATCGTGTCGCGGTTACGGATTGTTACGCAGCCGTCGTTTTCGCTGTCAAAGTCGTATGTGATGCAGAACGGCGTGCCGATCTCATCCTGGCGTCTGTAGCGCTTGCCTATCGAGCCGGCGTTGTCGTATTCGATATTAAACTTTTCCGAAAGCATATCGAATACCTTGCCCGCGCCTTCGTCAAGCTTCTTTGAAAGCGGCAGCACGGCCGCCTTGACGGGCGCAAGCGCCGGATGCAGATGAAGCACAACTCTCGTATCCGGTTTTTCGGGAGTGCCTATGTCCTCCTCGTCGTATGCCTCGCACAAAAACGCAAGCGCGACCCTGTCCGCGCCGAGCGACGGCTCAATGCAGTACGGGATGTATCTTGCATTTGTTGCGGGGTCGAGATATTCCATGCTCACGCCGCTGTGCTCCTGGTGCTGCTTTAAGTCGTAGTCCGTTCTGTCGGCAATGCCCCAAAGCTCGCCCCAGCCGAACGGGAACATAAATTCGATATCGGCGGTTGCGTTTGAATAGAACGCAAGCTCCTCGGGCGAATGGTCGCGGAATCTGAGGTTTTCCCCGTTCATGCCGAGAGCAAGCAGGAAATCCATGCAGTATTTTTTCCAGTATGCGTGCCATTCGAGGTCCGTTCCCGGCTCGCAGAAAAATTCAAGCTCCATCTGCTCAAATTCGCGCGTGCGGAACGTGAAGTTGCCGGGCGTTATTTCGTTTCTGAACGACTTTCCTATCTGGCCTATGCCGAACGGGATCTTTTTGCGCGTCGTTCTCTGAACGTTTTTAAAGTTTACGAATATGCCCTGCGCCGTTTCGGGACGGAGATAAACCGTTGCGGACGAATCCTCCGTAACGCCCTGGAACGTTTTGAACATCAGGTTAAATTCGCGTATCTCGGTAAAATTGTGCTTGCCGCATTTTGGGCAGACAATGTTGTTATCCTCGATATACTTTTCCATTTCCTCTTTTGTCCAGCCGTCGGCCGTTACGTCCTCGCCGTGCTCATGGGCGTAGTCCTCAATGAGCTTGTCGGCGCGGCAGCGCGCTTTGCACTCGCGGCAGTCCATCAGCGGGTCGGAAAAGCTTCCGATATGGCCCGACGCAACCCACGTTTCGGGGTTCATAAGAATGGCGCAGTCTATTCCGACGTTGTATTTCGAATCCTGAATAAACTTTTTCCACCATGCCTTTTTGACGTTGTTTTTAAATTCAACGCCCAAAGGACCGTAATCCCACGTGTTGGCAAGACCGCCGTATATTTCGCTTCCGGCGTAGACATAGCCGCGTCCCTTGCAGAGCGCGACAATCTTGTCCATTGTTTTGTCAGCGTTTTTCACAATATCACTCACCTTCAAAAAGTGTTAGAAAAAATCATACAGTGTTATTCTATAATATAAAACGCCCGTTTGTCAATGCACGGGCGTGATTTGTTATCAAATTGTAATGTTCGGGAATGTTCGGGAATGTTCGGGCGCGGCTATGCGTCCGTATAAACGTCGTCGCGTCCGTCAAGCTCAAAGCGCCAAACGGGCTTAAGGCGGGCGCTTCTGCCGTTCTGTTCCATAAGATAGCCGAATTCCATGGAACGGACCGTGATTTCCCCCGCGCCCTCAACGCGGTTCAGAAGGTCGCCCAGCGCGTCGGCCGCCGGGCGGGCGCGCCGCTTTTCTCCGAGCTCCTCCGGCACGAACCAAACGCCCTCGGCGGAGATAAGCCCGTCCCTGCTCATTGTGAGCGTTATGCAGTCGTTGAACACGGGCGCGGAATCTATGGTTTTTGTTATAACGGCTTTAAAGCCGCCGTCCGTTTCTTCGGAGCTTATAACGCTGCCGTTCAGGTCAAAGCCGAGCTCGTTTGCGGCGTCCTCGGCGCGCCTGCCGCAGTTGTAGCGGTCAAGCCCCGAGAAAATATCCTCAAACAGCCCGTGCGCCGGCGTCAGGACAAACGAATCGTGAGAAAACGAAACGGCGCCGTTTTCGCCCGTGTATGTGTCCGCTCCGCTCGACGACGCGTTTTTAAGCATTGCCTCGACCGCCAAAGCGCGGTCGGAATAGGCGTTTTTCATGGACGCGTCAACGGCGTAAACGTCGTCGGTGTCTATAAGCTCGCGGTCTATCGTGACGCCGTGCTTGGCAAGCCACGAGGAGAGGTTGTATGCGGTTGTGCTGCCGGCGGTGTTGTCAGTTGTGCCGACGGCAAGGTTAAAGCATATTATAAAGAGCACTGCCGCTATGCATAGAGCGGCGAGGCTTTTTGCAGTAAAATATTTCATATCTCACCTCTGTTTTATTCAAAGGGGGCTCCGCCCCCTTTGCAACCCCCGGCGGCGGTTATAACGCGGCACATATCACCCCTTCCTCGGAAAGGATGTTACGCTGCACATACATTCCTCGGAAGGGGAAATATGCGCCGCTGCCCTTGTAACCCCCGGCGGCGGAAGAGCGGGGTTCCAAAGGGGCGGCGATCTGCTTTTTTTGCGCCCGTCACTATCTGCTCCGAGCTGGTAACGCACGATGCGCGTTAAGGCTCTTCCGCAGACAGATGACGTGCGCTGCAAAGCGGCTGTTATGTAAGGCGGCTGTTGTCTGTTACGCGAAATGTTCGCCGCGGCAAGCGAAACGCATGCCGTCTTCGTGAGCGCTGTAGAAAATGCTGCTCATGCCGGGGCGCGTGGTATGCGTGAGCGCGGCAAGGCGATTTTTGAGCGGAACAGATAACAGCTGCCTTTAATATTATCCGTCTATCTGTCAGAAGGAATTGGGATGGTTATAATAAATTCCGAGCCCTTGTTTACCTCGCTGTTTATTTTAATCTTGCCGCCGAAGCCCATTTCTATCGTCTGTTTCGCTATCGCAAGCCCGAGCCCCGTGCCGCCCTTGTCGCGCGAACGCGCCTTCTCCACGCGGTAGAAGCGGTCGAATATATGCGGCAGCTTGTCGGCCGGTATGCCTATGCCGTTGTCCGATACCTTTATACATACGTCGTTGTACACCTTTGAGGTGTATATTTCGACGTGCCCGCCGGTGGGCGTGTATTTCAGCGCGTTTGTTACGATATTTACTATCGCGCGCTCGAGCCCGTCGCGGTCGCCGGTGATTTTCGGCGTTTCGTTTATCGGGTGGTATGTAAGCGTCTGCTCCTTTTTGCGCGCCGTGAGCGACAGCCGCTCCACTATTGCTTCTATCATTGCGCGGACGTCTATTTCCTCCGGCGATTTGTCGTAGGACTGGTTTTCGTCAAGCTTCGAAAGCGTTAAAAGGTCGCTTATTATCTTTGTCATGCGGTCGGTTTCCGACGATATTGTGCCGAGAAAGCGCGTCCTCAGCTCCTTGTCGGCGTCGGGCGTGTCGGCAAGGATGTCGGCGTAGGATTTTATTATCGTAAGCGGCGTCCGAAGCTCGTGCGAAACGTCGGCGACAAAGTCGCGGCGCGACGCTTCGAGCCGCTCCTGCTTTGTTACGTCGTGGATTATGACGATTATCCCGCCTATCCTGTTGTCGGAATTGAACACGGCAAAGCTCAGCTGCAGATACTGGTTATCGAGCTTTATTTCGCGCTCAACCGCCGTTTCCGGCTTCATGTAAAGCAGATCGCCGAGAGAAATATCGGCGTTTATTTCCTTAAAGAAGCGGTCGAAGCGTATATCGTCAAGATATTTGCGCCGCAGGAGCCGCTTTGCCTCGGGGTTTACGTGCAGCAGCCTGCCGGAAATGTCAAAGGCAAGTATGCCGTCCGTCATGTTTTGAAGGATTGTTTCAACCTTTTCCTTTTCGCTCACCGCCTGCTCCGTCGATTCGCGGCGCGTGTGCGCAAGGTAGACGAGAGAATTTGTCAGCTCGCCCAACTCGTCGTTTATATTGCTCGTTTCAAGCGCGCCGAGATCGCCCTCGGCAAGACGCTTTGCCTTTTCCGTAAGGTCGCGCAGCGGCACAGAAACGGAGCGCGACAGCAAAAGCCCAAGCACAAGCGCCGCCGCGGTGCTCACGCCGAGCGACACGAGAAGGATATTGAATATATCGCCCACAACGGCTGCCGCGTCGTCGCCCGAATCCTTTACGTATATTATAAATTTGACCTGCGCGCCGTTCATAAGCGGCAGGGCGTAATCCATGTACGACGCGGAAAGGCGCGTTTCCGCGTCCGCCGAGCCGTTCAGCGCGCTTGCTATCGCCGGGGTGCGCTCTGTTTCCGCGGCGTTTGACGAGGAATAGAGCACGTTGCCGGAGGAATCGAGTATCGCGTAAAAGCGCGACATCCCAAGCGACAGGTTTGCCGTGTAAAGGCTCATTATGCCGCGTATTGCGGCAAGATTGGCGTTTTCGTCCTCCGTCATAACAACGGCTCCCGTTTCGTCCTGCGTCGGCGTTACGCCGTTTGCCGCGGCGGTGAGCTCGTCAACAAGGCTGTCGGAAAATACGGCCGTCAGCGTGTCCTCGAATTCGCCGCGGAAATACGCGGAGGTACGTCCTATTGCAACCGCCGCGCCCGCAAGCTGCACAAGCAGCGACAGCAGGATAAAGCAGACGGTGATCTTCCAGCGTATGCTGTTGAACATGTTTGTTTCAGTCCTTATTTTAAAAAATTTAGTAAATTCATACCCGCCGGGGCTGCCGCTTTCAGCGCAGACCGGTAAACAGCTTCGCCGTTTACCTACGAACAAAACGCACCGCTCGGAGTACACAAAGTACGCCATCGGGTGCGTTTCGTCCGTTCTGCATCTGAAATCGAGCAGCCCTGTGCAATTTTAATGCGACAGGGTCTGCGCCGAAATCGACAGCCCGGCGTAATTATTTGTTGAAGTAATACCCCACTCCGCGTTTTGTGATTATATACTTGGGCATGCTCGGGTCGTCCTCTATTTTTTCCCTCAGGCGGCGCACCGTAACGTCAACCGTGCGCACGTCGCCGTAATATTCGTAGCCCCAGACGTTTTCGAGAAGCTTTTCCCTCGAGAAGATCTTGTCGGGCTGCATGGCAAGGAATTTCAAAAGGTCAAATTCCCTGAGCGTTATGTCTATAACCTTGCCCTTCTTTGTGACCTCGTAACGCTCCGTGTTTATTGTAAGGTCGCCCGAAACTATTGTGTTCACGTCGCCCGGGGCCCGGTCCTCGTTCTTTAATTCCGACGCCGCAAAAAGGCTGCGCCTGAGGTTTGCCTTTACCCTTGCCGTCAGCTCCCTTACGGAATACGGCTTTGTTATATAATCGTCTGCGCCGAATTCAAGGCCGAGCACCTTGTCAACCTCGTCCTCGCGTGCCGTGAGCATTATTATCGGAACGTTTGATTTTTCGCGAACCTTTTTGCAGACGTCGTAGCCGTCCATGCCCGGAAGCATGATGTCGAGCAGGATAAGGTCGGGATTTTCGTTAAGCGCCATCTCAAGGCCCTTAACGCCGTCCGTTGCCGATAATGTTTTGTAGCCCTCTTTTGCAAAGGTATATACAAGAATATCGTTTATATTCTGTTCGTCTTCAACTATAAGTATTGTTGCGTCCATTATATCTCTTAGTCCTTTCATTTCTGTAAAGTTACATACATGTCACGATTATTACGTATATTTTATCAGAAAATCACATCGTATGCAAGAGTAAATTCATATTTTATAAAAAAATTTTTGTTTTTTTCAAAAAATATTCGTCAAAATGCAGTATTTGCACGCAAAATTGCACGTTCCCACTGGACATACGCCGGATTTGTGGTATAATATTTTAAAATGATTACGGCGGAGGAAACGCAATGAGAATGAGAAAAAAGAAAAACTGCGATGCGAGAATGGAACGCTGCGCGCGGTTTTTTGCAAACGAGCCCGAAAAGAACAAGGGACGCTGGAGAGAGGTGTTCGGGAACGATAATCCCGTGCATATCGAAATAGGCTGCGGCAAGGGCGGATTTGTTACGGGGATGGCGGAGCTGTATCCCGATATAAATTTTGTGGCGATAGAGCGCGTCAGGGACGTGCTTGTTATGGCGATGGAAAAGGCGGCGGAGAAGGATTTGAAAAACGTGCTCTTTACCGACGCCGACGCGGAGCGGATAGAGGATATTTTCGCATACGGCGAAGCGGAGCGGATATATCTTAATTTCAGCGACCCGTGGAGGAAGAACCGCCAGGCGAAAAGGCGGCTTACGCATAAGCGGTTTCTTGACCGCTACAGGAAAATACTGCGCCCCGGGGATAAAATATGGTTTAAGACAGATAACAGGCAGCTTTTTGAGTTTTCGCTCAATTCGTTCTGCGATGAGGATTTTAAGCTGTCGAATATAACGCTCGATCTGCATAATTCAGGCTTTGAGGGGAACGTTATGACGGAGTATGAAACGAGGTTTTCGGAACTCGGTCAGCCGATATACAGGCTGGAAGCCGCCATACGATGAGGATTGAGGATTCGCAAAGGGGGCTCCGCCCCCTTTGAAACCCCCGCAGCCAAAAATAAAAAATCAACAATTCTATAAAAAGGGTGTTGACAACAAGGCGTTTGGCTGATAAAATAAGATAGTATGAAGCTAACCTCACGTATGTAAAGCATTTGTGAGTTCAAGATACGCTGCCATACGCAGCGTATATACATATATCATCCTTTATCTGAAGATGATTGCCCCTTCCGGGGCACAGATTACACTATTATTAAAGGAGGAATTTTCTTGAAACTGACCGGTGCTGAAATGGTTGTAAAGGCATTGGAGCAAAACGGCGTAAAAATCGTTTTCGGTTATCCCGGCGCGTCAAACTGCCCGATAATCGACAAGCTGTCGTTTTCTTCCATTAAGCATATTCTGACAAGAAACGAACAGGGCGCGGCGCATATGGCGTCGGGCTACGCAAGAGTAACAAAAGAAGTGGGCGTGTGCACCGCAACGTCCGGGCCGGGCGCAACGAACCTTATAACGGGTATCGCAACGGCGTATATGGATTCCGTTCCCGTTGTTGCGCTGACGGGACAGGTAACAACGGGCCTTATCGGCAAGGACGCGTTCCAGGAGGTAGACATAACGGGCGCAACGCTGCCGTTCACAAAGCACAGCTACCTTGTTAAGCGCATTGAGGACATACCGCGCATAGTAAACGAAGCGTTCCACATTGCCGGAACGGGCAGGCCGGGGCCGGTGCTTATAGATTTCCCGATGGACATTCTGAAGGCGGTCTGCGATTATCCCGAGGAAACTCCCGAGATAAACATAAGAGGCTATAAGCTCACGGGCAAGGCCAACGAATCGCAGATAAAAAAGATAGCCGAAGCGATAAAGGACGCAAAAAAGCCGGTTATACTGGCTGGCGGCGGAATTGTTATATCGGACGCCGTTGACGAGTTCAGACAGCTTATAAAGGCTACCGACATACCCGTTGTTTCAACGATGATGGGCATAGGCGTGCTGCCGTCGTCAAGCCCGCGCTGCTACGGCATGATAGGCTCGCACGGCGCCCGCCGCGCAAATATTATCCTTAACCGCGCCGACGTCGTTGTTGTTATGGGCTCGCGTCTCGGCGACAGGAGCGTTGCCCACGCGGACGGCTTTAAAAACAACAAAAAGGTAATACATATAGACATAGACCCGGCAGAGATAGGCAAGAACGTTGTTCCCGATATACCCGTTGTAGGCGACATAAAGGACGTTATCGACCAGCTTATGCCGCTTGTTGAAGGGTATAAGGCGGACCCGGCATGGATAGCGGAGGCGGACGGCGTCCGCGAAAGCGCAACGCGCCCGCTTGTTACGGAGGATACGGGCTTTGTAAATCCGAAATACTTTATGCAGAGGCTTTCCGACAAAACAAATTCGGAAATATACGTTTCCACGGAGGTCGGGCAAAACCAGATATGGGCGGCGAATTATTTTAATTTCACAACGCCCAGGAGCCTGCTCACCTCGGGAGGCTTCGGAACGATGGGCTACGGCCTTCCGGCCGCGATAGGCGCCGCAACGGCCGCCGAAAAGCCCGTTGTTGCCGTAATGGGCGACGGCTCGTTCCAGATGGACATGCCGGAGCTCGGCACAATGACGCAGTGGCATATACCCGTTAAAATGGTAGTGTTTGAAAACGACAGGCTCGGCATGGTGCATGAGCATCAGTACCTGCTCTACAATTCAAACTATCAGGCGGTAACGCTTGACGGAAGCCCCGATTTCTGCAAGCTTGCCGGCGCATACGGCATACCGAGCTCGGTTATAACGGAAAACAGCGAAACAGACAAGGGCATAGACGAGCTTATGAACGCCGAAGGGTCGTATCTGCTTGTTGTTAAGGTGGATCCGTTCGAGCCGACGGGCGACGCCTTAAACGAAAACAGGATGCCCAAAAAGGAGGCCGAATGATATGACTGATACAGAAAAATATACTCTTTCGGTGCTGGTTGAAAACCATCCGGGCGTGCTTTCGAGAGTTGTCGGGCTTTTCAGCCGCAGAGGGTTTAACATTGCGTCGCTGTCGGTGGGGCCGACGGCAGACACAAGCGTTTCGAGAATAACCATAGAGGTTGAGGGCGACGCGCTCATTATAGAGCAGGTGTCAAAGCAGCTTTCAAAGCTCATGGAGGTTATAAAAATAAAGACGCTGCCCGAAAACGAAATGGTAAAGCGCGGCCTTATACTTTGCAAGGTGCGCGTAACGCCAAAAACGCGCAGCGAGGTTATAGAAATAGCAAATATTTTCCGTGCGAAGATAATAGACATTTCTCCGTCAACGATGACGATAGAGCTTACCGGCAACGACAGGAAGCTCGGAGCGTTCCTCGATATGACGTCAAACTACGGCATAGAGGAGCTTGCGCGCACGGGCATGACGGCGCTCGAGCGCGGCGCAAACACGCTCAAGGTTGATAAATAAACGGTAATTACGGGAGCTTATCTCGTGTTATATTAAAAACAAATTACAGGAAAGAGGTAATTTACAATGGCAAAGGAACTTGACCATGTAGCAAGAGTTTTTTATGAAGGGGACTGCGATTTAAAGCTTCTCCAGGGAAAGACAGTGGCAATTATAGGCTTCGGTTCGCAGGGACACGCTCACGCGATGAACCTTAAGGACAGCGGCGTAAACGTTATAGTAGGCTTAAGACCTGGCAGCGCAAGACGCGAAAAGGCGGAGGCTTACGGTATCCCCGTATACGATACGGCAGAGGCCGCAAAGAAGGCCGACATCATAATGATGCTTACACCCGACGAAAGACAGGCGGCAATATACAAAAACGACATCGAGCCGAACCTCGAAGAAGGCAATATGCTCATGTTCGCCCACGGCTTCAACATCCACTTCAAGCAGATAGTTCCGCCCGCCGGCGTTGACGTAACAATGATAGCTCCCAAGGGACCGGGCCACACCGTTCGTTCGGAGTTTGTTGAGGGCAAGGGCGTTCCGTGCCTCGTTGCCGTTGAGCAGGACGCTACGGGCAGAGCGCAGGATATAGCTCTCGCTTACGGCGCGGGCATAGGCGGCGCAAGAGCGGCCATCCTTGAAACAACCTTCCGCTGCGAAACGGAAACAGACTTGTTCGGCGAGCAGGCAGTCCTCTGCGGCGGCGTTACGGCGCTTATGCAGGCAGGCTTTGAAACGCTCGTTGAGGCAGGCTATGACCCGAGAAACGCATACTTTGAGTGCATCCACGAGATGAAGCTCATCGTTGACCTTATCTACGAGGGCGGCTTCGGCAGAATGAGATATTCAATCTCCGATACCGCAGAGTTCGGCGATTACGAAACAGGCAAGAGAATGGTCACCGACGAAACAAAGAAGGAAATGAAAAAAGTCCTCGAGGAAATCCAGGACGGTACCTTTGCGTCAAAGTGGATCGCCGAAAACAACAACGGCAGAGCGCACTTCAACGCAGCAAGAACGCTTCATTCGGAGCACCAGCTTGAAAAGGTCGGCGCAGAGATCAGGAAGTTTTATTCATGGGGTAATAAGGTAGCCGATAATAATTAAGCTCTCCGCGCAAAATAAGCGTCGCATCTTATCAGAAAAAGCAAAAATCAGAAAAAGCAAAAAGCTTCCGAACTGACCAAAAACGGTTCGGAAGCTTTGTTTTTGTTTTTAAAGATTTTATTTTTAAAAATCTATGCCGATGCGCCTTATTCGTCATCAGCCAATGCAAGTTCTCGTTCATACTGAGTTAATATCTGTTTCTGAAGCTCTGTCCGCATTTCACTGTTTATCGGATGAGCGATGTCTTTGTATTCACCCTCCGGAGTTTTGCGGCTCGGCATTGCTGTAAAAAGTTTATCCTGTCCTTCAATTATTTTTATATCATGCACAACAAAGGAGTTATCAAAGGTCACAGAAACTACCGCTTTCATCTTGCTGTCAGTCGAAACCTTTTTTATTCTTATATCAGTAATCTCCAAAACTTTCACCACCTTCCATACTAAGGGAATAGCTTTAACTCATTATTGTAGTCTGTCCAGTGATGCCCCTATATAATATTATTGTACCTAAAATATAAAGTTTTGTCAAGTGTTTTGTGCATTTTTTCTTAAAAGTCATTTTACGTGCTTTTAAAACTGTGCTTTTCGCAGAATCTTCAGAAAATGGTTTCTTTTTGCAACAAAAAGCGATATAATAAATAGGATAGATACTTTTTTGACCGTGGCGGCCGAGGTTTGCCGAACGGGCGGTTTTTCGGAAAGGGAGATACACGTGGAAAGATTTTCGCTGAACGACATAGAAAAAAACGCGCATATACATTTTATCGGCATAGGCGGTATAAGCATGAGCGGACTTGCGCATATAGCGATACAGAAGGGCTACAAAGTAACGGGCTCGGACAGGGCAAAGTCGCACATAACGGACGAGCTTGAAGCCCTGGGCGCGGTGGTTTACGAGGGACACGATGCAAAAAACGTCGAGGGCGCGGAGCTCTGCGTCCACACGGCGGCGGTGCATGACGACAATCCCGAAATGAAGGCGGCGCGCGAACGCGGGATAAGGCTTATCGACCGCGCCGAGTTTCTCGGGGCGATAATGAAAAACTACACTCACGCGGTCGGCGTAAGCGGCACGCACGGCAAAACCACAACGACGTCGATGCTTGCGCACGCGCTCATAAATGCGGAGCTTGACCCGACGATAAGCGTAGGCGGCGAGCTTGATATAATAAACGGAAACATCAGGACGGGCGGCAGCGATTATTTTGTTACGGAGGCGTGCGAATACACGAACAGCTTTTTAAAGTTTTATCCGACAATCGCGCTTATAACGAATATCGAGGAGGACCATCTCGATTTCTTTACGGGCGGCATTTCGCAGATACGCGAAAGCTTCAGGAGGTTTGCGGAGCTCACAAGAGGCAAGGGCGACGTTGTTGCGCTCGGCAGCGATGAAAATATACGCCTTGCTCTCGAGGGCACCGAAGGTCTTAAAATAACGACGTACGGCATGGCGGACGAATACGACGTATATCCCGAAAATATCGAACACAAAGCCGGTTTCCCGTCGTTTGACGTTATGAAGCACGGGAAAAAGCTCTGCCATATCGATCTGAGCGTTCCGGGCGAGCATAATATTTTGAATGCGCTTGCGGCGGCGGCCGTATGCGACATAATGGGCGCGGACATTGAAAAGGCGGCGCGCGGCATAGAAACGTTCAAGGGCACGCACAGGCGTTTTGAAAAGAAGGGTACGGTAAACGGCGCCGTTGTAATAGACGATTACGCGCACCATCCCACCGAGATAAAGGCAACGCTCAGGGCGGCGTCGGAGCTGCCGCATAAAAGGATAATCTGCATTTTCCAGCCGCATACGTATTCGAGGACGCGCACGCTCTGGGATGAGTTTGTTACGGCGTTCGGCGATGCGGACGAGCTTATTATGACGCATATTTACGCCGCGAGGGAAAACGACGACGGCGTAACAAAGCCGGAAAAGCTTGCGGCGGAAATTGCGCAAACGGGTGTTGACGCGAAGTATATGGAGGATTTTAACGATATTGCCGAGTATGTGAAAAGCATCGCCTCGGAGGGCGATATTGTGTTCACAATGGGCGCGGGGGACGTGACCGAAATCGGGGATATGCTGACGAAATAGTATTTTCCGGTATTTCATTTGCGCGGGGGCGCCGGCCCCCGCCGCCCCGCAGGGCGCTTTATTTTTTTTTGCTTTTAAACAGTAATATTTCCCATTTTCGCATCATATAATATAAAGACCGAAAATATCACAAAGGTGAACCGTATTTGAAAGGAGCGGAGCTGATGAAAGTGAAAAAAATACTTGTGCTTGCGTCCGCGGCAATGCTGCTTTGCAGCTGCGGTGCGGAGCGCGGCGCCGTTGAAACGATGACCGCGGAGGAAAAGGCGGCGCAGCTGCTGCTTGTGAGATGCGAGCCCGACATGAGCGGGATAATAGAACGCGGCGCGGGCGGGATAGTTATGTTTGCGCGCGATTTTGAGGACCTGACAAGGGACGAGGTCATAGAAAAAATCGAGGGCTTTCAGAAGGACGCCGACATACCGCTTATTATAGCGACGGACGAGGAGGGCGGCACGGTTGTGCGCGTGAGCTCAAACCCGTATCTCCGCCATGAGCCGTTTGAATCGCCGGCGTATTACTACCGTTCCGGCGGAATGGACGGGCTTATAAACGCTGCGGCGGAACGGTCGGAGCTGCTGGCGGAGCTCGGCGTTAATATGAACCTTGCGCCCGTCGCCGACGTTTCGACGGACCCCGACGATTTTATTTACAAGCGCTCCCTCGGCGAGGATGCCGAAACAACGGCGCAGTACGTTGCGGAAGCCGTGAAGGCGGCAAAGCGCAGCGGCATAGCAAGCTGCCTTAAGCATTTCCCGGGTTACGGCTCAAACGCGGACACGCACACCGGCAGCGCCGTTGACACGCGCCCGTTCGACGAGTTTGTGAACAAGGATTTTCTGCCGTTT
The DNA here is from genome assembly GCA_018715365.1 of Candidatus Ornithomonoglobus intestinigallinarum. Lineage (GTDB taxonomy): Bacteria > Bacillota > Clostridia > UBA1381 > UBA1381 > Ornithomonoglobus_A > Ornithomonoglobus_A intestinigallinarum. Next base: position 7,236 of record DVLU01000103.1, on the reverse strand, counting down.
GAGGCGGGGATTGCCGAGGGCGCCGAGGCGGTGCTCGTTTCGCACAATATCGTAACGTGTATGGATAAGGAGCTGCCGGCGTCGCTGTCGCCGTCGGTGCATAACGTGCTCAGGACGAATTTAAAATACAACGGCCTTGTTATAACGGACGACATGGATATGGACGCCGTCGGGACGTATGAGGAGGCGTACATAAAGGCGGTGAACGCCGGAAACGATATGCTTATAGTTTCCGATTTTGAGAAAGCCCTGAACGAGATAACGGGCGGCATAAACGACGGCAGCATAAGCGAAAGCACCGTGAATACGGCCGTGGAGCGGATAATGAGAGTTAAGAGTGAATTTATAAAGAAATAGATTGAAAAAGAAGGGGCTGCATCTAAAATCGAGCAGCCCTTAAGATTCGGGCTTTTTTGTCAGCCGTTGAAATATTCAAGTATTATGTGAGAATATGAAAATTCCCAAAGCGGCGGAACGGAGATTTTATGAAAACAATGTATTTATAAGATATTCCGCCGTGGTGTGCGGGTCAAACATACCGTCGGGGATTGTCACGCCGCGCTTTTTGAGCTCGTCCGCAACGCGCTGCATTTCGGGCGCGCGCAGCGAATACTTCTCAAGCAGCTCCCGGTCGGAAAAAAGCGTTTTCGGCGGTCCGTCAAACGAAACGGCGCCGCCGTCGATAACGATACAGCGGCCGGCGTGAGCGGCGGCTTCCATATCGTGCGTCACAAGCACTGCCGTTATGCCGTCCGATATAAGCCTTTTAAGGAGGTCAAAAAAATCGCGCCGCCCTTCGGGGTCGAGCATCGACGTCGGCTCGTCGAGAATAAGCAGCTCCGGCTCGGAAACGAGCGCCGACGCTATGGCAAGGCGCTGCTTTTCGCCGCCGGAAAGCGATGATGTGAGCGCGAGGCGCTTTTCGTAAAGCCCCGTGCGTTTGAGCGCGCCGTCAACGCGGCTGCGTATGACGGCCGGCTCCGTGCCGAGATTTTCCGCGGTAAACGCCGCTTCGTCCTCAACAACGGCGGAAACTATGCCGTCGTCCGGATTCTGGAACACAAACGACGCCCGCCGCCGTATTTCGTATATAAGACGCTCGTCGGAGGTGTTGAAGCCGCAGGTAAAAACGCTGCCGGAATCGGGCGTGAGCAGCCCGTTTATAAGGCGCGCAAACGTTGATTTGCCGCTGCCGTTTTTGCCGAGCACGGCGGCAAACTCGCCTTTTTTTATTGTAAGTGAAAAGTTTTTCAGCACGGTGTTTTTGCCGTAGCCGAATGAAACGCCGTTAAATTCTGTTATATTCATGGTTCTGCATGCGGACGCCCGCCGATAAAAAACGTCATGCCTCCCAGCGTCCCGATATGCCGCAGGGGAGTATCAGCTTCGTGTTTTTTATCGGCAGCCCTATTTCGTCGGCCGTCACCCTCCCGCCGTATTTTTTTTCGACGGTGAGCGCAAGTATGTTTTTGAGTATCTGCGCGCTGAGGCCCGTTGTGTATGAGTTTATAAGGAAAAACAGCGGCTTGTCCGACAGTATTTCCATACATTCCTTTATGAGAGGATATAATTCGTCCTCTATTTTCCAAACCTCGCCCGAGGGTCCGCGCCCGTATGACGGCGGGTCCATTATTACGGCGTCGTATTTTCTGCCGCGCCGTCCCTCGCGGCGCACGAATTTTAAAACGTCGTCGACTATGTAGCGCACCGGCCTTTCGCCGAGCCCCGACGATACGACGTTTTCCTTTGCCCACGTCACCATGCCCTTTGACGCGTCAACGTGGCATACGGACGCGCCGGCTCCGAGCGCCGCGGCTGTTGCGCCGCCCGTGTAGGCAAAGAGGTTTAAGACGTTTATCTTTCGTCCGGCGTTGCTTATAAGCTCCGAAAACCAGTCCCAGTTTACGGCCTGCTCGGGGAAAAGCCCCGTATGCTTAAAGCCCATCGGCTTTATGTTAAACGTAAGATTGCGGTAGCGTATCTGCCATGCGTCGGGCAGACGCTTTTTGAAGCTCCACTTTCCGCCGCCGGAGCGCGAGCGGCTGTAAACCGCGTCGGCCCTGTCCCAGAGCGGCGCCGCCGATTTGTCGGACCATACGGCCTGCGGGTCGGGACGGCGGAGCAGATATTTGCCCCAGTATTCGAGCTTTTCTCCGTCCGCGGCGTCGGCAAGCGTAAAGTCCGTCCATTTGTCAGCAAGAAACATTTTATGATTCCTTTCTCAATAATCGAATATAATCGCATATCTGATCGCATAACCGCGCGCCCTGCAATCAGCCCTCGGGTTCGTTCTTTTTCATTTCGCAGTAAACCCTTATCCAGCCCGCGCCGACCTCCTTGGAGGGCTCCGTCTGCCAGATGTACACCTGTCCGTCCTCGAGCATGAGCGCGCCGGCTTCGGCTTTTTTCATTTCGTTTTCGTCCTCTTTCGAGGCTATTATCGTGTCTGTTTTGAATTCTATCCTGTATGCCGCCCTTGTGGGCTTGTCTATGTCCGCCGCCGACGTTTCGGGATCGGAATTGCCGCGGCGGCTGTTTATGTTGAAGCCGTCGGGATAATAGTAATATTTTCCGTCGTAATAAACTATGGACGCGTCAAAATCCTTTGCGCCGCCCTCCGTCTGGGACGCTTCCGCAACAAAGTCGCTCCAGTCCCATGCGGCAAGCGTATAAACGCCCTTATCGCCGAAATTTATTTCAAGCGGCGGGCACTGCGCGCGCTCCATGACCTCAAACGTGAAATCGGCATATATCGTGCCGCGCCAGCGCTTGCCGGAATCATACGAAACGCGTATAGTTTTTGTGCCGGGCACGCTCATGTCGAAGCCGTCGGTGAAAAGCGTGTAGCGCTCGGGAGAAAGCTCCGTTTCGCCGCCGCCTATATACGTCGCCCTGACGCTGAGGTCGGGGAACAGCTTTTTCAAATCGTCGCTTCCCGTAAAGCTCATTTTTTCCGGCGCGGAGGGGTCTATCGATTCGTTCTGCATATACGTCCTCACGCCCGTTATGCGAAGCCCGTCAACAAAGCCGCTCTCGTCTTTTGGAAGCTCCGGCGCGGGAAAGCCCTGCGGGAGGTTTGCGTAGTAATCGTCTATGTCGCTGTGCTCCGCGCTTTTTATATAAAGACGGTTATCCCTGCTTATTATATAATATTCGTCGGGCATTAAATCCTCGGCATCCTCGGGAGGGACGGCGCTTATGAGCTCCTCTATAAGGCGGCGCGAATTTTTGCCGTCGAAAAAGCCCTCGCCGCCGTTTTCCTTTGCCGCATCGGCAACGGCTTTGTTCAGCGCGTCGGATAAAACCTGAAGCCGCTCTCGGCAGCGCGTTTCGCTGCCGTTTTCAACGCACACCGAAATCGTCGGTATAAGAATTGTAAGCAGGATGGCGAGCGCAGCAGCGCAAACGCTTATCTCGCCGATAAGTTGTTTTGTTTTTTTTGCCAACAGAGGCACCTCCGGTAAATTTTATATAAACGCATTAACCTATATTATATCATAATTCGGTATATAATAGTATTTCAGCAAGCTTACTTTTTGATTAAGAAAATATTCTTTCGTTTATCTCACCAAAATTCATGATATAATTTTATACCATAACACCAAATTTGTCAATCGTAAATTACAGTTGTGTTAATTTTGTTGACTTGACGTCCGATTTGGTGTAAAATGGTATAAAGAGAAATGTAACGGGCGGCGTCTTTCGGCAGTGTGCGGATAAGGCGCCGCAAAAAAACAACGGGAGGTTTTTTGTATGAATGCAATGGAAACTTTCGCGCCGTTCGCGGTGCTTGCCTGCGCCCTGGCGGCGCTTGTTTTCTCGTGCGTGCAGTTTTATTCGGTAAAGCGCAAGCCCGAGGGGACGGCAAAGATGGCCGATATTTCGGCAAAGATACGGCGCGGGGCGATGGCGTATCTTAAGCGTCAGTATAAGACCGTGGGGATATTTTTCGCGGTGATGTTTGTTATACTGCTCGTGCTGGCGCTGAGCGGATTTTTGACGATATTCGTTCCGTTTGCGTTTTTGACGGGCGGATTGTTTTCGGGGCTGTCGGGCTTTATCGGCATGAAGATAGCAACGTACGCAAATTCAAGGACGGCAAACGGCGCGCGGGAGAGCCTTAACAAGGGGCTCAAGACTGCGTTTGCGTCGGGCTCCGTTATGGGCCTTACCGTTGTGGGGCTCGGGCTTTTTGATATAAGCATGTGGTTTATACTGCTGAAGCTTGTATTCAAGCTGCCGATAGACGAGATAATGTCTGCGATGCTTACGTTCGGCATGGGCGCGTCGTCAATGGCGCTGTTTGCGCGCGTGGGCGGCGGAATATTCACAAAGGCGGCGGACGTCGGAGCCGACCTTGTGGGCAAGGTCGAAGCCGGGATACCGGAGGACGACCCGAGAAACCCGGCATGTATAGCAGACAACGTCGGCGACAACGTGGGCGACGTTGCCGGAATGGGCGCGGACCTCTATGAATCGTACGTCGGTTCGATCATATCGTGCGGCGCGCTCGCAACGGCTGCGGGGCTTGGCTTCGGCGGCGTTATTGTGCCGATGCTTATCGCGGCTGTCGGAATAATCGCGTCGATAATCGGCACGTTCTTTGTTTCGACAAAGGAGGGCGCCGACCAGAAGGCGCTGCTCGGCTCGTTAAGGCGCGGCACGTATGCGGCGTCGCTTATAAGCGCCGTTGTTTCGGGAATATTGATTTTCTGGCTGCTGCCCGAAAATTCAAACGTATTCTGGGCCGTTATATCCGGTCTTGTTGCCGGAGTGCTTATAGGGTTCTTTACGGAATACTACACGTCCGATTCTTATAATCCGACAAAGCGGCTTGCTTCGTCGTCCGAAACGGGCGCGGCAACGATAATAATAGACGGTATAGCGCTCGGCATGAGATCGACGGCAATACCCGTTATAATAATAGGCATATCGGTTATAGTTTCGTACTTTACGGCGGGCGGCGCGGCAGACTTTTCGTCGGGGCTTTACGGCGTAGGCCTTTCGGCAGTCGGAATGCTTTCAACGCTCGGCATAACGCTTGCGACCGACGCATACGGTCCCGTTGCCGACAACGCCGGCGGCATTGCCGAAATGGCGGGGCTTCCCGGTGAGGTCCGCGAAAGGACGGACGCCCTCGATTCGCTGGGCAACACAACGGCCGCGACGGGCAAGGGCTTTGCGATAGGCTCGGCCGCGCTTACGGCGCTTGCGCTTATAGTTTCGTATACCGACGAGGTCGCGGCAAAGGGCGGAACGCTCGATCTTACGATAACAAACCCCGCCGTTTTGATAGGCTTGTTTGTGGGCGCGATGCTGCCGTTTTTGTTCAGCGCGCTGACGATGCAGGCCGTCGGGCGTGCGGCGCAGAAGATAGTTATTGAGGTAAGGCGCCAGTTTAAGACGATAAAGGGGCTTATGGAAGGCAAGGCCGAAGCCGATTACGAAACGTGCGTTGACATATGCACGAGATCGTCGCTTAAGGAAATGGTGCTCCCCGCGGCTCTCGGAATATTTGTGCCGATAGTTGTCGGGTTCGTGCTCGGCTGCAACGGTGTTGTGGGAATGCTTGCGGGCGCGCTTGTTTCGGGCTTTGTGCTTGCCGTTATGATGGCAAATTCCGGCGGCTCGTGGGATAATGCGAAGAAATATATAGAAGCCGGCAATTTCGGCGGCAAGGGCAGCGAAAACCATAAGGCCGCCGTTGTGGGCGACACCGTGGGCGACCCGTTCAAGGATACGTCGGGGCCGTCGGTAAATATACTTATAAAGCTTTTGTCGATGGTTTCGATCGTGTTCTCGGCGCTTATTGTGGCGTACGGAGGACTGGGATTGTTTTAACGGCGTTCCTTTGCCCGCCCCTGTACACGTTTTGCTTTTCGGGGATAAAAAACTTGACACGGCGGTCAAAATGATATAGAATAATATCAAACCGAAAAAGCGAGGAAAAAAGATATGTTTGATAAACTTGACGCAATAGAGGAGCGGTTTGAGCTCGTGTCGCGGAAGATAAGCGACCCCGAGGTCATGCGCGATATGGACGCATGGCGCGGCTACTGCAAGGAGCATGCCGACCTTACACCGATAGTAGAAAAATACAGGGAATACAAAACGGCAAAAAAAACGGCGGCGGACGACCGCGAAATGCTTGCCGCGGAGCAGGACAGGGAGCTTGAGGAGCTGATAAAGGCCGAGCTTGCCGAGGCGGAGGAAACGGTGGAAAAAACGTCAGAGGAGCTTAAAATACTGCTGCTCCCCAAAGACCCGAACGACGACAAAAACGTAATCATGGAAATACGCGGCGGCACGGGCGGCGAGGAGGCGGCGCTCTTTGCGGCGGATCTTATGCGCATGTATTCGATGTATGCGGAGTCGAAGCACTGGAAAACGGAGATACTGAATTCAAGCCCCACGGACATCGGCGGCTATAAAGAAGTCTGCTTTTCGGTGGAGGGTCACGGCGCGTACAGCCGCCTTAAATTCGAAAGCGGCGTGCACCGCGTCCAGCGCGTTCCTGAAACGGAATCGGGCGGGCGTATCCACACGTCTGCCGTGACCGTTGCCGTGCTGCCGGAGGTTGAGGAGGTTGAGGTAAATATCGACCCGAACGATCTGAGGATAGACGTTTTCCGCGCCGGCGGACCGGGCGGACAGTGCGTAAACACAACCGATTCGGCCGTGAGGATAACGCATATACCGACAGGCATCGTTGTTTCGTGCCAGGACGAGAAGTCGCAGCACAAAAACAAGGATAAGGCAATGAAGATACTGCGCTCGCGCATTTACGACGCAATGGAGGAGCAGCGCAGCCGGGAGATAGCAGACGAAAGGAAATCGCAGGTCGGCTCCGGCGACAGGAGCGAGCGCATACGCACGTATAATTTCCCGCAGGGGCGCGTTACCGACCACCGCATAAACCTTACGCTGTATAAGCTTGAGCAGATACTTGACGGAAATCTTGACGAGATAGTGGACGCGCTGATAACGGCCGATCAGGCGGCGAAGTTGTCGGGCTCTGAAGAATAATTTTCCGGGGGCCGTCGCTTTCAGCGCAGATCGCGGCACAGCATAAGAGCTGTGCCGCTACGAACAAAACGCACCACTCGGAGTACACTTTTCAGCACTTTCGGCAAAAGCCGAAAGCCGACCTTCGGTCGTCCGCGCCATCTTGCGCGGTGCCAATACGCCGTCGGGTGCGTTTTATCCGTTCTGCATCTGAAACCGAGCAGCCCTGTA
>DVLU01000102.1 GCA_018715365.1 Candidatus Ornithomonoglobus intestinigallinarum | reverse complement strand
GGATGAGATAGTTGAGCTGAACGGCAAGCATATAGATTTTTACAACGATATAACGCTCTACAGAAGTGAAATGTCGCCCGATAAGGAAAACATCGTAACGATAAAACGAAACGGCGAAAAGCTTGACGTGCCCGTGATGCTGTCGGAGCAGAAAACAACGGTTCGCTATAATGAAGACTATATAGAATACACGACGGAAATAAACGGCTTTCCCGAGATCAGCCGCATAGAATACAGCGAGGATGTACCAAAGGACGAATCGCTTGTAGGCACGGAGGACAGCGCAACGCAGTATATCATAGGCTTCAGCCCGACGTCGGAGGAAATAACGTTTGGCAATATATGGGGCTATGCGTGGAGCGAAACGAAATTTGTCGTAAAGCTTGTGTATAAGTCGCTGTGGGGGCTTGTCACGGGCGAGGTCGGCATGGACCAGATGTCGGGTCCGGTCGGCATAGTAACGGCGATAAACGATGCGGTAACACAGGAAACGGACAGATGGCTTTACGTATTTAACCTTGCCGCCATTCTTACAATAAATCTCGGCATATTCAATCTTTTGCCTCTGCCGGCGCTCGACGGCGGGCGGCTGCTGTTTATGATAATAGAATTTGTGCGCAGAAAGCCCATACCGCCCGAAAAGGAGGGCATGGTTCACGCGATAGGAATGCTGCTGCTTTTTGCGTTTGTGATATTTGTGTCGTTTAACGATATAATGAGATTGTTCGGAAGATAAAACGGGAGTGATGAGCATGAAAAGAGAAGTTAATATCGGCGGCGTAAAAATAGGCGGCAAAAACCGAGTTGCCGTGCAGTCGATGTGCAATACCGACACGCGCGACGCAAAAGCGACGGTTGAGCAGATAAAACGCCTTGAGGACGCGGGCTGTGAAATAGTACGCGTTGCCGTTCCCGATATGGCGGCGGCAGCGGCGGTTGCCGAAATCAAAAAAAATATTTCCGTACCGCTCGTTGCCGATATTCATTTTGACTACCGCCTTGCGCTTGAGTGCATGAAAAATGGCATAGACAAAATACGGATAAACCCCGGCAATATAGGAAGCCGCGAAAAGGTGAAGGCCGTTGTCGATATGGCAAAGGAGAGAGGAGTGCCGATAAGGATAGGCGTAAACGGCGGCTCTCTCGATAAGCGGCTGCTCGAAAAACACGGCGGAGTGACGGCGGATGCGCTTGTTGAAAGCGCGATGGAGCACGTCGCAATACTTGATGAGCTGAACTTTTTCGATACTGTGGTATCGATTAAGGTTTCGAATGTCCCGGTTATGCTCGACGCTTACCGCAAATTCGATAAAATATCGGATATACCGCTCCATGTGGGCGTTACGGAGGCCGGCACGGTTCGAAGCGGCACAATAAAATCGGCCGTCGGCATAGGAGCGCTTTTATCGGAGGGCATAGGCGATACGATACGCGTATCGTTAACAGCAGACCCCGTTGAGGAAATATACGCCGCATACGATATTTTAAAGGTGCTCGGCATGAGAAAGCAGGGCGCGGAGCTCGTTTCGTGCCCGACGTGCGGGCGAACGCAGATAGACCTTATCCGCATTGCCGAGGAGGTTGAAAAACGCATTTCGAATATACAAAAGCCAATCAAGGTTGCCGTTATGGGCTGTGCCGTAAACGGCCCCGGCGAAGCAAGAGAGGCAGACATCGGCATAGCCGGCGGCAAGGGCGAGGGGCTTATATTCAAGCGCGGAGAAATACTGAGGAAGGTGCCGCAGGATAAGCTTGTCGATGAGCTTATGAAGGAAATGGAAAGTATGATTTAAAATAAAAGCCGAGGAGATTAACGTGAAAAAATATCTTGTGATAAACGGAGCAAATCTTAATATGCTGGGTATACGCGAGCCGGGGATATACGGCAGCGGAACGCTTTCGGAGCTTGAAGAGCGCTTAACAAAAAAAGCGGGCGAGCTTAACGTCGGAGTTGATTTTTTTCAGAGCAATTTCGAGGGCGAAATAATAGAAAAAATACATTCGGCAATGGGCGTTTACGACGGCATAATAATAAATCCCGGCGCGTTTACGCATTATTCGTATGCGATACGCGATGCGTTCGGTTCGATAAAAACGGACGTTATAGAGGTGCATATATCAAATATACATAAGCGCGAGGAATTCCGCCATACGTCCGTTATTGTGCCCGAGTGCATAGGACAGATATGCGGACTGGGCTTTAAGGGCTATGAGCTTGCGCTTGAATTTCTGGCGGCGAAAGAGGACGGTAAAAATGACTGACAGAACGGAAAGACTGTTTGAAAATGACGGAGGGTGCGACGCGTTTTTTATATCGTCGTATCCGAATATATTTTACTACAGCGGCTTTGAAAGCGAGGACGGGTATCTTCTTGTAACGCGCGAAAAGCGTATGCTCATAACCGATTCGCGCTATACGGTCCAGGCCAAGGAGCAGTCGCCGGGCTTTGAAATATTAAATATTTCCGACGGACTGAAAAACGCGTTTCTTAAAATAAACGAAAAAAATATAGGCTTTGAAAACGAAGCCGTCACGGTCGGCGAATTTGAACGCATAAAGGCGGCGGCGCCGGATAAAAATTTTATATCGGCTCAAAGCGAAATAAACGCCCCCAGGCGAATAAAGGACGAGGGGGAAATAAAAAAGATAGCCGAAGCGGAGCGCCTGGGCGATGAAGCGTTTTCGCATATATTAAACATAATAAAGCCGGGCATGACGGAAAACGGCGTTGCGCTCGAGCTTGAGTTTTTCATGAAAAAGCACGGCGCATCGGCGCTGTCGTTTGACACAATATCGGCTTCCGGCGTGCGCGGAGCGATGCCGCACGGCAGGGCGTCCGATAAAACAATAGAAAAGGGCGAGCTTTTAACGCTTGATTTCGGCTGTGTTTTTGAGGGCTACTGCTCCGATATGACAAGAACCGTGGCCGTCGGCGAGCCGTCCGATATTATGAAAAACGTTTACGGCATCGTGCTTAAAGCGCAGCTTGCGGCGCTCAATGAAATATCGGCGGGAAAAAAATGCTCGGATATTGACGCCGCTGCGCGCAAAGTCATAACCGACGCCGGTTACGGCAAAAATTTCGGACATTCGCTCGGCCACAGCGTCGGGATAGAAATACACGAAAACCCGAACCTGTCGCCCAAATGCGATGATTTAACGGAACCGGGCCATATACTTACCGTCGAGCCCGGGATTTATATTGAAGGCGTCGGGGGAGTGAGAATAGAAGACCTTGTTGCCGTAAAAGACGGCGGCGTTGTAAATCTGACGCATTCGCCAAAGGAACTGATAATTTTGTAAATATTTATAAAAACATTAAAAGGAGAGAAAAACATGTACAAGGCAAACGATGACAGGTATAAAAATATGCAGTACAGACGCTGCGGGAGAAGCGGTCTGAAATTAAGCGCGCTGTCGCTCGGGATGTGGCATAATTTCGGGAGCCGCGACAATTACGACAATATGGCGGATATGGTAAAGGCGGCGTTTGACGGCGGCATAACGCATTTTGACCTTGCCAATAATTACGGGCCGTATCCCGGCAGCGCCGAGGAAAATTTCGGCAGAATATTAAAAAACGAGCTTTCGCCGTACCGCGATGAAATAATCATTTCAACAAAAGCAGGCTATGAAATGTGGGACGGCCCTTACGGAAACTGGGGCTCGAGAAAGTATCTTGTATCAAGCCTCGATCAAAGCCTAAGGCGTATGGGACTTGACTACGTTGATATTTTTTATCATCACCGTCCCGACCCCGAAACGCCGATGGAGGAAACCGCGGCGGCGCTCGATTATATAGTAAGAAGCGGAAAGGCATTGTATGCCGGCATTTCAAATTACAGCCCCGAGCAGACAAAAAAAATGGCAGGCATAATGCGCCGTATGGGTACGCCGCTTGTAATACATCAGATGCGTTATAATATGTACGACAGGCTTTTTGAGGGCAGGCTTGAAAATGTTTTAAGCTATGAAGGCATTGGCTCTATCGCCTTCTGTCCGCTTGCGCAGGGGCTTCTGACGGATAAATACCTTAAGGGGATACCGGAGGGCTCGAGAGCGACAAAATCCGTATTTTTAACGCCCGATAAAATAAAGGACGAGCAGCTTAAAAAGACTGCCGCATTAAACGAGCTTGCGAAGGAAAGAGGACAGAGCCTTGCACAGATGGCCGTTGCGTGGAATTTGCGCGGAGGGCTCACAAGCGTTATAATAGGAGCGTCGAGAGCGTCGCAGATAGTTGAAAACATAAAGGCGCTCGATAACATGAAATTCAGCGACGATGAGCTTAACAAAATAGAAGAAATACTTAAGTAAATAAAACGGCTGCCGCGGCAAAAAGGTTTTATGTAAACCTGTCATTTTCGGTGCGGCAGCCTTTTGCGGCTTTTTATTAAGGCTGTTTGTAAAAATATTGTCGGAGAAAACAAAAATGATAAGAATAATAACAGGCGGCGCGGGCTCGGGCAAGGCGAAGAAATGTATTGACGAGATAGCGGCGCTTCATAAAGAAAAACCGTCGGCAGCATGCCTGATGCTTGTAAACGAGCATTATTCGCACGAAACGGAAAAGGCGTTTGCCGAGCGCTTCGGCGGCACGGGGTTAAACAATATAGAGGTAACAACCTTCAGAAAACTGTCGCGCGAGCTGCTGAGCGACAGCCTTATGCGAAGCCTTACGGCGTCGGGCAAGCAGATACTTTTACGTAAAACGACGCTGCGTTTCCTTGAGGAGGAGCCCGAAATAAGCGCAGGCCTAAGGCGTGCGATAAGGCGGCGCGGCTTTCTTGACGTGCTGTCGCAAATGATAAGCGAAATGAAGCATTACGGAGCCTCGAGCGCGGAGCTGCGCCTTGCGGCGGAAAAAATTACGGGCAGCGCATCTTTAAAGGAAAAGCTTTTGTCGCTTGCGCGGCTTTCGGAAATATATTCCGAGAATTTTTCAAAGCTCGAGTATAACGACAGCGAGGACGCGCTCGAATACCTTGCGCACGCCGTTGCGTATACGGACAGGTTTGACGACACGTATATGTGGATAGATAAATTCGACGAGCTGCTGCCTCAGCAGATGAAGGTTGTCGAGGCGCTGTATTCAAAGGTAAAGCAGCTTACCGTAAGCATTTCATATCCCGAAAACGAAACGGAAAGGCCGCTTTATTCCGAGGTTCGCAGAACGCTTTATAAAATAGAGGAGCTGGACAGCGAGCGCGAATATTATGACTGCGGCAAACATTTGAAAAACGTAAAGGCTCCGGAGCTTAAATTCCTTCTCGACAAATGGAACAGCATGGCCGTATACGACAAAAAGGCCGAAAACATAAAAATCTTCGAAGCGCGCGACGCCTACGCCGAAACGGAGCATGCGGCGGGGCAGATAGCCGACCTTGTAAGGGAGGAAGGGCTGCGCTACAGGGATATTGCCGTAATATGCGGCAATGAAGACGAATACGGGTATCTTGCGGACGCGGTGTTCGGTGAATATGAAATACCGCTTTTTTCCGATATGAAGGTGGTGCTGTCGGATCACCCGATAGCCGTTCAGATACTGTCGCTTTTTGATATTTTCGATAATGATTTTGATTACGCGTCTGTTTTTGCGTATCTTAAATCGGGCTTTATATATGAAAAAGACAGTGACGGGAAAATAAAAAGCATACCGCGGGAAAGCATAGACGAGCTTGAAAATTTTGTTTTAAAATACGGAATACGCGGCAAACGCCGATGGCTGTCGGAGGAGGACTGGAAAAGCGGCGGCACTGTTGCGGAGGTAACGTGCGGCAAGGAGGAAACCGAACGGCGGGCTGAGGAAAAACGGCGTCTTGAGGAGCGCATAAATTCGCTGAGGCGGAAGGTAATGAAGCCGATAGCGGCGTATTTTGAAAAAACAAAGGGCAGCATAAGCAGCACGGCGCAGGCAAAGGCGCTTTTTGAGCTTATTTCGGATATACACATCTATGAGGGCCTGAAAGCGGAAATACGAAAGCTTACCGATTCGGGCGACACAACTGAGGCGGAGCATTTTGCGCAGATATGGGAGCTTATCCTTGAGGTGCTTGACCAGCTTGTTATAACGCTCGGCGACAGCGAAACGGACAGGGAGGAGTTCGGGCGGTACGTCAGAGCCGGCATATCGAAATGCGAAATAAGAATAATCCCGTCGGGTATCGACAGAGTGTATTTCGGAACGGCGGAAAGGAACGCGCCGTCAGATGTTAAGGCGCTGTTCCTTTTGGGCGCAAACGACGGAACGTTCCCCAACGAGATAAGGAACGAGGGCTTCCTGTCCGATGCGGACAGGCATTTCATAAGCGAGAGCGACGTCATTGACCTGCCGCTTGCTCCGGATACGCGCGGCAGAACGGAAAAACGCCGCTACAACGTTTTCAGAACGCTCACGTCGGCAACGGAGCGGCTGTATATAAGCTACGCCGCGCAAAATACGGACGGCAGCCAGCTGAGCCCATCGCGGCTTGTTTATAATATTTTAAGACGTTTTCCGCAGGTGCATACGGAGGACGACGTGGAGCGGGCGGCGCAGAAGCCGGGCGTTTATATAGCGTCGCCGAAGGTGACGATACACAAGCTTATAGGCAGCCGCGCCGACGACAATAAAAATCCCATATGGGATGCGGTCTATCTTTACTATAAAGAACGGGGACTTTATCCGCAGCTCACGTCGCTGCTTGATGAAAAACGAAGCATTGCAAGGCGTTTTGACACAATACCCCCGGAAACGGCGGAGGAACTGTACGGCAGCGATAACATAACGTACAGTGCAAGCCGCCTTAACGCGTACGCAAAATGCCCGTATATGTATTTTTTAAGCTACGGGCTCGGCATACGGGAGCGCGAGGAATGGGATATAGGCGCGGCGGACGTCGGCATATACGCCCATTCCGTCATAGAGGGCTTTTGCAGGAGCGTCGAAGGCGGAGAAACCGACCCGCAGAAAAAATCGGAGCGATGGCGTTCGCTTTCCGACGAGCAGAGGGATGATATACTTAACGGGCTGTTTGACAAAGCGGAAAAGAAGCTTGAGGAAAGCGAAATATCGCAGCGAGGGAAAGCGGCAAATGTAATGCACCGCATGAGGCGCGTCATTTCAAACGCCGCCGCAGCCGTTCATTCAAGCCTGAAATACGGCAGGTTTACGACGTCGGGCGAGGAAACTGCCGTCAATATGCGTATAAACGACAGAGTGTCGCTAAGCGGCATAATAGACAGGCTCGATATATACAGGGGAGAAAGCTATAACGGTATCCGTGTAATAGACTACAAAACAGGCGCGACAAGGTTTGATATAGTAAATATATTAAACGGCGTCGATATGCAGATGGTGCTGTACGCCGCGGCGGCGAAGGAGTACTGCGAGCAGCGGGACCCGGACGGAGTTTACAGGCTTTCGGGAATTTACTACGCGCACGTAAGGCGCGATTTTGAAAGCCAGACGCCGAATAAAAGCGAAAGCGCAATGATAAGCGAAGCGGCGGCGGCAAATTGTCTTGACGGCGTAACGTTTGCCGAGGAGGATAACGTCCTTGAGAGCCTCGGCGCGGCTGACGAACGGCTTTTAAGCGGCGGCACGAGCGATTTCCTTAAAGTGAAATTCAACCGCGGCGGCGGCCTTGACGTGCATACGAAGCGGCGAGTGAAAA
>DVLU01000101.1 GCA_018715365.1 Candidatus Ornithomonoglobus intestinigallinarum | reverse complement strand
AACGTCGTTCGGCGGCGGTATAGGCGGCGGCGTAAAAATGGACCCGGAAGCGTTTCTCGTTATAAACAACGGCAACGTGCGCCTTATACCTATGGGCGGCGGCTCGTCGCCTCTCGATAAGGTTATAGACCTTGTGCCCGATATGGTTGATAAGGTAAACGGCTTTTTCAAAAAGGATAAGCCGTCAGAGGATTTTGCGCCGGAGGAATAAATAAGTGATAACATTAAAGGATAAAATTTTATCGAACGTTTCAAAGCCGACACGCTACACCGGCGGCGAGCTAAACGCCGTTTTGAAAAATGCAGGCGGGGTTGACGTGCGTTTCGGCTTCTGCTTTGCCGATACGTATGAGATTGCAATGTCGCATCTCGGCTTAAAAATACTGTATCATTCACTGAACAACAGGCCCGACACGTGGTGCGAGCGCGTTTTTGCGCCGTGGACCGATATGGAGGACGAAATGCGCGCCCGCGGCATGAAGCTTTTTGCGCTTGAGTCGGGCGATGAGATAACGCATTTTGATATGCTCGGTTTCACGCTCCAGTATGAGCTCTGCTATTCGAACATCGTAAATATGCTGAATCTTGCGGACATTCCGCCGCTTGCAAAAGACCGCGGCGCTGAATACCCGATAATATGCGGCGGCGGCCCGTGCGCGTATAACGCGGAGCCGGTTGCCGACTTTTTCGATTTTTTCATGATGGGCGAGGGCGAGGACGTCATAAACGAGGTTGTTGACGAATACGTCAAATGGAAAAAGAGCGGCAAAAAGGACAAGCGCGCCTATCTTGAAGCTATAGCCGAAATAGAGGGCGTTTACGTTCCGTCGTTTTATGACGTTGAATATAACGCGGACAATACAATAAAAAGCGTAACGCCGAATAACCCTCATGCAAAGCCGAGCGTTAAAAAGCGCATAATGCGTGATTTTAACGCGGCTTACACGCCGGAAACGATAATAGTCCCGTTCGGCGAGGTTGTTCACGACAGGGTAATGCTTGAAATTATGCGCGGCTGCCTGCGCGGCTGCCGTTTTTGCCAGGCGGGATACATATACCGTCCGCAGCGCGAAAGAAGCCCCGAACGGCTTTTGGGCATTGCCGGAAACCTGCTCTCCTGCAGCGGCTACGACGAAATATCGCTTTCGTCGCTTTCAAGCAGCGATTACAGCGGCCTGAGGGAACTGACCGACGGCCTGCTCGATATGACGGAGGAAAAGAAAATCGGGCTTTCGCTGCCGTCGCTCAGGATAGACAATTTTTCGCTTGAGCTTATGGAAAAGGTGCAGAAGGTGCGGAAAACGGGGATTACGTTTGCGCCCGAAGCGGGAACTCAAAGGCTCAGGGACGTTATAAACAAAAATATAACAGAAGAAGATATAATCACATCAACAAGGATGCTTTTTGAAGGCGGCTGGACGGGCGTTAAGCTGTACTTTATGATAGGGCTTCCCACGGAAACGGACGCGGACGTCGAAGGCATAGCGGAGCTGGCGCAGAAGGTGCTCGGCGTTTATTTCGATATTCCCAAGGAGGAACGCGCAAAGAACATCAATATAACCGTCAGCACGTCAAGCTTTGTTCCGAAGCCGTTTACGGCGTTCCAGTGGGCGGCGCAGAACGGCAGGGAGGAGCTTATACGCAAGCAGGATCTGCTGAAGTCGTCGATACGCTCAAAGCGTATACGGTATAACTGGCACGACAACAAAACAAGCTTCCTCGAGGGCGTGTTTGCGCGCGGCGACAGACGGCTCTCTAAAGTTATTGTGCGCGCCGTTGAAAAGGGCTGCAAGTTTGACGGCTGGGGCGAGCACTTCAGATTTGATTTGTGGCTTGAAGCGTTTGAGGAGCTTGGGATCGATCCCGGGTTTTATAATCTGCGCGAACGAAGCTATGACGAAATACTGCCGTGGGACCATATAGATATAGGCGTAACAAAGTCGTTTTTGATGCGCGAAAACGAAAGGGCGAAGGCGGCGGAAACAACGCCGCATTGCCGCGAAAAATGCAGCGGCTGCGGTGCTGCGTCCTGGAAAACGGGGGTGTGCGTTGAAAAATGAGCAGCTATATTTTAAAATATGCGCGCGATGAACGCGTAAAATATATATCGCACCTCGATTTTGTGCGTCTTTTCCACAGGGCCGTAAGGCGCGCCGGAATACCGTTTATGTTTTCGCAGGGCTTTAACCCGCACCCAGTAATGACAGTTGCACAGCCGCTGTCCGTCGGCGTAACGTCGGACTGCGAATATATGAAGGTCGGCTTTGACTGCGATATTGACGAAACGGAGCTTTGCGGAAAATTAAACGGCGCGCTGCCGCCCGGGTATGAAATAAAAGCGGCAAAAAAAGTAAGCGGAAAGGAAATCGACCTTACAAAAATCGACCGCGCGAAATATACCGTCGAAACGGAATATACGGGGGAAATAAACGATGCTGCCGTATGCCGATTTTTGCAAAGCAAAGAGCTTATCGTTTTGAAGAAAACAAAGAGCGGCGAAAAGGAATCGGATATACGGCCGCATATATTTGATATGACGCTTAAAAGCACGGACGGGAAAACGGCGGTTATCGATATGACGCTGTCCGTCGGCAGCGCGTATAACCTGAAGCCCGAAACGGTGCTTAACGCAATGGATAAATATGTCCCCGGCTTCAGCCACGGATTTTTTGTTTCCCACAGGAACAGCATGACAATAAACGGCACCGAGCTTTTATAACCCCTCCGGGGGTGCGTGGGCTTTGCCCCCGCCGGGGTTCCAAAGGGGCGAAGCCCCTTTGATAAACCCTCTTTTTTTATCTTGCATTTTTTCCCGATATGTTGTATAATGGTATAAGCAATACACACGGAAGGAAGATAACGATTTGAAGAAACTGTTACAATACCTCAAAGATTATAAGCTTGAAAGCGTGCTTGCGCCGCTTTTCAAGATGCTTGAAGCGTCGTTTGAGCTGTTTGTGCCGCTTGTTGTGGCGCAGATAATCGACCGCGGCATTGCAAACAACGATTACGGCTACATCGTAAGAATGTGCCTTGTGCTTGTCGCGCTCGGAATTATCGGTCTTGTTTGCTCTGTAACGGCGCAGTTTTTTGCCGCAAAGGCAGCCGTCGGATTTTCAACAAAGCTTCGCCATGCGCTTTTTGCGCATATCCAGTCGCTTTCGCACCGTGAAATAGATTCGCTTGGTACGTCAACGCTCATAACGCGCATGACGTCGGATATCAACCAGACGCAGTCGGGAGTAAATCTGTTCCTGCGTCTGTTTCTGCGTTCGCCGTTTGTTGTGTTCGGCGCGATGATAATGGCGTTTACAATAGACGTTCCGAGCGCGCTTGTGTTTGCCGTTGCAATACCGGTGCTTGCAATAGTCGTTTTCGGCATAATGCTTGTGACAATGCCGCTTTATAAAAAGACGCAAAACGCGCTTGACGTTATAACGCGCAAAACGCGCGAAAACATAACGGGCGCGAGAGTTATCCGCGCTTTCCGCATGGAGGACAGGGAAATCGAGGACTTCAACGAAAAAAGCGGTGCGCTCGTAAAGCTTCAAAAGCATGTGGGCGCAATATCCGCCCTTATGAATCCGCTCACCTACGTGCTTATAAACGCCGCAGTTATAGCGCTTATCTACTGCGGCGCGCTCCGCGTGGATGCCGGCGCTCTGACACAGGGACAGGTTGTTGCGCTCTATAACTATATGAGCCAGATACTTGTTGAGCTTATAAAGCTTGCCAATATGATAATAACGCTCACAAAGGCGCTTGCCTGCGCAAACAGAATATCTGCCATTTTTGACGAAAAGAGCAGTCTTGAAAACGGGACGGAGGTAAGCGGCATAAGCGGCGCGCCGGCCGTTGAATTCGAAAACGCGGCGCTCACGTATTCCGGAAGCAGCGGCGCTGCCGTGGAGCGCATAAGCTTCAGGGCGGAGCGCGGCGACACAATAGGAATAATCGGCGGTACCGGTTCGGGCAAAACGTCGCTCATAAGCCTTATACCGCGCTTTTACGATACGTCGGACGGCAGGGTGCTTGTTGACGGGCGCGATGTGCGCGAATACGATATAGACGCGCTCCGCGCAAAAATAGGCGTTGTTCCGCAGAAGGCGGTGCTCTTTAAAGGGACTATAATGTCAAATATGAAATGGGGAGCGCAGGACGCCGACCAAGCGGCGATAGATAAAGCCGTTGCGGCGGCGCAGGCGGAGGACGTTGTACGCGCAAAGGACGGCTACGAAGCCGAGGTGGAGCAGGGCGGCGCAAACTTCTCGGGAGGACAGAAGCAGAGGCTTACGATAGCGCGCGCGCTTGCAAAGAAGCCGGAAATACTTATTCTTGACGACAGCGCATCGGCGCTTGATTTTGCCACGGACGCAAGGCTGCGTAAAGCGATTGCGTCGCTTGAAACGAAGCCGACCGTATTTATAGTATCGCAGAGAGCGGCGTCTGTAATGCACGCCGATAAAATAATCGTGCTTGACGACGGCGAGCCCGCCGGCATGGGCACTCATGATGAACTGATGGAAAACTGCGATATTTACCGGGAAATATACAATTCGCAATTCGGCGCGTAATACGGGCGGTTTGCGGGAATTAAGCCCGGCCTGAAAACAAAACCTTCACGGAGGAGCAAGATGAAAAATAAAAGAACCTTTAAGCTTGTTTGGAAATATATAGCCCGCTATAGGGCTCTGCTTATTGCAACGCTTCTGCTGGCGGCGGTTACGGTAATGCTTACGCTTTATATCCCGATACTTGCGGGACGCGCGATAGATAATATCATAGGCGCGGGAAACGTCAGGTTTGCGGCACTTATAAAAGTGCTTGCGCAGATAGGCGCGGCGGCAGTTATCGCTGCGGCGGGGCAGTGGGTTATGAACATGATAAACAATAAAATAACCTACAGCGTTGTAAGCGATATACGCGAGGACGCGTTCGGGAAAATAGAGCGTTTACCGCTGTCGTTTATAGACAGCCACACAAGCGGCGATATTGTAAGCCGTGTTATTGCGGACGCCGATCAGTTTGCCGACGGCCTGCTTATGGGCTTTACGCAGCTGTTTACGGGCGTTATGACAATACTCGGCACGCTTATATTCATGTTTGGGATAAACGTCTGGATTGCGCTTGTTGTCGTTGTACTTACGCCGATGTCGCTGCTTGTTGCGAGATTTATTGCGTCGCGCACATATTCGATGTTCAGGAAGCAGTCCGAAACGCGGGCCGAGCAAACATCGCTTATAGACGAGCTCATAAACAACCTTAAAATTGTCAAGGCGTTTTCGCGCGAGGAAAAATCCATAGAGGAATTTGATGAGATAAACAACAGGCTTTACGGCGTATCGCTTAAGGCGATATTTTATTCATCGATAACAAACCCGGGAACGCGTTTTGTAAACAATATAGTTTACGCCGTGGTCGGGCTCGTGGGCGCCGTTTGCGCGTGCATGGGGATAATAACCGTCGGAAGCCTGACAAGCATGCTTGCGTATGCAACGCAGTATACAAAGCCGTTTAACGAAATATCGGAGGTTGTAACCGAGCTTCAAAATGCCGTTGCGTGCGCCGAGCGTCTGTTAAGGCTCATTCATGAGCGCACGGAACGCCCCGACGACAAGAATGCGGTTGAGCTTGAGAACGTAAAGGGCGACGTTGAGCTTAAAAACGTTTCGTTCTCGTATGATCCCAAGGTTAAGCTTATAGAAAACCTTAACGTAAGCGCGGCATCGGGGCAGCGCGTTGCGATAGTCGGGCCGACAGGCTGCGGCAAAACAACGATGATAAACCTGCTTATGCGCTTTTACGATGTAAACGGCGGCGCTGTTTCGGTTGACGGCACTGATATCCGCGGCATAACGCGGAATAGCCTTCGTGCATCATACGGCATGGTTTTGCAGGATACATGGCTGAAAGCCGGCACGATCCGCGAAAATATAACGATGGGCAAGCCGGACGCAACGGAGGAGGAAATTATCGCCGCGGCAAAGGCGGCACATTCCTACGGCTTCATACGCAGAATGGAGAAGGGTCTTGATACGGTCATAGGCGAGGACGGCGGCAGCCTTTCGCAGGGGCAGAAGCAGCTCCTGTGCATAACGCGTGTTATGCTTGCGCTCCCGCCGATGCTTATACTTGATGAGGCAACGTCGTCGATAGACACGCGAACAGAAATAAAAATACAAAAGGCGTTTGCGGTTATGATGCAGGGAAGAACGAGCTTTATTGTTGCGCACAGGCTTTCGACAATACGCGAGGCCGATGTGATTCTCGTTATGAACGCCGGTAAAATAATCGAACAGGGCACGCACGAGGAGCTTATGGCAAAGGGCGGATTTTATTCTGAGCTTTATAACAGCCAGTTTGAAGCGCCGGAGGCGGTTTGAATATAAAAAAACAGAAAAATAAGCGGAGGAATAAGCTATGAACGGCATTGTATTTTTCGATTACGACGGAACTCTTGTTGACGAGAGCAGCAAAATTTTCCGCCCGACAAAAACGACGCTTGAAACGGTAAAGCGTCTTCAGGCAAACGATATTGCCGTTATACTTGCAACGGGCCGCGCAAAATGCTACGTCCCGGAAACGGGTATAGAATGGGACGGCATAGTGGCGTCAAACGGCGCATACGCCGAAATAGGCGGCAAAACCGTCTACAGCACTCTCGTTGATAAGGCGCGCACGGAGGAGCTTATATCAAGGGCCGATGAGCTCGGATATGTGTATGTTCTCGAAACGCAGGAACGCTGCATAACAAACGGGATGAAAAACGATATGTTTTTAAAAATGCTTAACCGCTTTGATATAAGCAGCAAAAACTTTGTTTCGATAGACGACGTTGACGAGCCCGCGGCAAACAAGATGTTCCTTGTTTACGACAGCGCCGAAAAAATGGAATTGATACAGAAAGCGTTTGAGGGAAAATTTGTGCTGCGTTCTCACCGAGGCAGCTTTTCCTGCGACTGCGATACGCCCGATAACAACAAGGGCATAGGCGTAAGGCGCATAATAGAATTTACGGGGATCGACAGGAATAAAACATATTCCTTCGGCGACGGGCCAAACGACCGCGAGCTCATATCCGAGGCCGGTCACGGAATAGCGATGGGCGTGCATGACAAGGCGCTTAACGACGTGTGCGAAAGCGTTACGCTGACCGTTGCGGAGGAAGGCGTAACGGCCGCTTTAAAAAATTTCGGGCTTGTGTAAAAAGCTATTAAAAAACAAAAAAAGTTATTGACATATGTCAAAAACGGTGTATAATATAATGTATAAGCGCAGTGCGTATGCCGGAGGTGAAACTGTTGCCGAGACCGAAAAAATGCAGACGGGTATGCGGGCTTCCGGGAACGCTCAGGTTTGTCCCGGAGGATGCGGAAAACAGCATCGGCGAGATAGTGATGACGGTTGACGAATACGAAGCCGTCAGGCTTATAGACAAAGAAGGGTTTTCCCAGGAGGAGTGCGGCGAATATATGGATGTTGCGCGCACATCGGTACAGCATATTTACGCATCGGCAAGGAAGAAGCTTGCCGACGCGATTGTGGACGGTTTGCCGCTCAGGATAGAGGGCGGAGATTACAGAGTATGCGGCGGCAGGGAAAGCGCCGGTATATGCGGAGGGTGCTATATGCGCCGCTGCGCCGAAAAATACAAAACACCGGAAGGGGATAATATAATGAAAGTAGCGGCAACTTATGATAACGGACAGATTTTTCAGCATTTCGGACACACGGAGCAGTTTAAGCTCTATGATATCGAGGACGGAAAGATAGTTTCGTCGGAGGTCATAGGAACAAACGGAAGCGGACACGGCGCGCTTGCGGGCGTGCTGGGAGCCGTGGGCGTTGACGCGCTCATCTGCGGCGGCATAGGCGGCGGAGCGGTAAACGCGCTTTCCGCTGCGGGCATAAAAGTCTACGGCGGAGTTTCGGGCAGTGCCGACGCAGCAGCCGAAGCTCTTGCAAACGGGACGCTTGAATTTAATCCCGAAGCAAATTGCAGCCATCATCATCACGGCGAGGGTCACACCTGCGGCGACCACGGCTGCGGAAATCACGGCTGCCATTGATTCGGCGCCGCAAACAGAGCAAATAATGCCGGACGGCCCACGCCGCAAGACGCATCGGCTGCCCGGCAAAGCTTAAAAAAAATATTTTTTTGGAGATGAAAGGTGCAGTATTTTATTTCGTTTCTTGAAGGGATAATAACGTTTATATCGCCGTGCCTTTTGCCGATGATACCTGTATACGTATCGTATTTTGCGGGCGGGGGAGAGCGCGGCGGCAGAAAAACGCTTCTGTGCGCGCTCGGATTTGTGCTCGGGTTTACAGTTGTGTTTGTTATAATGGGCGCGCTGGCCGGAACGGTCGGCAGCTTTTTAAAATCACATCAGACGGCGGTAAATATAGTTTCGGGACTTATTGTTATATTTTTCGGGCTTAATTTTTTGGGCGTGCTCAAGCTTAATATTTTCCGCGGCGGCGCGGGAACGCTGAAAACAAAGGAACTCGGCTTTTTCTCGGCTGCGCTTTTCGGAATTATATTTTCGCTCGGCTGGACGCCGTGCGTCGGAGCATTTCTCGGTTCGGCGCTCATGCTTGCGTCGCAGCGCGGACATGTGCTTGAAGGAATGGCAATGCTTTTTGTGTATTCTATGGGGCTCGGCGTGCCGTTTATTCTGAGCGCCGTTCTTATAGACAGGCTTAAGTCGGCGTTTGATTTTATAAAACGCCATTATAACGTTATAAACGCAGTCTGCGGCTGTCTGCTTGTTGCAATAGGAATATTTATGGCAACCGGCCTGCTTGGAAGGCTGCTTTCCGTGTTGAGTTAGGAGAAGATTTATGAGAAAAAACAAATCGCTTATAATAATGGCAGTTATATTTGTTGTGCTTATAGCCGGAGCGTACGTGCTTTATGCAAGGCTCGGCACGGATAATCCGACAGATAAGCTGACTGTAACGGAAACTGACGAAACGTCGTATGAAACGGCAAAGCCCGACGGCGAACCGGACGAAAAAACGGCAGAGCAGGAGGAAACTCAGACCGTTGCCGCGCCCGATTTTACCGTGTATGACGCGGACGGCAATGCCGTAACGCTTTTGCAGAATACAGGCAAGCCCGTTATCGTGAATTTTTGGGCGAGCTGGTGCGGGCCGTGCAAGAGCGAGATGCCCGATTTTGACAAGCTTTATAAGGAGCTTGGCGATGATATTGTATTTATGATGGTAAATATGACGGACGGTTCGCGCGAAACGGTTGAAACTGCGTCGGAATATATTTCGGATAACGGCTATTCCTTCCCGGTGTATTACGATACCGAGCAGGACGCGGCGATAACGTACGGAGCAAGCGCGATCCCGATGACGGTATTCATAGACGCCGACGGCAACGCCGCCGCACAGGCGCGCGGCGCGATAAACGAAGAAACAATAAGAAAGGGTATAGATATGATAATGAATTAGGGGGCGGCAGCCCTCTTTTTTGAATAACCAAAAACTCACAAATCCCTTTTAACCTACATATTATGTTAGTGCGGGAACGATTATTCCGCAAAAATAAAAAAGGAAGTGAGATTTATGGCAGAAAATTCAAAATGCTGTGACTGCTGCGCATCGTGCGGATGCGTCGGTTACGCATATGTGCCGGTGCAGGAGCTGTGCGAAACATACGACGCCTGCACCGCTCTCGAAAGAGGCTCCCTCTTTCCGGAGCTCGATCTTACAATAGATGAATACGGCGAAATCTGTAAGGGAAAAGGGGGCGTGTGCTGATGGAGTGCGGCAGAAACGAGCTTTTAAAACAGCTCCAAAGCTATAATTTTGCGGCATACGATATGCTGCTTTACCTCGATACGCACCCGAATGACAAAAAAGCTTTTGAGCTGTTCAAAAGCCTTGCGGAAAAAACAAAATCGCTTAAACGCGAATTTGAAAAAGCATTCGGGCCGCTTACGCCGTTCAGCACCGCGTCGCAGCCGTGCTTCAATTGGCTTGAGTCGCCGTGGCCGTGGGAAAAGGAGGGGAATAAGTAATGTTCAGCTACAGCAAAATGTTGGAATATCCGATAAAAATCAAAAACCCGAATCCGCGCTTGGCAAATATTGTGATAACGCAGTACGGCGGGCCGAACGGCGAGCTCGGCGCGTCGCTCCGATACCTTTCCCAGCGCTACACCATGCCCGATGAAACAACAAAGGGACTGCTTACGGACATCGGTACGGAAGAACTGGGTCATCTTGAAATGGTGGGAACGATAGTTGCGCAGCTTTCAAAGGGCGCGCCGCCGAAAGAATGGAATGAACTCGGATCATGGGAATATTACGCCGATAACGGCGCATCCGTATATCCGCAGAATTCCCAGGGCGCGCCGTTTAACGCCGCAGCGGTTGCCGTAACGGGCGACCCGCTTACGAATCTTTACGAGAACCTTGCGGCAGAGCAAAAGGCGCGTGCGGTATACGATAATATTTTACGGCTGTCGGACGATCCGGACGTGAACGAAGTAATAAAATTCCTCCGCCAGCGCGAGGTGACGCACTTCCAGCGTTTCGGTGAAGCGAAACGGAAACTTACAAGTAGGAAAAAAGCCCATAGTTTACGCTGTTTTGCAGCACCAATAAAATACAAGAGTTATGATATTGAGCTATAAAAGGTATTGCTTTAACTGCAATGCCTTTTTTCTTATGACAAATTTTATGCGAAAGGATTTTCATAAATGAACAGGAAAAAATCAAAACAGCTATGCCCGACCTGCAAGACCGGGCAGGACACATATTTACTGGACAGCCGCAACCCGTTTTGTCCGCACTTACATTGCTATAACGGAAAAACCTGTACGGCATATGTGCCGCTTGAAAATACAGACGGAGGAAATGACAATGATAGCCGCAATAATTAGCTTTATTGCCGGGAGCGTTTTCGGCATAACGATTATGTACGCCTGCATAGCCGCAGGACGCGCGGACAGAGAAAATAATGCAGAGTAAAAGCGTTGAGATGTAACAGTCTTGACGCTTTTTTCATTTCATCGAAAGGAGGATTTTTGTATGGCAGTTTTCAGAATAGACAAAACCCGCGACTATACCGTGATGAGCAACCACCATTTACGCAATACCGCGCTGTCGCTAAAGGCAAAGGGGCTTTTGTCCCTTATGCTGTCCCTGCCGGATAGCTGGGACTACACCACAAAGGGGTTAGCCGCTATTTGCAAAGACGGTGGAATTGTCAAGAATCGTGCAGTCTAAAAAACACCCAAAATTCCTTATCGATTATTGTGCAATCGGCATTACGCCACGCTCGCTGTCGGTTGCTTTTCATACCATTCCCGATATTTTACAGGCGATAACC
>DVLU01000100.1 GCA_018715365.1 Candidatus Ornithomonoglobus intestinigallinarum | reverse complement strand
CTGTGTCCCCGCACTGCCGTCTGTATCATATATTTTATCAGTTTAAGTCATCAACATTCCCTCCGAAGCGTTCATAGGCGGTTTGGAGCTGGAGGTCAACAACGCGCTGAAGCGATGAAAAGGTTTTTTCTATTCTCGTTTGCGTTACAACGTCAAGCACGCCTGAGGCGCTCAGATTATTAACATACTGATATTCCTTTACCGCTTCCTGAAGCTCCTCGGTGAAAACCTTGTCGTCAACCTTGCCCTTATATATGCCAAGCATATAGAGCCGTTCCTTTGCGCCCTTTACGGTGTTGCCGTATGCGCCGAGCGAATAGCGTTCCGTCATATCCATAGGCGTATAAACGCTTGTATCTATTTTTTCGGTCTTGTTTTGAACCTGTATATCCGGCGTTAAGCCCACGCCGTTTATATGGTGGCCGTTTCTCGTTATGTACTGCGCCGCCGTAAGCTTATAAACAGACCCGTTTTTCAGCGGATAAGTCTGCTGCACCACGGCTTTGCCGAACGTCTGCACTCCGACAAGCTTGCCGACGCCGCTGTCCTGCATTGCGCTTGCAAGTATTTCCGCCGATGATGCGGTGTTTTCGTTTACGAGCACGTAAAAATTCTTGTTTGTGCTCGGCAGCTCGGAATAATACGACGTGTCGTATTCCGGCTGACGGTATTTAACATCGACTATTTTTCCGCGCGGCACTATCGACTGCGCTATTCTGACGGCAGACATAACAAGCCCGCCGGGATTATCGCGCAGGTCCATTATTATTTTGTTGACGCCGTTGCTGTCGAACAGCTTATTTACTTCAAAAAACTCGTTTGCCGTATCGGCGCTGAACGAAACTATCCTTACGTATCCGATATTGCCCGGCAGAATGTCGCCTGCAACCGTTTCTTCTTTAACCTCGGTTCGCGTTGCGATTATATCTATATATTCATCGCCGCGGAGGACCGTTATCGTTACCGTTGAATTAAGCTCGCCCATGAGCATATTTTTAATCTCATCGAGCGTCATATTCGAAACGTCGGAGCCGTTTATGCGTATTATCCTGTCTCCCACGCGGAAGCCCGTTTGCTCCGCAAGGCTGTTTTCCTCCGCAAAGCCCGTTATCTCTGCATACTGACCCGATTTTTTAAGCTCCAAGCCTACGCCGAAAAACGTTCTGTTCAGCGTATTCAGATATTCCTGATATTCTTCCGCCGTATAGAAGGTGCTGTAATCGTCAAGGCTTTCGAGCGTTTTTTTCAGCAATGCAACAAGCATATCGTCGTTGCCCTCAAGAAGGTTTGACACGCCCATTTTCATTATCGTTTCGGCGTCGAGAGTTTCGTCTATATATTCCTTTGAAAGGCTCTCAGCTATCTGTTTCCATGCCTCATATTCGCCGCTGAGTTCAAGCTCCGGCGCCTCCGTCTGCACCGTATTTTCCGTTACGGTCTCCGCATAGGCCGCAAACGAAAACGCAAGCAATGCAAGTCCCAAAATAAGCGACGCCGCTTTTTTTACTGTTTTCATAATACTTCCTTTAATCCCTTTCGGATAAGCAAAAGGCTTATCCCACAACAATACTCATATCGTTATATATTATCTGCCCCTGAAGATGCGTTGTGTAAACAAGCCTGAGCTTGCCGCCGTTTTCGTTCAGGGCGTTTACTATTTTTTCCGTTTCTATTTCCATCATCATATTTCCGTACGGCATACGGCATACCGTCTGCGTCCTGCGCGTTCTGTCAAAACGGAGCACGGCGCTGTGAAAGCCGCTGCGCTTTACCGTAACCGTTCTGCCGTCCGCTATTATTGTATTGGAGCTTATGCCGTTTTCCGTTTCCGTTTTATAGATGATATATGTTTTTCCGTTTTTTACATAAAGGCTTCCCTGCGCGGTTTCTTCTATTGTATCGTTTCTGCCGTCGATACGCTGACGGTTTGTTACGCTTATGTCCATTTAATATCTCCTCTTCAAAGGGGCTCCGCCCCTTTGAAACCCCGGGGGATTACTTTTTATGCGCCCGTCACTATCTGCTCCGGGCTGGTAACGCACCTTGCGCGTTAAGGCCCTTCCGCAGACAGATGACGTGCGCCTTGCAGAGCCGATTTTCGGTTAGGGCGGCTGTTGTCTGTTCGGCGAGATGATTGACGAATGCAAGCGAAGCGCACATCGTCTTCGTGAGTACAGTAAATATTTTTTAAAGTCAATATTTCTCTATATCCACTTTACTTACCTGACCGTTTATTTTTGTTTCAAGAAATATCGAGCCTAACTCCTCAAAGCCGGCGACATTGTCGCTGACAAAATACCTGTATTGGTCATCGTCCGTTTTGTCGCCGTGAAGCCCGCCGTCGTCAAACTTCTTTTTAAGGTATACGGCTACCTCCTTGCCCGGGTCTATCAGCTTAACGTCCGCGCCCATATATTCGCCTATCGCTTTTTTAAGCAGCGGATAATGCGTGCAGCCAAGGATCAGCGTATCAACGCCCGCGGCGCGTATTTCCTTAAGATATTCCTCTATAACAAGCCTTGTGACAGGCGTATCGAAATGCCCGTTTTCCACAAGCGGAACAAAGAGCGGGCAGGCGCGCGTAAACGTTTGCATATGCTCGTCGTATTCGCGTATAAGCCGTTCATACGAGCCGCTTTTTATCGTCCCCGGCGTCCCGATTATGCCGATTTTCCCGTTTTTTGTTGCCCGCACCGCGGCATAAACCGTTGCGCCCACAACTCCGACTATCGGCACGTCAAATTCGCTTTTAACGGCCGGCAGCGCAACGGAGCTTGCAGTGCCGCACGCTATGATTATCATTTTAACGTCAAAGCTTTTCAAAAAGCGTATATCGTTTCTTGTGTATTTTAATATTGTCTCCTCGCTTCGCGTACCGTACGGAACGCGGCCCGTGTCTCCGAAATAGATTATGCTCTCATTGGGCAGCGACTTCATTATCTGCTTTACGGCCGTAAGACCGCCGAGCCCCGAATCGAACACGCCTATCCTTCTGTTATCCATAGCATCAGTTCCTCTCCGCCGCCGTCGGCGGCAAGAATATATGCGGGAATTTTTTTATTTTACTCTTTTTTCCGCAAGCTCTATGAGCTTATCGAGAAGCTCGCCGTAGCCCAGTCCCACAGCGCCCCACAGCTTCGGATACATGCTTATATCCGTAAATCCGGGAAGCGTGTTTATTTCGTTTAATATAACGGAGCCGTCCGAATATTTCACAAAAAAATCGACTCTCGAAAGCCCCTGCCCGTCAAGCGCCTTAAACGCCGTAACGGCATATTTCCGTATCTGCTCCGTTGTTTCCGCGGGAAGCTCCGCCGGTATTTGGAGCTGCGTTGAATTGTCGTTATACTTTGCGTCAAAATCATAAAATTCAACCGTCGGCATTATCTCGCCCACCGTTGCCGCCTCCGCGTCAAAATTGCCGAGCACCGCCGTTTCAACCTCATGACCGTCTATGTTTTCTTCTATAAGCACCTTGCGGTCAAATTTTGCGGCGTTTTCTATCGCGCTTCTCAATTCCTCTCTCGCATGCGCCTTGCCCACGCCGACGGAGGAGCCGGTACACGCCGGCTTCACAAAGCACGGATAACCGAGCTTATTTTCGATTTCGCTTATTTTTTCGTCAATATCGTCGCCGTTTCTGTAAACAACCCAATCCGCCTGCGGTATGCCGGCGTCCTTAAACACAAGCTTTGAATAAATCTTATCCATGCCGTTTGCCGACGACAGCACGCCCATGCCGACGTACTTTATGTCCGAAAGCTCAAACAGCCCCTGTATCGTTCCGTCCTCGCCGTATTCGCCGTGCAGCACCGGGAATATTACGTCGGGATACAGCTTTGAAACAGTCGTTTCGTTTTCAAAAACGATTATGCACTTATCCTCCGCATCGGGGGAAATTACGGCTTTTTTCAAATTCGCCGTATCCTTTTCCCACGATGAGTCGATTATCTTCGCATAATCGCCCGTATATATGTACCATGCGCCCGACTTTGTTATGCCGAGAGTGGTTATTTCGTATTTTGATTTATCAAGGTTGTTCAGCACCGACGTCACCGATTTCAGCGATATGTCGTGCTCCGGCGACCTGCCGCCGAAAACAACACATAATTTTTTCACAGAATATCATTCCTTTCGGTTCGTATATACTTTTATTATACTATGATTTTACCTGAATTTCAACCCGTTTTGCCGATAAATTCGATACATTTCCGCATTTATTTCGAACTTTTCCTCAAAATATCGAGCACGTTTTTAAAATCCTCGGGAATATCGGCATGAAGCTCTATAAGCTTACCCGTTCTCGGGTGCTCAAAGCCTATCCCCTCGGCATGAAGCAGCTGCCCCGAAAGGTTAAACTTTTCGTTTGAGATACCGTACGTTTTGTCGCCCACTATGCTGTGTCCGACAGACGCCATATGAACGCGTATCTGATGCGTGCGTCCCGTTTCCAGGCGGCATTCGACAAGCGTATACCTGCCGAACCGCTCGAGCACCCTGACGTGCGTTACGGCTTCGCGTCCGCCCGCGACGACCGCCATTTTCTTTCTGTCGGACGGGTTTCTGCCTATCGGCTTGTTTATTGTCAGCTCATCCTCTTTTATATTCCCGTTTACAAGCGCAACGTACCGCCTTAACGCCTTGCGCTCTTTCAGCTGCGCGGCAAGCCTTACGTGCGCCTCGTTGTTTTTTGCCGCCGCCAAAAGCCCCGACGTATCCTTATCTATACGGTGCACTATTCCCGGGCGCACAACTCCGTTTATTGCCGAAAGCCCTCCGCCGCAGTGATACATCAGCGCATTCACGAGCGTACCGGACGTGTTGCCCGGCGCGGGGTGGACAACCATGCCCTTCGGCTTGTTTACGACTATAACGTCGTCATCCTCATACACAATATCAAGAGGGATGTCCTCGGCTTCCGCGCTCATTTCCTCCGGCTCCGGGATTATTATATCAACAACGTCGCCCGCCTCCGCCTTATGGTTTTTCTGCGCGACCTTGCCGTTTACCTTAACAAGGCCGTCGGCGCAGAGCTTTTGTGCAAAGCTGCGCGAAATATCGGTGCCGTCGGCTATAAGCTTATCGAGCCTGCCCGATTCCGTCAGCGTTATTGTTATCTCGTCCGTTGTTTTCACCCTCTTTGTCAGCCGGCGCATTTTTTTGCTCCGCGTTTTTCTTTTTTGTATCGGAATCGAAAAAGACCTCGTAAATTATCAGCAGCGCCGCGCCTGTCGTTATTGCTATATCGGCAATGTTGAATACCGGAAAATCGATAAACGTCGTTTCTATAAAATCAACAACATAGCCGTACACCAGCCTGTCCCATGCGTTTCCGAGCCCGCCCGCAAAAATAAGCGCAAGCGATGCGCAGAGCAGCCTGTTTTTTGGGCGCTTTATTATAAAAAACGCAATTACCGCCGCGCAGACGGCAAGCGACACAAACGATAAAATCCCGAGCCTGCCGCTCATCATGCTGAATGCCGCGCCCTTATTCTGTATATACGTAAAATCAAACAGCGGGATCCCCGCTATTGTTTCCCCGACCTCCGCCGCGGATACGACCCACAGCTTCGTCAGCCTGTCAGCGGCAATTATAAGAGCCGCCGCCGCGGCACATATTAAATAAAGCATTGCGTAAACCTCCCACGTAAAACCGCAGCTACGCGTTTTTTTCGTCTATAAATCCAAGCGCCGATATTATTTCCTTTTCGGTGACGTCGTTTGTGCGCACAACGCTGCCGATGCCTGCCGGCAGCACGAACGTCAGCCTGCCCGAAACCTTCTTTTTATCGTTTTGCATAAAGGCAATGATTTCTTCATACGGCGGCAGCAAAACGCGGGTTTTGAAGCCGTAGCTTTTAAATACGGAGATTATTTCGTCAAGCTCCGCGCCGCTTATCATGCCGCGCTCATATGCGATATGCGACGCGGCGATCGCGCCGAGACCGACACATTCGCCGTGCGTTAATTTAAAGCCGAATGCCGATTCAACGGCATGACCCGTTGTGTGTCCGAAATTCAAAATCGCCCTCAGACCGTTCTCACGCTCGTCGCTCTTTACGACCTCGGCTTTTATCGAGCAGTTCCGCTTCGACATTTCAATAAACACGCCGCCGTCGAGCGATTTTACCGCGCCGGTGTTTTCTTTCAAATAATCAAAAAACTCCTTGTCGCGTATTATGCCGTGCTTTATGACCTCGCCCATGCCCGATATAAACTGTTCTTCGGGAAGCGTTTTTAACGTGCTTACGTTTATATAAACAAGGCGCGGCTGATGAAACGCGCCTATTATATTTTTGCCGGCCATAAGGTCAACGCCGGTTTTTCCCCCGACGGAGCTGTCCGACTGCGCAAGCAGAGTTGTCGGTATCTGTATAAAATCTATGCCGCGCATATATATCGCCGCGGCAAAGCCCGCCATATCGCCGACAACGCCGCCTCCGAGCGCAGCGATCATGCTTTTTCTGTCAAGCCCGTTTTGTATGCAGGCCGCGCATATATCCGTCACCGTGCTTATATTTTTATGCTCCTCGCCGGCGGGCACCGTATAAAACGAAACCTCCGCGCCAGTTTTTTTAAGCTCTGCCGCAGCTTCGTCAAGATAGAGCGGCGCAACGTTTGTATCGGTTACGATAAGTATTTTTTTAATATCGCCGAGTTTTTTTGTTTCTTCGCCAAGCTCCGAAAAGCTGTCGGAAAATACTATATCATATGATCTCCTGCCGAGGTCAACGTATAATCTGTCCATTTGATTTATTCCCCTGTTTTATAATTTTACCGTCGCCGCAGCGTTAAGCGTCATATCGGCGCGGTCGCCGTTCAGATAGCCGTAAAAGCCGGCGCACGCAATCATCGCGGCGTTATCTGTGCAGAGCACGGGGCTCGGATATAATACCCTCATCCCCTCGTCTGCGGCGCGCTCCGCCATCTGCGCGCGCAATGCGCTGTTTGACGCAACGCCGCCCGCAAGCGCTATTGTTTTATTGCCGGTCCGCTTTGCCGCTTCTATCGTATGCGTGCATAAAGCGTCAACAACGGCGTCCTGAAAGCTTGCGGCAATGTCGGCTTTGTTATAGCCCTCCCCGTTTTGCTCAAGCTTATGGAGATAATTTATAACTGCTGTTTTTACGCCGCTGAAGCTGAAATCGAGAGAGTCCCCGTCCATTTTAACACGCGGGAAATGAACGGCGTTTTTATCGCCCTCTTTTGCAAGCTTGTCTATAAGCGGCCCTCCGGGATAGCCCAGCCCCAGCACACGCGCTATTTTATCAAACGCCTCACCCGCCGCGTCGTCGCGCGTTCTTGCGAGAATGTCAATATCGGTATAGCTTTTTACTTCAACAATATGGCTGTGCCCGCCGGACGCAACAAGGCACACAAACGGCGGTTCAAGCTCCTTATGCTCGATAAAATTTGCCATTATGTGACCTTTTATGTGGTGAACGGGAACAAGCGGCTTTTTTAAAGCATAGGCAAGCGCCTTGGCCGTTGACACTCCGACAAGCAGCGCGCCGACAAGCCCCGGTCCGTATGTCACGGCAATGGCTGTTATATCGTCAAAGGAGGCGTTCGCATCCGAGAGCGCCTTGTCTATTACGCCGTCTATGGTCTGTATGTGACGGCGCGACGCAACCTCGGGCACAACGCCGCCGAATTGCCTGTGTATTTCTATCTGTGTATTTATTGCGTTTGAGAGCACCTCGCGTCCGTTCCTCACAACAGCCGCAGCCGTTTCGTCGCATGAGCTCTCAATGCCCAAAATCAAAACATCACTCATTTGTTTTCAACCTTCTCATCATAATAAGCGCGTCCTCATTGTTGTCGCTGTAATAGCGGACACGTACTCCTACAGGCTCAAAGCCGAATTTCCCGTACAGTGCTTTCGCCGCTTCGTTGCTTTTTCTTACCTCAAGCGTCATGCTGCAAAGCTTTAATCTCTCTGCCTCACGCAGTGCGCGCTCCAAAAGGCGGCTGCCCAGCCCGCGCCGCCTGTATTCGGGCGCAACGGCTATATTTGTTATGTCGCCTTCACCGGCAACCTGCCAGAAGCCGCAGTAGCCCGCAATAACGCCGTTATCCTCCGCGGCAAAATACACGGCAAGCGTGTTTTCCGTTTCATCCTCAAAGGAACGCTCGGACCACGGCACGGCAAAGCAGCGTTTGTCAAGCTCGGCAAGCGCGTGCGCGTCAGCTCTTGTTATTCTCCGAATTTCCATTTTGAATATCCGCTATCCTTTCGGCGACGTCAACAAGCGCGTCGTATATTTCTTTTGCCGTTTCCCTGTACTCGTCTATATCGCCGCCGTAAGGGTCCGAAATATCGCCGTGCCCGCCGCCGTATTCCTTTAAAGTGTACACATCGTTTCCCGCGACAGGCTTCAAGAGCTCCTTTTGCCCCTCGGTCATGGTGAGGATAATATCGCTTTTTTCTATGAGCTCCTCCGTTATTGGCTTTGTTTGATGAAACGTCAGATCTATGCCCATTTCATCGAGCGCCTTAACGGCGTTCTCCGACGCCCTTCCGCCGACTTCCGCAAAAATCCCCGCCGATTCTATAAGTACGTCGAGATCGTTGTCTATCGCTATTTTTTCCATTATCGCCGCAGCCATCGGCGACCTGCACGTATTGCCCGTGCAGACGAATAAAATTTTTATCATATATAATATATCTCCTTAGGCTCTTGCTTTATGCCGTTTTGTTCCGTTAAAATCCGTCCATGCCGTTTTTTCTTTTTTAATATACCATAAAATCAACGGTATGTCAAGGGCGCATGGATTGCCGCCGCGGATTTGCGCATCGCCCCGGCATAGCCGCACAGGATCATAAACAAATCCGAATTTTTTACTGCACTGCTGCATTTGCTTTGCAAATTAACCTTTTAGGGGATTTTTTACTTTAACTCATAAAACCGCTTGACAATATTAGGATCACCCCCGCATGCGCGGGGAAAAGTATTGTTCGGCTTGAATCCGTCCCGGTTTGAAGGGATCACCCCCGCATGCGCGGGGAAAAGCGTTGTGCGTTATCGACCTCTCCAAATGCCCCGGGATCACCCCCGCATGCGCGGGGAAAAGATGTCCCATATCTTGCCTGTAATGGTGAAAGTGGGATCACCCCCGCATGCGCGGGGAAAAGCTGCTCGACCTCACAAGCCAGGTCTACAGTGACGGATCACCCCCGCATGCGCGGGGAAAAGCGGCGACAATGGCTTTTCGGCGATAGATAAAAA
>DVLU01000099.1 GCA_018715365.1 Candidatus Ornithomonoglobus intestinigallinarum | reverse complement strand
CAGCTCTTGACGCTCACTATATCGCCGACAAAGCCCAGATCCTGCTCCTTGCCGTCAACGGTTGTCGTTTGCTTTTTACATTCTATAAAGCTGCCGTCAATTCCGCTTATTCCGACGGCGCGCCCGCCCTTCGTATTCAAAAGCGAAACTATTTCTTTATTTGTTTTTCCTATGAGCACCTGCTGCGCAACGCTCATTGTTTTTTTATCGGTATAGCGCAATCCGTTCACAAAACGGCTTTTTAAGCCCAGATCGTCAAGCGCCTTTGAAATATCGGGGCCGCCGCCGTGAACCACTATCGGCTTTAAGCCTATATATTTTAAAAGCGTTATATCCTCCATTACGGAATTTTTCAGGTCGTCGTTTATCATCGCGTTGCCGCCGTACTTTATAACAACCGTCTTTCCCGCAAATTTCTGCATATACGGCAGCGCTTCTATAAGTATTCCCGCGCGTTTTATAAGCTCCTGCATTTACTACACCCCTTTACAGATAAAAGCCGGCGTTTTTAAGCCCCGTTGCTTCGTCAAGCCCGAACATCAGGTTCATGTTCTGTACGGCCTGACCCGCCGCGCCCTTTACTATATTATCGAGAGCCGAAACAACAACCGCCCTTTGCAGCCGTTCGTCAACAACAACGCCTATATCTACAAAATTCGAGCCGGCAACGTGCTTTGTTTCCGGCAGCGCGCCCGTTTCCTTAACGCGCACAAAGAATTCGCCGCCGTAAAATTCCCTGTAAACATTCAGCACTTCCTCCTGTGTGCACGGCTTTTTGAGGTTTATATATATCGTTGCAAGAATGCCGCGCTTCTGCGGTATAAGGTGCGGCGTAAACGAGATCATTATATCCTCGCCCGCCGCCTTTGAAAGCTCCTGCTCGATTTCCGACGTATGGCGGTGCACGGCAACCTTATATGCCTTTGTGTTTTCCGTACATTCGCAGAAATGAGTCTGCAGCGCAAGGCCGCGGCCCGCGCCCGTAACTCCCGACTTTGCGTCAACTATTATGTTTTTATGCTCGCCGATGCCGCTTTTCAAAAGCGGGAACGCGCCGAGAATGGAGCACGTTGTGTAGCAGCCCGGATTGCCTATAAGGCGCGCGCCTTTTATTTTTTCCCTGTGAAGCTCCGGCAGACCGTATACGGATTCCTTTAACAGCTCCGGCGACGAATGCTTTTCGCCGTACCATTTTTCGTATACGGAAGCGTCGTCGTAGCGGTAATCGCCGCTTAAGTCTATAACCTTAACTCCGCGTTCGAGTATCTGCGGAATAACGCTTTTTGACGCGCCGTGCGGCAGAGCCGTAAATGCAACGTCGCATTTTGCGACCTCGTCAAGGTCAAGCTCGGTGCATTTTATATCGAGAATATGATTGAAATTCTGATATACCTCGCTTATTTTACGGCCCTCAAAGCTCTTTGAGCCGAGTATTTTTATTTCAGCCTCGGGATGACCCGAAAGCAGTCTTACAAGCTCAATGCCGGCATAGCCCGTTGCGCCGAGCACAGCTGCTTTTATCATTATAAAACATCTCCCATGTTGTTTTTCGTGCGGCCCAAGGACCGTATCTCAACTTATTTTCAACTTATTATATTACAATTTTTTTGATTTGTAAAGGTTTTTTATTCATTTTTTTGCATACCGCAAAAAATACCGCCGTAAAACGCAGAATTTACGGCGGCGAAAAACAAAATCATATTCTTTTCTCAAACAGCGTACCCTGCCTTTGCAGCTCGCACGCTTCATTATAGCTCTCTACCGTGCCTATGTCTATGCGCGTTGCGTCAAAAACGTGCGCGTACACGTCCGTCTGCGTTATAAGCCACGGGATAAAATGCCCCGGGGCGTCGGGGTTGTTACCCTCCGCAAGATATTTGTCTATAAGCGCAAGCGTTTCGCGCCTGTAAAGATAAAACGGCGGAACGCCCAAATCGGACTTCGGCCGCTCCGGCTTTTCCTCAAAGCTCAGAACCCTGCCGTCCTTATCGAGCTCCACAACGCCCATTGTGTGCAGCTCCGCCTTGTTTTCTATCCTGTGCGCGCATATCATATCGGTATGCCTTTTTGCATATTCCCCGGTAAAGTCTGTCAGCGGGAAGCCGAAAATATTGTCCGAAGCCATAACGAGTATTTCATCGTCTATATTTTCGCTGTCTATAACAAACTTCAAGTCGCCTATCGCACCCAAACGGTTATCGTTTGACGTTGTGCCGTCGTTTAAGACTTTAACGCGCTTCGGCCCCGAATAGCTTTTTGCCCAATCGGAAAAATGGGTGTAAAACTTATTGTTTGTTACGATAAAAATATCGTCAACCTCGCTTACCTCGTCTATTTTTTCAACGACCATATCGAGTATGGTCTTATCGCCGAGCTTCAAAAGCGCCTTCGGCATATTTTCCGTAAGCGGATAAAGCCGCGTGGCATATCCCGCCGCAAGCAATATACATTTCATAATAATCTCTCTCCTCTTTAATTGCCGCTTCCCCCTCAGCTGCAAATCCCGGACGGCGCGGCACACCGTTTTGACGTCTTGCCGTTATTTGTTTGCTTCGCTCTCCATTCTGTCCACAAGCGCCTGTATCTTCTTCACCGGATTTAACAGCTCGGAAATTGTGTCGTCATGGTTCAGCGTGTTTATAAGCAGCGATATATACTTTGACATATCAACGGAATAATACCATTCGCGGTCAACAAGCCCGGGCTGCTGATAAACGAGATTTGTTGTGAATATTTTATTTATTATGCCTTTTTCGTAGGCTTCGTCTATAACGCCGAGACCGTTTACAAACAGGCCGAACGACGCAAACACAAATATCCTCTTTGCGCCCTGCTTTTTCAGTGCCGTTGCAACGTCGATTATCGACTCGCCCGACGAAATCATATCGTCAACTATTATAACGTCCTTGCCGCTGACCTCTCTGCCGAGATACTCATGCGCAACAATCGGGTTCTTGCCGTCCACGATCCTCGAATAATCGCGGCGCTTATAGAACATACCGAGATCAAGCTTAAGCATCGAGCTGTAATACATACATCTCGACATACCGCCCTCGTCGGGAGATATAACAACCGTATCGAATTTGTTAAGCGATATATCGGGCACCGCGTGAGCTATTGCCTTTATCATCTGATATGTAGGCTGAACGTCGTCAAAGCCCGAAAGCGGTATTGCGTTTGCTATTCTGGGGTCGTGCGCATCAAACGTTATAATGTTCGATACGCCCATATTGACAAGCTCGTGAAGCATCAGCGCCGCGTCGAGCGATTCGCGTCCGCTGCGCCTGTGCTGCCTTCCCTCGTAAAGCATCGGCATAACAACCGTTACGCGCCGAGCCTTTCCGCCCATTGCCGCGATAATACGCTTCAGGTCCTGATAATGGTCGTCCGGGCTCATGTGGTTTTCTATGCCGTACATTTTATACGTTATGCCGTAGTTAAACACATCGCAGATAATATAAACGTCGTGGCCTCTTACGGTGTTGTCAACAACGCATTTACCCTCGCCCGTGCCGAAGCGCGGACAATGCACGTGAGTAACGTATGTTTCCGTATTTTCAAACGGACGCCATTCCTTGAGGTATTCATCGATCTTCGCCGTAAATTCCTCACAGCCCTTCATGCTTATGATAGTAAGCTTTCCCACAATGGGATTTTCCTCGGTGTTAGCGGTTTTTGTCATAATTATAGCTCCTTTGGATACGTTCCGCGCAGCGCGCGGAGGTGAATTTCTGCAGCGGAAAAGTGTTTACCCAAACATTACAATTCCATTACAAATATATCATAAAACCGTATGTTTTTCAAGTGACATATTCAATTTAATTTATACAAAAATACTATCGTTTTTTGTGGAATATTATAGATTTGCCCTGAGCGCCTTCATTTTCTTGTTTAAAGCGGGATGGATAAGCTCCGGAGCTATTTCGCAGAGCGGCTCAAGCACAAAAGCCCTGTTTTCCATATCGGGGTGCGGGAGCGTCAGGACGGGGTCGTCGCTTATTATATCGTCAAAAAGCAGAATATCCAAATCGAGCGTGCGCGGACCCCAGCGGATTTTCCGTTCCCTACCCGCCTCGTTTTCAAGCTTATGCAGAAAATCAAGCAGCGCATACGGCGAATAAAGAGTTTCAAGCTCCACAACTCCGTTAAGAAAATTATCCTGCTCCACGCCGCCGTAGGGAGCCGTTTCTGTAACCGAAGATATTTTTTTGACGGTGCATTTCGGATCCGACTTTATTTTTTCCAATGCGCCGTTTATATAAGCCTGCCTGTCGCCCATATTTGAACCGAACGCCACAAACGCCCTGTGGCGGCTGCGCGTTATTTCAACGGCTATGCTGTCGAAATGGAGATGTATCGGCGGGTTCGGCTTTTTAAGCTCGAGCCTTACGCTTTTCACCTTCGGGAACGACAGAAGTATATTTTCCGCCGTACCCTCGGCGGCGGCTTCTATCAGTTTTTTTGTGTTGGTTTTATTGTAGCTTTTTATGTTGTCGCACACAAGCGCGTAATTTATGCTGTCGTCAAGCTTATCGCTGTGCCCCGCTTTTTCCGTATCGAGAAACAGCTCGGCGGTGATTATGAATTTTTGCCCGAGCGTTGTTTCCTCCGGCATAACGCCGTGGCGCGCGAAAATTTCAAGATTTGTTATTTTTATTTTATCCATATATTTCTCCCGGTTATTATATATTTATGCAAGCCTCAAAAGGCGCGGCGCCTTTTACGCGTTTAAAATCTCCTCTGCCATTTTAACGGCGCGCTTGTTTTCCCTAACGTCATGGACGCGGACAAACATATATCCGCCAAGCACGGCAAGCACCGTTGTAACAAGCGTGCCTTCAAGCCGCTCGTAAACGGGCAGCGACAGCGCGTTTCCTATGACGGATTTCCGCGACGCGCCCAAAAGCAGCGGATAGCCTATGTCAAACGCGCTCAAATTGTTTAAAACCTTAAGGTTTTGCTCCTGCGTTTTTGCAAAGCCTATGCCGGGATCGAGAACTATTTTGTTTTCGGCGATCCCCGCCGCCCTTGCAAGCTCCGCGCTTTTTGCAAGCTCCGATACAATATCGCTTATCAGATCATTGTACACATCGCTTTCCCTGTTGTGCATAAGGCAGCACGCGGCGTTCCTCTCCGCGCAAAGCCTTGCCATTGACGCGTCTTTTTTAAAGCCCCATATATCGTTTATCATGTCGGCGCCGGCATCGAGCGCCGCTTCGGCAACGGCGGACTTCTGCGTATCTATCGACACCGGAATATCGAACCGCTCCTTCACGGCGCGTATCACATCGGCGGTGCGCTCGATCTCCTCCGCCTCCGGTACGGGCGAATACCCCGGGCGCGTGGATTCGCCGCCTATGTCTATTATGTCCGCGCCTTCAAGCACAAGCTTTTCGGCATGACGCACGGCGCGCTCCGGCGCATTGAACCGCCCTCCGTCCGAAAACGAATCGGGCGTTACGTTTAATATTCCCATTATATGCGTCCTGCCGTGCGGAAACGTTTTATTTCCTATTATAGTGCCTGTAGTGCCAGTGCCTGTAGTGCCCTTAATGTCTTTAATATTTTTTATTACTATCATTCCCTTCCGAAATGCGCTCAGCATTAAAAACGGCTGCCGCGCTCTCGCGCGGCAGCCCGCCTGTTTCTTTATATCAGTTAAATGTTTTTACATCCACGCTGTAGGTTGAACCGCCGTTTGCGTCGCCCTTTGCAGCGTCCGAAGCGGAATCTGAACCTCCGTCATCAAGGCCGAACGAAAAACCCTTTGCATTGCTGGTTGTTAATATATCATCCTCATCGTCAAACATCGAGATGTACATTTTGGGATCTTCATATCTCATTATATTGCTTACCTCCTTTATTCGGCGTCGGCCGCTGTTTCAACAGCTTCTTCAACGGGAACTTCGGCAGCCTCTTCCTCTGCCGTTTCAAGCTCTTCGACCGTTTCGTCCGTCACCGTTTCCTCTTCGGCTGTTTCATCTTCCGCAGCGTCCGTTACCGTTTCTTCGTCCGTAACGTCTGCTGTATCACCATCGGCATATTCAAACGTCGTTGTAACAAAGCTTGTGTCCTCAACCTCGTGCGAATCGCCCGCGGGAACCCAGCCGTTTAAGATTATGCCTATTGTAAATTCGCCGTTTACTTCAACGGTCGGAAGGATGAATTCCTGATAATTATTTCCGCCGTCCTCTTGGCCGCCTTCAGCAATGGCCTTTACGGTAATATCTTTTTCCGTATCTTCATCACTCATGGGCGCAAGGTTGAAATCCCATGTTATGCTTGTGAGTGCGTCAGTGCCCTTTTTGAAGGTCTGAACGACCGATGTTGCCACGCCGTAGGTTTCGGGATCGGCATCTGCCGATGTGAGTCCGGCTGCTTCATCTATCTCATATGTATGCTTGTAAACCTTTGTATCAAGCACCTTAGTTTCGGGATCGGCATTTTCATCGTCAGCTGCTTCTTCGCCGAGCACCGCGTCCGTCGGGGAGTCAAGCATATCATCTATCGCGGCAAATACGTTAGGTCTCAGCGTCGGAGCATCCGTATATGTTTCAAGGTGATACACGACCTCGCTGAGCAGCCCCTGCGACATAAGGTTTGCCGCGATAAATTCCGGCTCCGAATCGGGCACGCTCTCGTCTTTTATCATATTATATAAGTTGTCCGCTTCGAGCAATACGGCA
Source organism: Candidatus Ornithomonoglobus intestinigallinarum (assembly GCA_018715365.1). Taxonomy (GTDB): domain Bacteria; phylum Bacillota; class Clostridia; order UBA1381; family UBA1381; genus Ornithomonoglobus_A; species Ornithomonoglobus_A intestinigallinarum. Next base: position 22,139 of record DVLU01000099.1, on the reverse strand, counting down.
TTCTGATCTATAACCTCCTCGGTTACTTCCGCAGCATCGGCCATATCGGCTGTATCGCCTGCCGCAGCAGCCGCCGAAGCGCTTTCGGTTTCATCCGCAAAAGCAACAGCCGAGAACATCGCCGCGGAGAACGCAAGCGCGCATATGCCGCAAAGCAGCTTTTTCAAACTGTTTTTCATAAAATAGCCTCCTTAAATTTATCTTATACATACCTCCGCAGGCGCGCCGCGCAAGACGCCGCCCGGAGTGCAGCTTTTTAAATACTACTACTATTATACACCATATTGTTCCGTTTGTCTATAGCTTTTTTAAAAATTCCGTAAAAAATATTGCGTTATTTTTACCGTTTTGCGGGCAGATATATCAAAATAATAAAAATACCGAAAAAGAGTTGTTTTTTTCCTCGGTTTGAGGTATAATTATATGGCGGTATTCAAAGCCGCATACAAAACTTGGCAATTTATATTTGGGAGGCATTTATATATGAAAATATATAACACCCTGACGAGAAAAAAAGAGGAATTTGTTCCGTTAAAAAGCGGCGAGGTTAAGATGTACTCGTGCGGTCCGACGGTCTATGATTATTTTCATATAGGCAACGCGCGGCCGTTTATAGTTTTTGACACAATGCGCCGTTATCTCGAATATTCGGGCTACAAGGTGGATTTTGTCCAGAACTTCACCGACATCGACGACAAGATGATAAAGCGTGCAAACGACGAGGGCATAACGGTAAAGGAGCTCGGCGACAGATTTATCAAGGAATATTTCGACGATGCGGAGGCTCTCGGGATTCATCCCGCAACGGTCCACCCCAAAGCGACGGAAAACATAGACGCAATAATAGACATAATAAAAAGGCTTGTCGATAACGGCTATGCCTACAACGTTGACGGCGACGTTTATTTTTCAACAAAAAAGTTCCGCGAATACGGCAAGCTTTCAAAGCAGCCGCTCGAGGAGCTCGAAGCCGGCGCAAGGATCGACATAAACGAAACAAAGCGCGACGCCATGGATTTTGCGCTCTGGAAAAAGCAGAAGCCCGGCGAGCCCGCGTGGGAAAGCCCGTGGGGCATGGGGCGTCCCGGCTGGCACATAGAGTGCTCGGCGATGGCGAACAAATATCTCGGCGAAACGATAGATATTCATTCGGGCGGGCAGGATCTGATTTTCCCGCATCACGAAAACGAGATAGCGCAGAGCGAATGTGCCAACGGCAAGCCGTTTGCGCATTACTGGATGCACAACGGCTACATCAACATAAACAATCAGAAAATGAGCAAATCACTCGGCAATTTCTTTACCGTAAGGGATATACGCAAAAAGTACGACAGCGAGGTTATACGCTTCTTTATGCTGTCCGCCCATTACAGAAACCCGATAAATTTTGCCGACACGCTTATGGACCAGGCAAAGTCGGCTGTTGAGCGCGTTTATACGTGCATAGAAAACCTTGAATTTCTGCTCCAAAGCGCACACGGCGGCGATGCAAGCCCTGCGCTCGTCGAAAAGCTCGGCGGCTTTAAGGAGAAATTCATCGCCGCAATGGACGATGATTTAAACACCGCCGGGGCGATAGGCGCGATATTTGACGTTGTTTATCTTGCAAACACGGAAATAAACGGTGAGAGCACGGAGGGAGATATTAAAGCCGCGCTCGGTATGATACGTGAGCTCGGAGGCGTTCTCGGCCTATTCGGCAAGGAAACCAAAAGGCCGATAGACGCCGAGGTTGAGTCGCTTATAGAGGAGCGGAACAGGGCGCGTGCCGAAAAGGACTGGGCAAAGGCCGATGAAATCCGCGACAGGCTTAAGGCGATGAATATAATACTTAAGGACACGCCGCAGGGCGTTCAATGGAGCTTTGCCGAATAATGGAGCATATAACAGAGGGGCTTAAAAATATAGACGAACGGCTGCTTTCGCCGCTTGTGCTTGCTTATATAGGCGACGCGGTGTATGAGCTTTATGTGCGGACGCGCGTAATCGAGGAGCATCCGTCGATGCCGGCGCACAAGCTGCACAGGGAGGCCGTAAAATACGTTAAGGCGCATGCGCAGTCCGACAGCGCGCACGCAATTGCGGAGCTTTTGACCGATGAGGAAGCGGCCGTTTTCAGGCGCGGCAGGAACGCAAAGTCGTACACAAAGGCAAAAAATGCCTCAACCGTCGATTACCGCCACGCAACGGGCTTTGAAGCGCTTGTGGGATATTTGTACATTTCGGGCAGAGAGGGCCGCGCCGAGGAGCTTATGAAGGCGGCATATGAGAGAGCATCAACGCGCGAGGCGCATTAAGCATTATTGTTTTTTATCATATGTGCGTAAAAGATTAACTTTATTTTGTTTTGACGTTGACAAAACAAGGCGCAGCATATATAATGGTAGTTGAAAAAACGGCGGCCGGCAAAAACAGCGGCGCCGCCGTATCGGTCAATGTATCGGAAACGGACGTGGGCGCCGGTGCGCCGGCGTTAAAACATTACATAACAAAAGGAGCTAAAAAGATGGACAAGAAAAGAATTACCGAGCTTTCTATCATCGCCAACAAGGTGCGCAGGGACGCGCTTACGGCGGTATACAGTGCGGCGTCGGGACACCCGGGCGGCTCGCTTTCGATAGCGGACGTGCTCACATTGCTTTATTTTGAGGTCATGAACATAGACCCGAAAAATCCGAAGGACGAAAACCGCGACAGGTTTGTCCTCTCAAAGGGGCATACCGCGCCGGCGCTTTACGGAACGCTTGCGGAAAGAGGCTTTTTCCCGGTTGAGGACATACCCGGCTTCAGGCACATAGACAGCTATCTTCAGGGTCATCCCGATATGAACAAGGTCCCGGGCGTTGACATGTCAACCGGTTCGCTCGGCCAGGGCGTTTCCGCCGCGGGAGGAATGGCGCTTGCGGCAAAGCTTGACAACAAAGACTACAGGGTATATTCGATACTCGGCGACGGTGAGCTTGAGGAAGGGCAGGTTTGGGAGCAGGCCATGTTTGCGGCTCATTACAAGCTCGATAATTTTACAATATTTGTCGACAACAACGGCCTTCAGATAGACGGCGACATCTCAAAGGTTATGAACCCGAACCCGATAGACAAGAAATTCGAAGCGTTCGGCTGGCACGTTATAAATGCCGATGCGCACGACTTTGAGAGCCTTATGGCGGCAATAGACGAAGCAAAGGCAACAAAGGGGCAGCCCACGGCAATTATAATGAAGTCGGTAAAGGGCAAGAATGTTTCGTTTATGGAGAACAACCCCGCATGGCACGGGGCTGCGCCCAAAAAGGACGAATACGATCAGGCGATTTCGGAGCTTGACGCGATAATAGCAGAACTGGAGGCGAGTTTATAATGGCAAAGAAAGCAACAAGAGAATCATACGGAGCGGCTTTGGCCGAATACGGCGCGGACCCGAGAATAGTTGTGCTTGACGCCGATCTTTCAAAATCGACAAAAACGGACGTATTCAAAAAGAAGTATCCCGAGCGTTTTATAAACATGGGTATTGCCGAAGGCAACATGATGTGCGTTGCCGCCGGGCTTGCGGCGTGCGGCAAAATCGCTTTTGCGTCGTCGTTTGCGATGTTTGCGGCCGGAAGGGCGTTTGAGCAGGTAAGGAACTCGATAGGCTACACGAAGCTTAACGTTAAGATAGGCGCAACTCACGCCGGAATATCGGTCGGCGAGGACGGCGCATCGCATCAGTGCCTTGAGGATATAGCGCTTATGAGAAGCATCCCGGGAATGATAGTTATAAACCCCGCCGACGACAGAGAAGCAATGGCTGCCGTTAAGGCCGCAATCGAGCACGAGGGCCCCGTTTATATGCGTTTCGGCCGTCTTGCCGTTGACGACGTAAACGACGACGATTACAAGTTTGAGCTCGGCAAGGGCGTTGAGCTCCGCGAAGGAAACGACGCGGCGATAATCGCAACCGGGCTTATGGTGGGCGAAGCCGTAAAGGCTCACGATATGCTTAAAGCCGAGGGCATAAACGCAAGAGTTATAAATATCCACACAATAAAGCCGATAGACGAGGAAATAATAATAAAAGCGGCAAAGGAAACGGGTGCGATAGTAACTGCCGAGGAGCACTATATAATGGGCGGTCTGGGCAGCGCCGTTTCGGAGGTTGTGTGCGCAAACGCGCCCGCGCCGGTCAAAATAATCGGCACCGACCGCTACGGAAAGAGCGGCAAGCCGCAAGAGCTGTTTGAAGAATACGGTCTTACGGCGGAAAATATCGTGTCAAAGGTTAAAGACGCGATGGCCATGAAATAAAGCTTTTAAGGAATGAAAAGAATATGAAAAAATTATTGTTTGTTTTGGCGTGTATGCTTGCGGTGTTCGGGCTGTGCGCCTGCGGAAGCGGCGGCGGGCTGTTTGCCGAACCGACGCCCACGCCCATACCTCAGATAGATCCCACAACTCTGCTCACGTCCGACGACGTTTATGCGGCGGTGAATTACGAATACGTTCCCGTCGTTGACGGCGGTGTTGTTGAGGACGGCAATTCGCGTTCGGCCGTTTATGTGAGCAACCCGAAGGGGCTCGGCGACAGCGTTGAAATAAAGATAACGCAGTACAGCGAAAATTTCTCCATTGACCAGGTATTCCAGGTGTTTGCCGCCGCAAAGGCAAAGCGCTATGAAATAACCGAGGTCACGGAGCTCGGCGAAACGGCGTATATTGCATATCCGACGATACACGTATACGACAGGGGCTGTATAATTGAAGTTACGGCAGGCTCCGGCAGCGACGAGGCGCAGCAGGCGCTGCTTGTTAATCTCGCAAAAACAGCCGTTGCGCGTTTTGAGCAAATAATGCCGGCTCCCGCGGTTAATCAGACACAAGAACAGACACAGTAAAAACTATAATAAATAAACCTGTAAAAAAAGCCGCAGGCGTTATACGCCGGCGGCTTTTTTTGCAAGCTCGTCTGCCATATCGTTATACTTATCGCCGCTGTGACCCTTGACCTTGCGAAATTCCATATCAATTTTTGTTTTTGCTTCATCGCAGAACGCTTTATATTCCATTGTGCCTGTTTTATTCGTTTTCCATTCGCCGGTGCACCATTTTTCAATGCCCGCGTAATCATAAAAAATATATACCTTTTTAAATCCAAGCTCAATGCACAGCGAAACGGCCTTCATTGCGCCCTTTATTTCGCCGGCGACGTTTCGCATCGCGGCAAGCTCCGGATCGTCAAAGCTTTCGCAGAACGTTTTTTCGCCGTCCTTCAGAAGCAGCACCACGCCGCATGAAAATATTTTCGTTTTCGGGTTAAAGCTGCCGTCAACATAGGCGACGGCCGTATCACTCGAGGGCGCGACCGTTTCCGCCTTGCCGTCCCCCGCGCCGAGATACGCAAGCGCGTCGTCACGGTTCAAAAAGCCCTTGAATTCCGCGCCCTTATAGCCGGTAACAAGCCGTTTGCATTCGTCCCAGTCGGTAAATATGCCGACCTGCCTGCCCTGCCTTACGGCATAATATTTTTTCTGCTTTGCCATTTTTCTCTCCTTAAAAAACGCCGTCCCTCCGCATCACCGACGGAAGGGACGGTGTATTATTTCCGCGCGCGCTCCAAATGGATTATCAAAACCGATATATCGGCCGGGGAAACGCCGCTTATTCTTGACGCCTGTCCGAGCGACTTCGGCTTTATTTTATCAAGCTTCTGGCGCGCTTCTATCCTTAAGCCGTAAACCTCGGAATAATCCATATCCTCCGGCAAAAGGCGCGATTCCATTTTCTTAAACTGCTCGGCTTCCGCTATCTGGCGCTTTATATAGCCCTCGTATTTCAGCCTTATTTCCGCCTGCTCCCACACAGGCTCGGGCAGCGGCGGGCGTTTTTCGTCTATCGGCGCAAGCTTTTCGTAATCGAGCTCCGGGCGGCGTATAAGCTCGGAAAGCCTTGCTCCCGTTTTTATGGGGGTTGAACCGTATTTTTCAAGCAGCGGATTTGCCGTCCCCGGCGGCACAACGGTATTTTGCAGCCGCTTTATTTCATCGTTTATAAGCGATTGCTTCTTTAAAAACTTCTCATAGCGCTCATCGCTTATAAGACCCACTCTGCGCCCCATGGGCGTCAGCCGCTCATCGGCGTTATCCTGCCTTAAAAGCAGGCGGTATTCCGAGCGCGACGTCATCATCCTGTACGGCTCGTTAGTTCCCTTCGTTATAAGGTCGTCTATAAGCGTGCCGATATAACCGTCGGAGCGCGTTATAACAAGCGGCTCCTCGCCCTTTAATTTAAGCGCCGCGTTTATGCCCGCAACAAGCCCCTGCGCCGCCGCTTCTTCATAGCCGGACGTACCATTAAACTGGCCTGCGCCGTAAAGGCCGCTTATATTTTTAAATTCAAGCGTTGCGTAAAGCTGCGTTGAATCGCAGCAGTCGTACTCTATCGCATATGCGCTGCGCATTATTTCGGCGTGTTCAAGCCCCTCAACGGAGCGGTACATCTCAAGCTGCACGTCCTCGGGCAGACTTGTTGAAAACCCCTGCGCATACATCTCCTGCGTGTCAAGCCCCATCGGCTCGATAAATATCTGGTGGCGCGGCTTATCGTGAAAACGCACGACCTTATCTTCTATCGACGGGCAGTATCTCGGCCCCACGCCCTCAACGTAGCCGCCGTACATCGCGCTCCGCTCAAGATTTTTGTTTATTATCTCATGCGTTTTTTCGTTTGTGTATGTAAGATAGCACAAGACTTTGTTTTCGCCCGCGTTTTCCGTTTCAAACGAAAACGGCGTTATCTTTTCATCGCCGCGCTCCTCCCGCATTTTCGAAAAATCAAGCGATGCGCCGTGCAGCCTTGCCGGCGTGCCTGTTTTAAAGCGGCGAAGCTCAACGCCGAGCTTTTTTAAGCACTCCGAAAGCTCGTTTGCCGGGAACATCCCGTCCGGTCCGCTCTCCTTTGAATAGCTGCCTATAAGGATTTTTCCTTTCAGGTACGTTCCGGCGGCGATTACAGCGGCCCGCGCGCCGTATTCGGCGCCCGTTGCCGTGACAACGGCGTCAACCGCGCCGTCCTTTAATTTTATTTCCGTTATTTCCGCCTGTTTTACGATCAAGTTTTGCTGCTCCTCAAGACGGCGCTTCATTTCGGAATGATATTTTCCCCTGTCTATCTGAGCCCTTAACGAATAAACCGCGGGCCCTTTGCCGCGGTTAAGTATTTTTGACTGGATAAACGACGCATCGGCGGCCTTTCCCATTTCGCCGCCTAGGGCGTCTATTTCTCTCACAAGATGGCCCTTTGCCGTGCCGCCTATACTCGGATTGCACGGCAGGTTGCCTATAGCGTCAAGGCTTATCGAAAATATAACCGTCCTCATACCGAGCCGTGCCGCGGCAAGCGCCGCCTCACAGCCCGCATGGCCGCCGCCTATAACGGCAACGTCGTATTCATCAAGACGCATCACGCATCTTCCTCCCCGTTTACGGCGTTTTCGCCGTCATCATCTATATATTCTTTTTTCGGCATCGTTTTTTCCTGCGCGTCTATTATAACCTTGCGTATCTTGCGCGCCGCCGTAAACTCTATCGGGAACCGCATAAGCAGCGCCAAAAACAGCAGGTCGGCAATTATAACGATGAGCGGATTGCTTATAACAAGGAACAATCCCACTATTATAACAATATTCAAAACGGTAAGCAGCAGGTTTATCGGCAGCCCCGCTATCGCAAACAGCAGCGAATTTCTGTATATCTGCCCTATAGTACATTCAAACGTCACCATTATCTGATAAATATAAAAGTGCATCCACGTGTACACAACAAAAATCATCGCCATAAGCGAGCACAGGAGCATCCACTGCATTCCGCCCGACTGGAGGTAAAAATTATAATATACCCACAGCGCGTTTATGCCGAGCACAAGCGCGGCTATATCTATAATAACAACTATCATGCCCTGCTTAAAGTTTTCCTTGAATTTGTCAAAGCCGTCCGACATTATCCACACCGGATCGCGGCGCGTGAAGCAGCGCGTTATATAGGAATACATCGCGGACGACGGCCCGCTTCCCCACAGCATGAAAACGCCGAGGGCAAACATCGCCCTTAATCCCATTGAAAGCGTTTCGGCAATTATCTCTATGTCGTTCGTATTCTGCGTCATCTCGGCGGCAAGATTCTGAAGCCACTCTCCGCTTACCGGCGCAATTATATAAAGTATTATAAGATACGGGATACTCAGCGCCGCGTGGAGCGCGTTTGTTCCGATAAGCTTCGAAAACTTTTCAAATATTACCTCCCAAAACCGGAAAAAGCCCTTCTTCTCCGGCTCGTTTGCGTCAACGCCCGGTCCGGGCTTTGCGTAATTAAAGCTAAACAACCCCATTTCAGTTTATCTCCTTACAGTTTTTAACTTTTATTTTCTTTTTCCCGCACCGGCGGGAAATACGGTATATTTATATGAATATAAGTGTAGCACATTTCGGTCATTTTTTCAATATAAAACCTAAAATGTTTACAGTTTAGTCATGATATAAGTGCCGTTTTGAAAAAAAGCTTGTTTTTTACGCGCAAATTTCAAAAAACCGCTTGACAAATGCAAATATACATGATATAATAGCACGCGTAAATCAAGCAGAGCTATCCGCTCTCACCGTAAGCACAATGCGCCACGGTAAATAAAGCCGCTGATTTTACAGCGGGTTTTGTTTGAGCGGATATTTGTGCGTATCCGTTTTTTTGTTTCGGTAAATTAGATTGGGAGGGATTAACATTAGCAAGAATGATTTGCAGCTTAACGAGCAGATACGCGACAAGGAAGTGCGCGTAGTTTCGGCCGACGGCGCGCAGCTCGGCGTTATGGACGCGAAGTCCGCGCAGAGGCTTGCAATCGAAAAAGGCATGGATCTCGTTAAGATAGCACCGCAGGCAAAGCCGCCCGTGTGCAAGATCATGGATTACGGAAAGTACAAGTTCGAGATGAACAAGCGTGAGAAGGAGAACCGCAAGAACCAGAAGATAATAAACATAAAAGAGGTTCAGCTTTCGCCTTCAATAGACGTAAACGACTTTAACACCAAGGTAAGGCACGCCGTAAAGTTTTTAAAGCACGGCGACAAGGTCAAGGTCATGGTGCGTTTTCGCGGACGTGAGGTAAGTCATTCGGATATAGGTTTAGACCTTCTGAATAAATTTGCCGAGCAGACAAAGGATTCGGGTACAGTCGAAAGACCTGCAAAATTAGAGGGCAGAAACATGACTATGTTCCTCGCACCTCTTTCATAAGCTTTATATTCGGAAGGAGTGGACCAAAATGGCAAAGACTAAGATAAAAACACACAGAGGCGCAGCCAAGAGATTTAATCTTACTAAAAACGGTAAGGTAAAGATGAACAAGGCTTTCAGACGTCACATCCTCAACAAGAAAACAACAAAGAGAAAAAGACATCTGAGAAAGCAGGCTTACTGCTCAAAGGCTAACGCGGCAGTTATCAAAAAGCTTATACCTTACAAATAATTTTAGAAAGAGAGGCTGAGAATCAATGGCAAGAGTAAAAGGTGCTTTAAATACAAGAAAAAGACACAAGAAGATATTAAAGCTTGCAAAGGGCTTCAGAGGCGCCGAGAGCAAGCAGTTCAGAATAGCTAACCAGTCGGTTATGCGCTCGATGCAGAACGCATACGTGGGAAGAAAGAGAAGAAAGAGAGATTTCAGACGTCTTTGGATAACACGTATAAGCGCGGCCTGCAAGATGAACGGCATGAATTATTCGACGTTTATGAACGGTCTTAAGAAGAGCGGCATAGAGATGAACAGAAAGATGCTTTCGGAGGTTGCAATAGCAGACCCCGCAGCGTTTGCAAAGCTCGTTGAAACCGCAAAGAGCTCGCTTTGATCTGCGCTCGGGCAATATATTTATATATAAAACAGCGCAAAGCGCCGGGAGTTTTTCTTTAATGTTTGTTTAATTCAGACAACATTATATTATATTTAAAAAAGCTCCTTGACACGCACGGAAGCAAGTGCTATAATAACAGCATAGAACAAAGAGGTTCACGGCGAAAGCCGCGGACCTCTTTTGTTTATATATAAAAGCGTTTCGGCAGCTTGCCGGGCGCGGATAAGCTTATCTTTTACACTGCACCTGCGGGTGCGCACCGCACGGCGCAAAATTTTATCTGACTTTAAAGTGTAGGAGGTTTTTATTATGATCAGTTCGGGCGATACGGGCTTTGTGCTTATATGCGCGGCTCTGGTGTTTTTTATGACTCCCGGTCTTTCGCTGTTTTACGGAGGGCTTGTAAGGAGAAAAAATGTTGTGAACACAATGATGTCGTCGGTGTTTCTTATAGGCGTCGCAATTGTTTTGTGGGTTGCCGTGGGATATTCCCTTTCATTCAGCGGCAACGTTGGCGGTGTTATAGGAAACCTCGACAAAGTGTTTTTTAACGGCGTAGGTATGGAGGCCGGGCCGTATTCCGATTCGATACCTGAGCTTGCCTTTGCGGCATTTCAGATGATGTTTGCGGTAATCACGCCGGCGCTCATAACGGGCGCGACGGCGGGCAGAATGAAGTTTAAGGCACAGGTGATATTTATGGTCCTCTGGTCGTTCCTTGTGTACTATCCCATGGCGCACATGGTTTGGGGCACTGACGGCTTTTTGGGAACGGGCGGACTTCACTCTGTGGATTTCGCCGGCGGAAACGTCGTACATATAAGCTCCGGCGTAAGCGCGCTTATACTTTGCATATTCCTGGGCAAGCGCGAAGGTTATCAAAAGCGTTCGTACAGGATTCACAACGTCCCGATGACTGCCTTCGGCGCATGCGTGCTGCTGTTCGGCTGGTTCGGCTTCAACTCCGGCAGCGCGTTGGGCGCAAACGGGCTTGCGGCTCACGCTTTTATGACGTCGGCTGCGGCCTGCGCGGCTGCAATAGTTTCATGGATGGCCGTTGAAGCTCTGCATAACGGCAAGCCGACGCTTATCGGCGCCGCAACGGGAATGGTTGCCGGGCTTGTTGTTATAACTCCGGGAGCCGGCTTTGTTCCGATGTGGGCGGCGCTTGTTCTTGGCATTATCGTAAGCCCCATATGCTACTTTATGATTTCATTCGTAAAGCAGAAGCTCGGCTATGACGACGCTCTCGACGCATTCGGCTGCCACGGCATCGGCGGCATAGTCGGCGGCATCGGAACGGGTCTTTTCGCAATGACTTCGATAAACGGCGCGGCAGAGCAGAACGGGCTTGTTTTCGGAGATACGGGGCTTTTTACGGCGCAGATACTGAGCATTCTTGTTACGATAGGCGTTGCCGCCGCAGGGACGCTCATATGTATATTTATAACAAGGCTTGTTACTCCGCTGCGCGTTTCAAAGAAAGACGAGCTGCTCGGTCTTGACATATCGGAGCACAACGAAAGCGCATATCCGTCGTTTAACGGTCTTGACTGATTTTGAAACGGAGGTCTTATACAATGATAAAAATAGAAGCTATTGTAAGAGAAGATAAGCTTGAGGACGTTAAGCAGGCCTTACAGGATATAAACGTTCACGGCATAACGGTGTATCAGGTTATGGGCTGCGGCACACAAAAAGGATATGTGGAATATGTGCGCGGCCAGAAAGTGGATATAAATATGCTGCCCAAAATAAAATTCGAAATAGTCGTATCAACCGATGAATGGGAACAGAAAACGATAGACGCAATAAAAAATGCGGCGTATACGGGCGCGCCGGGCGACGGAAAGATATTTTCTTACGAGCTGCGCTCCGCCGTCAGAATACGTACCGGCGAAACGGGCGAAGCGGCCATACAGCCGAACAAGGAATGAGATCACATAGTCTGCTCGGCTTCAGATGCAAATCGGCAAACAGCTGCGCTGTTTGCCGATTTGCGCTAAAGGCAGCGGCCTTATTATATTATTCGGTGCACCTATATTCCGGCACTGCGCGTTCGTTCACAACAAGCTCATACAGACGCCAGCCGCCGGCAAGGTTATGGCAGTCATAGCCCATTCCGGCAAGTATGCGGCACGCAATATAGCTTCTTAAGCCGCTGTGGCAGTGCACATACACAGGTCTATCCTTGGGTATCTCGCTTATTCGTCCTCTGAGGCTGTCAAGCGGAATGTGCATAAAGCCGTCTATCGAGCCGCGTGCTCGCTCCGCGTCCGTTCTTACATCAAGCAGCGTAACGCTGCCGTCGCGCGGCAGTGACGCAACCTCCTCCGGGAAAAACTGCTTTACCTTTCCGGTTACGATATTTTCGGCAACAAACCCAAGCATATTCACGGGGTCCTTTGCGCTGCCAAACGGCGGCGCGTAGCAGAGCTCAAGCTCCGTCAGGTCCGTTATTTTTGCGCCGAAGCGTATTGCCGACGCTATAACGTCAAGACGCTTGTCCACGCCGTCGAAGCCGACTATCTGCGCGCCGAGGATTTTAAGCGTTTTCTTATCCCACAGCGCTTTTACGGACATATTCATCGCTCCCGGATAATACGACGCGTGAGACGCCGAATACGTAAACGTTTTATCGTAATCTATGCCGGCAGCGGCAGCCGTTCTTTCGTTAAGGCCGGTTGTTGCAACGGTCATATCAAAAAGCTTGAGCACTGCGGAGCCCTGCGTTCCCGTGTATTCCGACGCTATGCCCGCGATATTGTCGGCGGCGATCCTCCCCTGCTTGTTCGCAGGTCCCGCAAGCGGTATGAACGACGGCGCGCCGCTTACGAAATCGCGCACCTCAACCGCGTCGCCGACGGCATAAACGCCTTCGATGCCTGTTCGCATATGCGTATCGGTAATTATGCAGCCGCGGCTGTTTGTTGCTATGCCGCAGTCCTTTGCAAGCTGCGTTTCGGGACGCACCCCTACGGAAAGCAAAACCATGTCCGCCGGGATTTCGCCGCTGTTTAATACTGCCGTATTCCCTTTTATCGCTTTTATGCCGTTATTCAGCATAAGCTTTATTCCCTTGCTTTTTATATAGCGGTGAACGTCGGCAGCCATATCGGCGTCAAGCGGCGCAATAAGATGGTCGGCAACCTCGGCTATGGTTACGTCAAGCCCGGCTTCCTTCAAATTTTCAGCCGTTTCCACACCTATATATCCGCCACCGACAACGACCGCCGTTTTCGGATGCTTTTCATCTATATATGTTTTTATCGCAAGCGTGTCCGGTATATTCCTCAGCGTAAAAACGTTGCTGCCGTCCGCGCCCTCGATATTCGGCTTTATCGGCGCGGCGCCCGGCGACAGGATAAGGGCATCGTAGCTTTCATCATACATTTCGCCGGTATTAAGATTTTTGACCGTAACCGTTTTTGTATCGGGATTTATTTTTACGGCCTCGTTCAATACGCGCACATCAACATTAAAGCGCGCCTTAAAGCTTTCGGGCGTCTGCAGCGTAAGCTTTTCTTTTTCCTTTATCGCCCCGCCTATATAATACGGCAGGCCGCAGTTCGCAAACGATATATATCCGCCGCGCTCCAGCATCACTATCTCCGCGCTCTCATCGAGCCTTCTCAGCCTTGCGGCAGCCGACGCGCCGCCGGCAACGCCGCCTATTATAACTGTTTTCATAAAACGTGCATACCTTTCCGTCCGCATATTTTCACCGCCGCCCGCGGACTAAAGCGGCTTTTTACAGCAAAAAACGCTTCGTTTGCTTTTATTATAACACAAGCCGAAGCGTTTTTCCATAGCTTTATTTTATTTTTTAAATATTACACAATACGGCCGTCTGCGTTTCGTGCGACTTAAACGCTGCCTCCATAACCTTCATGACTCTCATTGCCTGCTCCGCCGTGATTTTAAGCGGGGCAATGCCCTCGATTGCGTCAGCGAACTGATCGTATACTGGCACCATATCGCTGTAAGGCTCTTTGCTTTCATCGCTCAAAATAATCGTTTCGGTTGAGTTTTTGCTCCGCGGAGCCATTGTTTTTGTCGGGCCCGCTTTTGTGTAAACTATCTCCTCTTCCCAAACGTCTTCTTTTTCCGTGCTCCTTACTATTTTGCCGTTACAGTCCCAGTCGTCTATCTGCATCGTGCCGCGGCTGCCCAAAACATACCAGCGCGGATGCGTAATATAATTGTTTGTGGAAACCTCGATATGCGCCGTGAGCCCCGTATCGAACAGCATTGTGAGCCTGAAGTTATCGTCAACCTCCGGGTACTGTATATTAAACATGCGGCAGTAAACGCTTGTTACGCTGCCGTTTACCATATATAAAAGCTGATCGATAAGATGCACGCCCCAGTCGAGCATCATGCCGCCGCCGAGCGCTTTTATCGTCCTCCAACCCGCCGGCATTCCGCGCGAGCCCTCAACGCGCGATTCTATGACGTACACGCCGCCTATGTCGCCGTTTTCAACATGACGCTTCATCATAAGAAAATCAGGGTTTGTGCGGCGGTTCTGATCTATCGTAAAGAGCCTGCCGCATTTCTTCGACACTTCCGTTATTTCCTCAAGCTCCGCCGAGCTTATTGTTGCGGGCTTTTCGCATATAACGTGCTTACACGCCCTCAGCGCTTCGACCGAAAGCTCCTTATGCACCTCGTTTGTTGCGGCAATAAGCACAAATTCAACATCGCCGTCCGAAAGCAGCGCTTCTTTTGATCCGTATGCTTTAAGGCCTTCGCGCTCCGCCGCCGCGCCGCGCTTCGGGTCTATATCGTAAACGCCCTTAAAACGGCAGCGTCCGTAATTTTCAAGCTGCTTGAAATGGTGCATTGCCATGCCGCCGAAGCCTATTATCGCTCCTATGTGCTCCATAACAGTTCCTCCGTTCATAAGCCGCGTTTTGCTGCGGTTTTATGCCCACCACATTTCACCTGCGCTGTCTTTTATGAGCACCTTCTTTAAAAATTCAACAGCCTTTTCAAGGCCTTCTCTCGGCGACATTAAGCCGTCCTCGTGCTCTATGCTTACAGCGCCGTCGTAGCCGGCAATTTTCAGCGAGCTTATAATGTTATTCCACGTCAATTCATCGTGACCGTAGCCCACGGTCCTGAACGACCAGCTCCTGCCGCCCGCATCGCCGTAGCCGCCGGTATCGAGCACGCCTTTTACCGATGTGTTGTATTTGTCTATGTTCGTATCCTTTGCATGGAAATGGTATATTGCGCTGCCAAGATATTTTATTGCGGCGCATGGGTCTATCCCCTGCCAGAACAAATGGCTCGGGTCAACGTTTGCGCCTATTATATCCCCTACGGCGTTTCTTAACCGCATAAGCGTCGGCGGGTTATATACGCAAAAACCGGGGTGCATCTCAAACGCTATTTTTTTAATGCCTATTTCCCCGGCAAGCTTCGCCGTTTCTTTCCAATACGGGATAAGCACCTCGTTCCACTGCCATTCAAGCGTTTCCTGGTAATCCTCGGGCCACGCACACGTTACCCAGTTCGGACGCTCCGAATTTTCGCAGTCGCCGGGGCAGCCCGAAAAGCCGATGACCGTATCACAGCCCATTTTTACCGCAAGCTCCATTGACGCAACAAAATCGTCATGAAAACGCTTTGCCGTTTCTTTATTCGGGTGCACAGGGTTTCCGTGAGTTGCCACGGCGGCAAGGCTTATATTGTATTTTTCCAAAAGCTCCTTAAAGTTTTCCGTTTTCTCGGGATGTGCCAGAAAATCGGCGGCGTCAACGTGCGCCTTGCCGGGATACCCTCCCGCGCCCATTTCAACGGCGTCAACTCCCAGGCTGTTTAAATATTTGAGCGCCTCCTCAAGGCTCATTTGGTTAAGTACCGGTGACATTACACAAAGCTTCATAATTATATTTCACTCCAATTCCTATTTGTTCAATCCTCAAACACTACTTCTTTTCCCGTCCTTGCGCTTTCGTATATCGCTTCGAGAATACGCGTTACAACCAGCGCCTGCTCCGGCTTTACAACGGGCTCCGTGCCGTTCAAAACGGCGTCCGCAAACAAGCGGGCTTCCATATCGTTCGGCTTTTCCGCCGTGCCGTCGTAAAAGTCAACGCCGCCCGCGCCGAGCTCCGGCTCAAGAGTTGCGAGCCTGCCGAGATGCGCGGAATTTATTCTCAGAGAATTGTTTTCCATGTCGGCTCCCGCCTCGGTGCCGCAAAGCGTGCAGCGCGCTTCCTTAACGTCGAGCGTATTGAGCGCCCAGCTGCTTTCAAGGTTTATAACGGCTCCGTTCTCCATAGTTATAAACCCGAAAGCGGAATCCTCAACCGTATATTTTTCGGGATCCCAGTCGCCCCATGCGTTGCCCGTTTCCGTTTGATCGCCGAGCTTTTTAAACACCGCACCCTTTACGGACTTCGGCTTGTAATTGTCCATCATCCACAGCGTCAGGTCGAGCGCGTGCGTGCCTATATCTATAAGCGGACCGCCGCCCTGTTCCTCCTCGTTCAGAAACACGCCCCATGTCGGCACCGCACGGCGGCGCACGGCGTGCGCCTTTGCGTAATAAATATCGCCGAGCTCTCCGGCTTCGCACGCCTTTTTAAGATAAAGGCTGTCGGGTCTGAATCGGTTCTGATAGCCTATCGTAAGAATCTTGCCCGTTCTTTTTGACGCTTCAAGCATTTTTTTAGCGTCGTCATACGTTTTTGCCATAGGCTTTTCACACATAACATGGCAGTCATGCTCAAGCGCATAAACGCTTATCGGGGAATGTGACTTGTTCGGAGTTAAAACATATACGGCGTCAAGCTCCTCATTGTCTATCATTTCTTTGTAGTCGGTGTATACCCTTGCGCCCTCGGCGCCGTATTTGCCGGCCGCTTCCTCAGCCCTTTCGCGGATAATGTCGCAGAACGCCGTAAGCTCTATTTCCTCGATTTTGGCTATTGCGGGAAGATGCTTTCCGTGCGCTATACCGCCGCAGCCCACCATGCCTGCTTTAAATGTCTTTTTCACTTTACGTATTCCTCCTTTAAAAATTTCTGCAAAGCGTAACGCTTTAAACCGTCCTCTCCGGCGCACCGCTTCGGCTCATGCCGGGCAAAGCAATGTCCGTTTTTCACACTTGCCCGCACTCTTTCACCGCTCTCTTTGTAATTTAAGTATAGCACCGCTCCGCTTCGATTTATACGAAAAACCGACTTGCTTATTATATTTTTTTGCCTTTTGAGAATAATTGCCGAAAACGTCCGCTCATATTAAAATCAATGCTTTTGTCAAAATATTTCACAATTCTTAATTTATAATATTGTGGATACTGTACATTTTGCAAAGAAATGTTGATAAAATATAGATTTTTTATTTGAGCTGTGGTATAATAATTTTATAAAAAAATTATATTTTTTTGTTCGGACGGAGAAAAAAGCATGAGTGAAGCATATCTGGAACCAAAATACAAATACGGCGGCGTTACGATGAAAATCGTATGTGAAAAACAGGATTTTGACGGCTGCTGCCTTTGCTGCGTTGCGCATTATCACAGCTATATAGAGCTCATTTACTGTCTCGGCGGAGAATACAGCGTCCTGCTCGGGAACATCAGCCATAAATTCATGTCGGGCGATTTGCTTGTTATAAATTCAAACGAGGTGCACACTATACAGTCGGTTTCGCCCGACGGCGGCTCTTATATAGTGCTGCGCTTTGAGCCGGAGCTTTTATACGATTCGACGCGCGACGTGTTTGAAGTAAAATACGTGCTGCCCTTTATGATAAACAACGCCACGCCGCAGAAAATATTTAAAAATTCGGAAATATACTGCACCGACATACCTACCCTCATGTACGATGCGTTAAACGAATACAACGAGCGCAGAAACGGCTTTGAGCTTGTTCTGCGTTCCGATATATGCCGTATTTTTGTGTGGATACTTCGTTACTGGGACGGCAGCGGGATAACTCTGCGCACGGCGGAAGCCGTTGACTCGGAGCATATAAAAATAATGCAGACGGTACTTGACTATATTGCCGTTCATTACAGCGAGGATATTTCAGCCGAATCGATGGCTCGGCTTGCGAATATGAGCTACAGTTATTTTTCGCGCGTATTCAGGCGCGTTATGAACAAAAGCTTTAACGACTACCTGAATTTTGTGAGAACAACCGAAGCCGAACGGCTGCTCACGTCAACCGATATGAGCATTACGGAAATCGCATACGACACGGGTTTTTCGTCAAGCAGCTATTTTGTTAAAATATTCGGTGAATACAAGGGAATTTCTCCGAGTAAATTCAGAAAGCGGTTTCTTGAGGAAATATCGGACGGCAAAAACAACGAATCATAAAGCCGCCGGAACAAAAGCGGAAATATTATACCGGCCGGAAGATGAAGCAAAAAATCAAAAAATTTTCAGAAAACGAAAAAAAGTGCTTGCATTTTTCAAAAAGCTGTGGTATAATAATAATGTTCTGCGGATATGGCGGAATTGGCAGACGCGCATGATTCAGGTTCATGTGGTGAGAGCCGTGCAGGTTCAAGTCCTGTTATCCGCACCACCATCGGAGCAAGCTTTGCTTGCTCCGATTTTTTTGTGCGGCAGCTTTCTCTTTCATTGTTCCGCCGCCTTGCGGATACAGGTTATGGCGTTCAGGCTGCGCGGGTAGCCGATATACGGCAGGCACTGCGACACCACGCGCATTAAAAAGTCCGGATCGTTCCCCATATTCATATTGCCTTTTGCGTGGGCGGTAAGCTGCGGCTCGCAGCCGCCCTGCGCCATCAGGAAACAAAACGTAATCATCTCACGTTGGGCAAGTGTAAGCCCCGTCCTTGTATAATAATCCCCGAAACAGTTCGCCGCCAGCCAGCGGTTGATATGGCCTGTTTTCCACGCCTCTTTCATATGTTCGCCGAAAATTTCCGCCTGTGCCTGCACGCCTTTTTCCAAACGGTCGTCAAGCGTAGTCGTCTGCTGCCCCTCAAGCGGCAGGGCGATGCCGCGCTTTTCGAAAATTTCATTTGTAATATGCAGAAACGGCAGCATTTTCCCATAGCCCACATAATCCGTTGCCTGGTAGACTATCTCTTTCACCTCCACAGGTGAAACGCCGTTATCCAACGCAGCGGGCAACAGTTCCCGATATGCCGCTTCCGCCAGGCTGCCGATAAGCGCGGCCAAAATTGCCATATACCTTGTGACAGGCTCCAGCTGCTGCCCCGGCTCCTCTGCTGCTTCATGCCGGGAAAAATAAATAAACCGTTCCGTAAATTCCGGATCTGTTTTCTTTATGTCCATGAAAATCCCTCCTTTATATCTCCTGTTTGCCGGCAGACCAAACGTGCTTATCGTTTGCCGCCGCCTTTGTATTCTGCGCCATAACGCCGACAAGCTCATGCGGCGTATACAATTCCTCCAGATACGTCATTTCATATTCACTTAACCTGAGCTCCGCCGCCTTTGCCGCGCCTTCAATATGGCTTATCTTTGTTGTCCCAACGACAGGTACCGTCCCTTTTGCCAGAAGCCACGCAAGGGCAATTTCCGTCATGGACACGCCGTGCGCTTTTGCCAGCTCGTCCACACGGCGGATAATACCGCTGTCCTGCTGTGCCGCCGCGTCATATTTTAATTTCGCATAGCTGTCCTCCGCAAGGCGTTTGGACGTCTCATCAGGATGCTTTGAAAGCCTGCCGCCCGCTAAGGGGCTGTACGGCGTCAGGGCGATCTGTTCTTTTTGGCAATAAGGGATCATCTCCCGTCCCTCCTCGCGGAAAATCAGGTTGTAATGGCTTTGAACGGATATGAATTTTGCAAAGCCCTCTTTTTCCGCCAGTTCGTTTGCTTCGGCAAGCTGGGCGGGAAAGCAGTTTGAAATCCCTATATACCTTGCTTTCCCGGCCTTTACAACATTGTTTAACCCGTCCATGACGTCATGGATCGGCGTGTTGTAATCCCACATATGATAGATATACAAATCCACATAGTCCAGCCCCAGATTGGCAAGGCTGCGGTTTAAACTGCGCTCAATGTGCTCCTGTCCTGTAACCCCTTTTTCTATTTCATCGGTAGTACGGGGCAGGAATTTTGTTGCGACCACGACTTCGTCCCGTTTCGGCGCAAAGTCCCACAGGGCGCGGCCCAGATACTGTTCGCTTGTGCCGCTTTGATATGCAATCGCCGTATCAAAGAAATTGACGCCCAGCTCAAGTCCGCGTTTAATAATCGAACGTGACCGCTCTTCATCCACCGTCCAGGTGTGCTGCCCGTTTGCGGCATCGCCAAAGCCCATACATCCCATACAGATACGGGATACGGTCAGATCAGATTTGCCCAGTTTCGTGTATTTCATATTCTCCCTCCGATTCTGTTGCCGGCAAGCCATTCGCTGATTTCTTCACTTGTCGTTGAAGCCGTTCCGCGGAAGCCCTCGGTAACGGTGCTGTCGGGCGCAAGCTCGCGGATTTTGGAAAGGCTTCCGCCGATACCGCTTGAGCCGCTGGTGCAAAACGGCATAATGGTTTTGCCGGACAGGTCATAGCTGTCTAAAAAGGTGCGTACTGCCGGCGGGCACTGTCCCCACCAAATGGGATAGCCCAGCAAAATAACATCGTATCGGGAAACATCTGCGTCAAGCGCTTCAATCGCGGGACGGGCGTCCGTATCCAATTCCTGATTGGCGCGGCAGCTGTCATTATTGTAATTTAAATCCTCGTTTGTGTAAGGCTCTTCGGGAATGATTTCCGCCAAATCCGCTCCCGCTGTTTCCGCAATGGTCTGCGCCAATGCTTCCGTATTCCCCGTTGCGGAAAAATAAACAACCAGTGCATTGGGATTTTCCGACGCATTCGGTTCAGACGGTTCTTCCGGTTCCGGCGTTACTGCCGGTTCCTCGGTGACTCCGCTGTTTTGTACGGTTTTCGTTATGGTAATCAGCCGGTTCTCGCCGTCCCACGCCACGTTGAATTGAAAGCGCTCCGCAATAAAGCGGATGGGGAGCATCGTGCGGTCGTTGATTACGGTCGGCGCCGCATCGAGCGTATAGGCTTCGTCATTAAAATATGCCGTTGTATCGTCAATAGTAAGCCTGATACGGTTATTTTCATAAGCAAGCGATGCGGTTTTTGTTTCTTCCTCCCATTCGACCGCACCGCCCATTGCTTCAATAATCGCACGTATGGGAACAAGCGTCCTGTCGTTTACGACTACGGGAACAGTCCCGCGGCCGGGATCGATCTCCTGCTGTGTGCCGTTTACCGTCATCATAGGGTTTCCCACCTGCAAAACAAGCGAAAAGCCTTCTTCTGCCGTTACGTTTTCCGCCGCGCAGCCGGTTACGGAAACCAGGCTGAGCATAAAGCATAATGCTAATAAAACTGATACTGCTTTTTTCATGATACGTTCCTCCTTTAAACGTTTTCTAAAAATAACTGATGCTGTATATACATAAATACCTATTTGTTATAATGCTTTTTATAACGAAGCGTATTCTTCATCACTCACCGGCTCACACCACTCATTGGACGTATTTTCACCGGGGACTTCCACGGCAATATGAGAAAACCAGCTGTCTTTTTTAGCCCCGTGCCAGTGCTTAACTTCCGGCGGGATTGTAATTACCGTTCCCGCGGTGAGGGAAACGGGCGGTTTGCTTTCTTCTGCGTACCACCCTTCGCCCGCGGTGCAGATTAAAATCTGCCCGCCGCCGCTTGAAGCATGGTGGATATGCCAGTTGTTTCGGCAGCCCGGTTCAAACGTTACATTCGCAAGGAAAACTGCCGTTTCTTTCGGGTTTGTGGGCGGATTCAAAAAAGAATTCCCGATAAAATACTGTGCAAAGGCTTCATTCAAGCTGCCTTTTCCAAACATATTCGCTTTTTCAAATTCTTCGTATGATAAATATTTCATCTTGTCATCATTTGCCTTTCTATTGATTAAAATTTTTTTGGATTTCAAAGCGGAGATAGTCTAAACGGTCAAGCTGTTTTTCTTTGAAATGAATCTCATCCAGCGTCCCTTTCCGTTTTGCATTTAACATGGACAGCCTTTTTTCTTCGGTTGACGCTCCTTGGCACAGCAGCTCCATATACTCCCGTACTTCATCATTGGAAAAACCAATATCGTGCAGCGTCATGATTGTACTTAACCGTTCGATGTCGCTGTCATCGTAGTTCCATGTTCCCATCACCTTTTTCACTTCACTGCACAAACCCCAGCTTTCATATTCCTTTAAAATTTTTACGGGTATACGATACCTGCTGCTTGCTTCGTCTATC
>DVLU01000098.1 GCA_018715365.1 Candidatus Ornithomonoglobus intestinigallinarum | reverse complement strand
TTATCTATATTTACCGTTCTCGTATCCTGATCCCATGTAATATCTATGCCGAAATTATCGGTTATAAATCTCAAAGGAACCATCGTCCTGCCGTTGCGGAGCTCCGCGGGGACGTCAAGCTCTACGGCGTTGCCGTTTACGTAAGCAGTCTGCGAGCCTATGGGCAGCACAACCCTGACGCCGTCCCTCTCCACTATCGCATTGTAATTCGCATGATCCCATTCAACCTCCGCGCCGAGGCTCTCAAGCAGCCCGCGTATCGGGATAAGCGTCCTGTCGTTTTCTATTATCGGATATTGATTTTCAAACTTGACAAGCTCGCCGTTTACTCTTACCTTCGCGCCGGAATATACCATGTACTGCTTATAATATCTTAAAACGTGCTCCACATACTGCGCATCGCCGTATGTGGCATACTGCCAGTTCTGAACGTAGCTTTTTGCGTTTGCCCTTTCGCTCATCCAGCCGTCGCCCTTGGCGGCTATTATCCTGTCAAGCACCGTCTGCCCGAAATTATAGCCCTGTATCATTTTTAAGTAGTCGCAGTCGTAATGTATAAGCATCTCCGATATAAGATGCGCCGCAAAGCTTATGCTCTTTTCGGGATCGAGCCTGTCCTCAAGCGTCCATTCAACGCCGGTCGTCTCCTTGCCGAACTGCGCAAAAGCATTTTCAAGCGAATATTCTATCTGCATTATGCCCCACGCCGGCATTTCGCTTCCGTCGTCACGATGGCTCCAGTTTATTCCCGACGACTCCTGCTGGCATATCGATGCAAGGAGATTCGGGTCAACGCCGTATTGGTCGCCGTATTCCTTAAACAAATCAAAATATGATTTTACGTTCGAATTTACCGACTCCGTGCCTATTGCTATTCCCTCCATGCTCGTCCCGCGATGATCCGGGATAGCTCCGGAGGCAAACGATGAAACGGGCGCCATGACGCATACCGCCGCCAAAGCCGCCGCTATTTTTCTTTTTAACATCAAATCATTCCTCTCTTTATAATTTCAAATGAGTAATTCTGCGGGCGCATTATGCGCCCGATACAAGCATACCGCAAACCGGTCTGCGTTTTCGGAGGCTTTTGTTGCAGTAAAGCACTGCAACCTCATTATACACTGTTTTTCCGGCTTAGTCAATGTATATTTTTGTCTTGTCTGCCTATACTAAAGCTGCATTATTATGTGAAAGGACTGAGCCTATTGAAAAAATATGCAGAAATAATCGACGTATTTGCGCGCGAGGTGCTCGACTCCCGCGGCAATCCGACAGTTGAAGCGGAGGTGCATACGCCCGACGGGTGCGGACGGGCAATCGTTCCGTCCGGCGCATCCACCGGAGCTTTTGAGGCAGCCGAACTGCGCGACGGCGATACCGCCCGCTACGGCGGAAAGGGCGTGCTTCGTGCCGTAAAGAACGTAAACGAAATAATAGCCGACGAGATAATCGGCATGAACGCGTTTTCGCAGCGCTTTCTCGATATGCGCCTTATAGAGCTTGACGGCACGCCGAACAAATCAAATTTGGGCGCAAACGCAATTCTTGCCGTATCGCTTGCCGCGGCAAAGGCGGCGGCCGCGTCCGCCGGTCTGCCGCTGTACAGATATATCGGCGGCGCAAATGCTCACGTTATGCCCATTCCGATGATGAATATCTTAAACGGCGGCGCACACGCAAACAATAACGTAAACATTCAGGAATTTATGATCATGCCGTTCGGCGCGCCGAGCTTTGCCGAAGGGCTGCGCCAATGCAGCGAGGTGTTTTATTCGCTCAAAAAGCTGCTTTCCGACGGCGGCATGACAACGGCCGTCGGGGACGAGGGCGGCTTCGCGCCGAATTTAAGCAGCGACGAGGAGGCGCTCAGGCTCATCGTTTCGGCCGTTGAAAAGGCGGGATACAAGCCGGGCGGGGATTTTAAAATCGCTCTCGACGCCGCCGCATCGGAATGGACGGATAAGGACGGCACATATACGCTTATAAAATCAAAAGAGCAAAAAACGGCGGCGGAGCTTATAAATTACTGGGAATACCTTGCTTCGTCGTATCCGATATTTTCAATCGAGGACCCGCTCGGCGAAGATGATTGGGACGGCTGGCGCGTTATAACGGAGCGTTTGGGGAATAAAATACAGCTCGTCGGCGACGATTTGTTCGTCACAAACCCGGAGCGCCTGGAGCGCGGCATTCGCGCCGGCGCGGCAAACTCAATCCTCATAAAGCTTAATCAAATAGGCACACTCACCGAAACGCTCGACGCAATAGAGCTTGCAAAGCGAAACTCCTATACAACGATAATTTCACACCGCAGCGGCGAAAGCGAGGACACAACAATAGCCCATATAGCCGCCGGCGTAAATTCGGGACAGATAAAAACGGGCGCGCCCTCAAGAACCGACAGAGTTGCCAAATATAACGAGCTCCTTAGAATAGAAGAAGAGCTTGCTTACGCCGCCGGCTACGGGGAATAGTCCGCCGCCTTTTGCCGTATGTAAATTTTTCATGTTTTTAAGAAAAAA